>DASRZY010000175.1:0-18399 GCA_035685905.1 Syntrophales bacterium
TCATGACGGGAGAGACGGGACAGACCGAATAGACTGAATAGACCGGATAGACCAGACAGACCAAATCGACCAGCCCATGGGCCTCATCGGCGACATCTTCGGCATCGGAAAGGATAGCGGCGCTCTCCTGCGGGACCTGGCCGACATTCGCAAGAAGACCCGCGGGGACCGTAACCGCCTGCTCTCGGAAATCGAGTTCAACGCCGCCCTTGTCCTGGATCATTACCTCCAGAAAGGGGCGGATGACAAGAAAATCATCGATAAGCTGAAGCTCGAAAACCTCGCCAGGCTCATCGACGAGGGCTTCGATTTTTCGACAGTCCGCAAGGGCTCCGTCGAGGAACCCATGGTGAAAGATGTGCCCGTGCTCCGGCACTACGCGGGGCTCGACCTGGAAGGAGTGCTGAAAAAGATCCGTTTCCACATCGAGCAGCTGAAGCTCCTACCCGAGCTCTACGACATCCGGACGACGGAGAAGGTGAACGTCCGCCTTCGCCTCGAAAACCTGGGCCGGCGCTACATCCTGCTGGTCCGATTCCTGAAGACCTGATCGAAGACATCCTTGCATCTGTTGTGTTCACGCGTGCCCTTGTCGGCAGCCGCGAAACGCATTGATGTGCAATAAAGGCTCGCGCAGTTTACGCGTCACTGTCCTTGACCATCTTGTACCCCTGATCGAATGCCTGGAGATTGATCGGCACCTGACCCGGCTCCATCCGCAGGGCAATGGCCTTTTTGAAGTCGTCCCGGTCAAAGGGTATCACAGCCAGAGCGCCCAGGGCTCCGATCATGACGATGTTGGTGAGGATGGGATTTCCCAGGGAGCGTGCCCGCCCGGTGGCGTCGATGAAAAAGAAGGAACGGAGGAACCCTTTCACTGCCTGTTTCATCTCCTCGACGGGAGGATAATCCAGATCCCCCTTGGTGACCCCCACGGGATAGATCGGCTGGGTGTTGGACAGGATGATGCAGTCGGGATTTCCGTAATCTGCCATGACCCGGACGGCCTCCGCCGGTTCCAGCGATACGATGATATCCGCCATGCCCCTCGGGATCTGGGGACTGGAGACGGCTTTGGAGGAAACACGGACGTGGCTCATCACGGATCCTCCCCGCTGGGTCACTCCGAAGGTCTCGCCGATGGTGATCAGGTATCCCCTGGAAGCCAGCATTCCCCCGAGAAGCCGCGATGCCAGCACGTTTCCCTGCCCGCCGACACCTGTGATGATGATGTTGAAGGGATCTTTCGCAAGAGAGACGGCAGACATGGTCAGGAAACCTCCTTCTTGATGATGGCCCCGGCGGGACAGATGTCGGGGCAGACCCCGCAGGCGGTGCAGATGATGTCGTCGATCCGGCTGACTTTCTTCTCGCGGTCCCAGATGAGCCCCGGGCAGCCGAAGATGCGTGTGCAGATGCGGTTGCAGCCGCAGTTCTCACCCCGGCAGCGGTCTTCGTCCACGGTGATCTCGTATTTCTTCCTGCTGCGCCTCTCGGGGCTGAGCGCGCAGGCCTGCCTCAGGATCAGCACCTTGGCACCCTCGGTGCTCTCCAGCAGGCGGTTGAGTTTCTTTCGTGTCTTCGCCAGGTCGAACGGGTCGCTCACCTCCACCTTCGCTCCCATGGACACGCATATCTTTTCGATGTCCAGCGCCGGCGCCGGGTCGCCCAGCACGTCCGTCGGCGAGCCCGGATGGGGCTGGAATCCCGTCATGGCCGTGCCCCGGTTGTCCATCAGGACGAGCGTGAAGGGGGATCGATGATGGATGGCATTGGCCAGCGCGGGCATGGCCGCATGGAAAAAGGTGGAGTCACCGCAGACCGCCACCACGGGCTGGTCCATGCCGAACTGCCTGAGCTTGCCGAACCCGCTCGCGATGCCGCTGCCGGAGCCCATGGAATGGAGGGTCTTGTTGGTGCTGAAACCGGTAGGGAATGCAGCCAGGGCGTAACAGCCGATGTCGCCGCAGACGAACCCCTGGCGGGCGTCCAACTGCAGGGCGCCGGTGATGGACCAGAAGGAAGCCCGGTGGGGACAGCCCGGACAGAACGAAATCCCCCGGGCAGGCGAATAGCGGTCCGCGAGGAGTTTCGCCTCGCGGGCGAACTCCGGCGGGACCGGCTGATGGGGTACATCGCAGAGGCGCGACAGCGCCGAGATGACGATATCGGGATTGAGCTCCCCCACCGAGGGCACGTGGCCCGATTTCTTCCCGTAAAACGTCGTGGCGCCGATCTCGGACATGGATTCGGCTGCGATCACCTTCACGTGGTCCTCCAGCGTGGGTGCCACCTCCTCGACGAAGAGCACTTTTTTCGTCGAAGCCAGGTGCTTCGTCAACAGCTTGGGGGGAAGCGGCCAGGTCGTGGCCAGCTTGAGAACGCCCACCCGTTTCTCCAATCCCAGGATCGTGACGGCCTCCCGGCTGTAGAGCGAGCAGATGCTGCTGGTGATGATCAGCAACTCCGGCTCAGCGGGGCCGGTGTAGGTGTTGAAGGGGCACGATTCAAACATCTCCTGCGCGCTCTTCAATTTCTCCTGCTGGCGGCCGTGAGTCGGTTCGGGCCTGGCCGGGATCATGCTGATGACCGGCCCCGTTTCCGGGTCGAGCAGGGGGCCGTGGTAGCTGAATTTCGCCCGTGCCGCCTTGCCGGGAAGGGGGCCGAAACGCACATTGCCGCTCGCGTGGGAAAGGCGCGTGACGCTGCGGAGCATGACGACGATGCCGAGTTTTTCGGATAGGTCGTAGGCCCAGGGGATGATGTCCTTGGTTTCCTGGAAATCCCCCGGCTCGAGAAGCGGGATCTCCAGCAGCCTGGCAAAAAGCCGGGACTCCCCCTCGTTGACGCTGGAGAGGGCGCCCGGGTCATCGCAGGTAACCACCAGCATGCCGCCCCGGGTGCCGGAACTGGCCAGGTGAAGCAGAAAATCGGAGGCCACGTTGACCCCGTTCTGTTTCATCACGCACATGGAGCGCAGCCCGGCGAAGGAGGCCGCTGCGGCCACTTCCGTGGCCACTTTCTCGTTGGTGGACCACTCGACATAGAGATTGCGCTCCCTGGCCACTTTCGAGAACGCCTCGATGACCTCCGACGAGGGCGTGCCGGGATAACCGGTGGCGACGTTGACTCCCGCCTCGAGGGCGCCCCTGACAATCGCTTCGTTTCCCATCAGGAGATGCTGTATGTGTTTTCCCTCGTCAATCAGGAATGACATGATGACGTCTCCTTTCCCTGGCTCAGAATCCGTTCGACCGTCTCCTTGCTGAGCCGCAGGCAGGCCGCGCCTTCTTCCCCGTTGAGCCTGCCCGTCTCGCGGCACTGGAGGATGGCACGCTTTTTCTTGTTGGCCGCTGCCCACATCAGGTGCTCGCGGTTTTCGTCGGGCAGGTCGTCCAGTTCCAGGTATCCGAGCCGCCGGGCCTCGCGGACCATCTCTTCCCCGCGCTCCGTCCGGACGATGAGCGTGTTCATGCCCGGCCGGCCTTCCAGGACTCCCACGGACACATCGGCAAACTCCGCGGTCATATCCGGGCAATACAGGCAGGCCTCCGGGACGAGAGCCCGGATCTCATCGAGGGGGAACTCCCGCTTGCCCTCTTTCAGGTAAACTTCCAGCACCGATGCCGGCGGGGGCGGGATATCGATCTTGACGATGTCGGGCAAGGGCACTCTTTCGGCCAGGAAGGCCTCGAATCGACGGAAATCGAGGGCCCAGGTGCAGAAGAGGCCGATCACCAGGGCCGTGGGGTCCGTGAACGACGGGTCCTCCATGGGGTTGCTGCGCATCTGGGCAACGGCCGCAGCCTGGCAGGGCGTGGCGACCACCCCAAGGTCCCTGCATCCTTCTGCAACGGCCTTGTTCAGGGCGGAGAGGGTGGGGGCGGCTGCATACTTGGAGAGGCTCTGACGCAACACATCCGCCGGCCTGGTGACCCGGGAGGGAACGGGAAGGAAGCCGTCCCGGCCCGTGAGGACTGCGCCTCGTATGCGCTTGCTGCGCAGAGCAAAATAAACAAGGGCGGAGACCGTGCCCCCGGACTGGAAGGCCTGCCGTTTCACCTTTGCGCCGGCATGGGAAATGTGGATGCTCCTCACCGTGCCCAGGGGAGAGCCATCGTAAGGTTGCTTGAAAAGAAACCGGGAAAGAGCGTCAGGATCCAACTCGACCTTGGGGCAGTATGCAAAACACCTCCCCGTCTCCAGGTTGCACGGGAAAAGAGCTGCCGTTTTCCCCCGGTAGGACTGAAAATAGGGGCACAGGTTGATGCAGGCGCCGCATCCGCAGCACAATCCTGCCTGGATGACGCTGTCGACGAGTCTGACGGCTCCGAAATTTTTCATGTCAAAACCTCATTCATATAATCCGTTCGCCTTGGCATGGGTCCGGTTGGGCGACGCGAAGCTTGAGATTCTTGCCAAGCAAATGATATTCTATTCATGGATCATTTGAATGATTTCTTCAAATGACACCCTGCAGGTCTTAAGAGCATGAGCAACTTCAAGCGTAATCAGCAGCTTTATAAAACAGAAAGCATCTTTTGATCAAGAATGAATGTCATGCCTCGCGATCTGATCTGCCTGATGTGCCCCAACGGGTGTCATTTGACCATCGACGTTCAGGGCGATCAGCGCATTGAGCTGCAGGGGAACCTCTGCGACAAGGGCGTGGATTTCGCCCGCACCGTCCTCGACAGCCTCAACGTAAAAACTCCTGTCCGGGGTGACTCAGCCGTCTACAGTGAAGCCGAGCTGAAAAGGATCGCCTCTTTCTGGGGGATATCCTTGAAAACTGTTTGTCCCCGGCTCATCCCTGAGGGCAGTCCCGAGCGAACCCTGTTCCGCGTGGTCATCGAAGACGCCCTGGGAGCCTACTATGTCTTGGAGCAGATCCCGGCCTCAGTCTATCTCGCCAAAATGAGGATCATCCAGTCCCTGGAGTATCTTTCCCGTAACGGTCTCGCGAGCATCACGCCCTACAGGGCCGACAGCGAGGGCCGATATATCCGGAAAGTCGACCGGGGGCTTTGGCAACTGGTCCCGTATATCCATGGTGTTCCTTTGGATCGCGAAACCTATCTATATGAAGGATGGCGAGCCGACGTCCTGTCGCGATTCCTCATCGAACTGAGGGAGAAGTCCCGGGGGATTCCTTTTTTTTCGCTCGAGGACCCATTCTCCATCAAGAACTACATCCATGCGCTCGTCCGTCAGATCGACAGGCATGCCCCGGAGATCATGCCGCGGATCATCCCGGTGCTTGCTTTCCTGGAAAAGCGTTTCATGGGCGTTTGTGATTCCCTGCCAGTCGGTTTTTGCCACGGGGATTATCATCCTCTGAATATCGTCTGGGGGACGGAGGAGATCCTGTCTGTGATCGACTGGGAGTTCCTGGGGATCAAGCCGGAGATCTATGACCTGGTCAATATGGTAGGCTGCCTCGGGATCGAACATCCTTCCAGCCTTGTGGGAGATCTGGTCAGGAAATTGATCGCCCGGTTAAGAGCCGCGGATCTCTATTCCGACGTCAGCTGGCGTCATTTTCTCGAGTTCGTCGTCGCGATGCGGTTTGCGTGGCTCTCCGAGTGGCTGCGCAAAGACGACAGGGAAATGATCGGCCTGGAGCTCGACTACATGGACCTTTTAATACAAAACCGGGATGTGCTTGTTCGCGAATGGACTGGTTAACCCGTTTCGAAACGACAAAAGGATCGGGAGTTCCTCCTCGATCCTTTTCACCGCAAAACGATATCTGTGAGGCCGGGCGGCGTTGAGCACCCCCCAAGACCCGTTGCGCCTGTCACACGATCTTGCGTTCCAGGGACCATCCCAATCTGTCGGCCTTGATGCCCCTGCAGGTCTCGCGGTATTCGAATTCAAAAATGATGCTTCCCTTGTGGGGATCCTCTTCCTTGATCCGGTAGCTCCGTATCGATCCGCCGTAGAAAGACGGTTCGGTCTTTTTTCTGTGAAAGTAGATGTGGCCCCCGATGAGCTTCTTCGCTTCGTCTTCGCCGAGCTGCCACCAGCCGCTTTCCCACACCTTGTCGCGAAGTTTGACGAAGTTGTTCGCATTTTCGATCAAATGGATTTGCATCTCGCCCACTCCTTGTCTGAACCCTGCAACAAAAAAAACCCGTCTCGCGGTATCGGACAGGGCTTCAAGATGGTCTGAGGATTCGCGGTTCGGAAAAAATCAATAACGTCTTGATTGATGTCGATTACGCTGGCCTCAGACTATCCTGATCGTCAGGAATGTCAAGGTTTTTCTGCGCCAGGCAGCCGGCGATCCGTATCCCCGGCAAAAAAAGGCAGAACCGCATGCGGCCCTGCCTTTCAGGTATGCTTCCCGGTAACTGGTTTTTCTAGAGAGGCTTTACGTTCTCCGCAGCCGGGCCTTTCGGTCCCTGCTTGATGTCGAAGCTGACACGCTGCCCTTCGGCAAGCGTCTTGAAGCCTTCGGCCTGGATCGCGCTGTGATGAACAAACACGTCTCCGCCCTCATCCTTTTCGATGAATCCGAAGCCTTTTTGATCGCTGAACCATTTGACTTTACCTTCTGCCATCGTCCGCATCCTCCTTTCTTGAAATTGTATAAGTCGGATTGGCACCATGACAGAAAGCAAAAAAACCACCCAGACTCCGAAGAGCGGGGTGGCCCACCTTTGCACTTCTAAATGTCTAGATCCGAACTTATGTTGTTGTAATAAAATAGTATATGCTGAATCGAAAGTCAAGGATTTATGACGACGCATTTCAGCAGTATATTCCGACGCAGGGATCCCGTGGCCGACGGATATTATTCCTTGACTTCATGGAGGTTCGGATGTCTTATGACGATGCATCTCGCTTTGCTGGTAACAGGGCTGCCCATCAGAAACAGGATACGCATTTTTATCGGCTCTCATGATTGGTACCCCCGTCTCTCACTGAAGAGGGATGGGGTTTTTTACTTACGCTTTCAACGGAAGGATGAAATGCCATGACCGAAGACTTGCTGGATTACTGGGTCAGACTGCTCAAGCCGTTTTTCCCGGCGAACGCCTGGATCGTCACACGCTACGCAAAAGATGATCATATCATCGAGATCGACTGGAACCTCGACAACGAACCGGGACGGCCCAGCAGGCGTTCCCGGAAGATCCAGATCACGATTTCCAACGGGGCCATCGAAGATTACCTGGACAAGGACAAGAAAGAGCGCGAAGTATTTGAAAGCAGCCTCACGAAGCTGATTCAAGAACGATACAATCTCGTCGATCCCGAAAAACAGGTTCAGGCAGGCGCCTCGTCGTCGGCGGACCGGTTGTTCATCGCAAAAGACACCCTCAACGCGTGATCACCGGGTGCACAACGCACTCTGATTTGAAGTAATGTTGTAGCCTCAAGCCATGGCCGGACAAATAAGAAAGGATCGGGAACTGCCCTCCCGATCCTTTTCTTTTTCTTCCCCCTGTACCCTGTACCCTCTACCCTTTACCCTGCTGTTCACATGTTCAGCTCGATGATGTCCCTGTCCTTCAGCACGTGCGTCCTCTCCACGCGCATGCCGTCGAATTTTGCCGAACCCCAGATGCGTGCGAACTTCAGCTTTGTCACGAAGTCCTTGTGAACCTTCTCCGCCACATCCATCACGGTGGATCCCACGGGAACCACATAGGGCTTGGACATGTCGGGGTCCTTCCCCGGCGGCTTGGAGTAGACGCGGATGATCCCTGCCAGCTTGAAGATCTGCTGCTTCAGATCTTCCAGGCCGTCTTTTTTCAGGCAGGAGAGGGCCACCAGGGGGTAGCGGCCTCCATATGCCGCCATGAGCTTTTCGAAATTCCCGGCGGCCCCGGTCCGGTCGCTTTTGTTCGCCGCCACCAGCGCCCGCTTCACCAGGGCGCGGTATTCGCCCTCCTTCGGTTTCTCCGTCCTGATGTTCCATTTTCCGATCTGATCGAGGATGAGTTCCATCTGGATGTCGGCATCCTCCACGAGATCGATGACGATGAGCAACGCATCGGCAACCCGAATGATCCCCGACACCCATCCGTCGGTTGTTTCGTTAGCGATGGGCGGAAGATCGACAAGCTGGAACTGGATGTCCTCGTAGGGCATCATGCCCGGGCAGGGCACGACCGTCGAGAGGGGATAATCGGCAATGACGGGGGTGGCCTTGGTGAGATTGGCCAGGATGGAAGACTTGCCCGAATTGGCAAAGCCGACGAGCGCGACCTGGGCGGCCCCTTCCCGGGGTATGTTGTAGAGACTGTCGCGGCCGCTGCCTTTCCTCTTGCGCTGCTCGACGGCTTCCTTGTTGAGCTGGGAGAGCCGCCTGCGCAGATCGGCCCGCAGGTGGTCGGTGCCCTTGTGCTTGGGGACCGTGGCCATCAGGTCCTCCAGGGCGGCGATCCTCTCGGCCACCGTGGAGGCTTGCTTGTATTTTCTCTCTGCTTCGAAATAGTCGGGCGGAAGGTTGGCCGGCATCGGTCGATCCTCTCCCGGAAAGATCCCCTTTGCTCACTGAGCTTCCAGCTGGCAAGCGTATTCTAGGTAGGCCGAACCGTCAAATCAAGCTGAAAAAAACCGATGATCAGATCTCGAAGATCAACCCGTCGTCGGCAACCTCGCACTCCGCCAGGCCGGTCTTCGAGAGCATGTCGGCGCTCATGTGCGTGATGACAGTGCGCCGGATGCCCAGGCCTGCCGACTTTTCCATGAGGGTCCGGTAATCGAGGTGATAGGGAACTTTCTTCTCGTAGAAGTAGGCTTCGGCAATGAGCAGGTCGGCTCCGCGGGCTGCCTCGGCAAGCGCATCGGTCCACTCCGTGTCACCGGAGCAGGCGAGCACCTTCCCGCCCACTTCGAACCGAAGGGAGTAGGCATTGTCGCCGCTGGGGTGGAGGCCGATGAACGGCGTCACGCGGACGGGTTCGGCAGACAGGGACATCCGGGGCTCCATCTCCCGGAGATCGATTTCGAACTTCCTCTTCACACCCCACGACCCGGGAAAGCAGGCATCCATGGCCCCGGGCAGTCTTTTCGCGAGCCCCGGGGGGCCTGCCACGAGGAGCGGTGCGGCTCGCCTGCTCACAAGCTGGGCATCGAGGATGAAAAAGGGAAGGCCGCCGAAGTGATCGCCGTGCAGGTGGGTGAGAAAGATACTGCCGATGGTGTTGGGGTCAATCCCGAAGCGGCGCAGGGATATCATCGCCGAGGCGCCGCAGTCGATGAGGAATCGGCTGCCGTGATGGCTGACAAGGATGCAGCTCTGGAGCCTCCCGCCGCTGCCGAAGGCATCGCCGCTGCCGAGAAACTGGACCTGAACCGTCGAGTTGGTCTGCATCATGCCTATCCCCCATGTTGTCTTGTTATCAATCTGTGACAGAGTAAGGGACTAGGGACCGGGGTGTAGGGACCAGAAAAAGGGATTCCGGAAGCCTGATGCCTGAAGCCCGAAGCCTGCGCGAAGCGCCTATTCCTCTTCTTCCGCCAGGGTCTGCGGCAGCTTCTTCAGATCGTAATTCTCGGCTGCCTTGATCCCGGCCCGCAGGGCCTTGAGGTTGAGCTCCGCCGTTCCGTTCGGCACCCTGGAGACAACGGCCGCCTCGAGGCTTTCCGGGGACACGTCCTTGCTGAGGGTGCCCAGCGCGCCCAGGGCCACCATGTTGGCAACCAGGTCCGTCCCGAATTCATCCCTCGCGATCTGCGTGAATGGGATCGAGACGGTTTTTGCCGTGGGCACCTTGCTGACGAAGGTGCTGTCCACGATCAGAAGCCCCGTTGATTTGACATCCCCGAAGTAGGTGTTGACGGAGGCCTGGTTCATGGCCAGGAGAATATCCGGCCTGGCAACCTTGGGGTAGTCGATGGGCGCATCGCTGACGACAATCTCGGCCTTGCAGGTCCCTCCCCTTGCCTCCGGGCCGTAGCTCTGGGTCTGGCTCACCTGTTTACCCTCGTGGACGCCGATCGCTTCGGCAAGCACGACCGCCGCCATGATGATCCCCTGGCCCCCGGAGCCTGCCAGGCGGATTTCGTGGCGATATGGCTTGTCCCCGCGCGTGTTCCCCATCTGCATCATCCCTCGCACCGCGCCGGCGGCTTGGGCGCCGTGCTCCTGCCCCTCGCCAGCTCACGAACCTTTTCGTACTCCTCATTGTAAGAGGGCCTCTCCGAATCGGCAAGAACGCCGATGATGAATTTCCCCTCGAGCTCCTCGGGCTTCATCTTCGCGGTCGCGTGCATCCTGACGGCGTTTTCCTTGAACCACTCGAGCATCTTCACCGGGCTCGACATCTTGTTTCTCCGCCCGAACTGGGTGTGGCAGTTGGAGAGCACCTCCACGGAGCTGAACCCTTTCTTTCGGATGGCACTCTCGATCAGCTGGTCGAGAAGGGCGGCGTGGTAGACAGTGCCGCGGGCCACGAAGGAGGCATCCGCCGCGACGGCAAGGGCCGATATGTCGAAGGCGTGTTCCACCATCCCGTAGGGCGACGTCGTGGTCATCGAGCCGTAGGGCGTCGTGGGGGAATACTGGCCTCCCGTCATCCCGTAGACCTGGTTGTTCACGATGATGGCCGTCATGTCGACGTTGCGGCGCGCGGCGTGGATGTAGTGGTTGCCGCCGATGGCCGTGGCATCCCCGTCTCCCATGATGACAATGACCGTGAGTTCCTCCCGGGACAGCTTCAACCCCGTGGCATAGGTCAGGGCACGGCCGTGGGGGGTGTGAAGGGTGCTGAAATCGGCGTAGGTCGTCATCCTGCCCGAGCAGCCGATGCCGGAGACGAGGGCCACCTTGTCCTTGTCCAGCCCCAGGCGGTCGATGGCCCGGATGAGCGAGCCCAGGACAATCCCGTTGCCGCATCCCGGGCACCAGATGTGGGGGAACTTCTTATCGTGACGGAGGTACTTGTGGACCAATCCTGTCATTCCTTCCGGCATGGGCCTTTCCCTCTCAGTAGTACATCTTGATGAGACAGTCGCTGATCTCCCGGGGGGTGATCAATCGGCCGTCGACACGGTTCAGGGTTTCCACACGGGAGCTGTTCAGATGCACCCTCTTCACTTCGCGGCTGATCTGCCCGATGTTCATTTCCGGGACGAGGACGGCCTTGCACTGTTGAAGGGCCTTCTCCACGTGGCGCCGGGGAAACGGAAAGAGCGTGACGAGCTGCAGGAGCCCCGCTTTCACCCCGTGCTCCCGTGCCTCGATGACGGCGCGGTGGGAGGATCGCGCCACGGAGCCATAGGCAATCACGGCGATCTCGGCATCCTCCATCATGAAGGTTTCCACCCGCTGGATTTCATGAAACCCCTGGGTGATCTTCCGGAAAAACCGGCGCATGAGCGCGTCGATCTCGTCGGGGCGCTGGGTCGGGAACCCCCGCTCGTCGTGCGTCAGTCCCGTCACGTGGTGCCGGTAACCGTCCCCGAAGGCGGCCATGGGAGGCACCCCTGTTCCCGTATCCTCGTAGGGGAGATACCACTCCGGGGGAACGGCGGGCTTGACGCGGTCGAAGACCTCGATTTGATCCTGCGGGGGAATGACGAACGTCTCCCGCGTGTGGGCCACCACCTCGTCGGAAAGGATGACGACGGGCACACGGTATTTCTCCGACAGGTTGAAGGCAAAGACGGCAATTTCAAAACAGTCCCGCACCGACGAGACGGCAAGCACGATGACGGGGTGGTCGCCGTGGGTTCCCCAACGGGCCTGCATGACGTCCCCCTGGGAGACGTAGGTGGGCAGTCCCGTGCTGGGCCCGCCGCGCATCACGTTCACGATGACGCACGGTGTCTCGACCATGCAGGCATAACCGATGTTCTCCTGCATCAGGGAAAAACCCGGTCCGCTCGTGGCGGTCATGGCTTTCACGCCGGCAAGGGATGCGCCGATGACGGCCCCCATGCTGGCAATCTCGTCCTCCATCTGGATGAAGCTGCCGCCCAACGCGGGAAGCTTCAGGGCCATGTGCTCGGCAATCTCCGAGGCGGGGGTGATGGGGTATCCGGCAAAGAAGCGACAGCCCGCAGCGAGCGCCCCCTCGGCGAGCGCCTCGTTGCCCTGGAGAAGCAGGATCTTTCCCTCTTTGCTCCTTCGGCTCATGACGTCTTCACCCCTTTCGCGGCTTCCCGTTCCTTCACCGCGATGGCTAGGTCGGGGCAATGCATCTCGCAGAAGCGGCAGCCGATGCACTCGTCGGGCATTGCCGCATGCGCGCCCGAGTCATCGCAGTGCAGGACATGCTTCGGGCAGAAGGCTGCGCAGATCCCGCAGTTCTTGCACCAGGCGTGGATGATGAAGGGCTGGAAACGCTTCTTCGGTTTGTCGGGCGGCTTGCGCGCATCACCCGGGCCGATCGGCCCCTGCGTCTCGGGTTTCGTTTTCGTTGAGCCTGTTTTCACCATGTTCTTGCCGGCTTGAGTTATTTTGAGCGCATGAACGGGAACACGCCTCATATCACGACCCCGTCATTACGACAAGGCTTTTCATCATGGATGCCGCCGGCAAATCCGATGTCGGATCGGTTCCGAAAATCCCGTTGACCGGTTTCGGCGGGTCCGTTATACGTGAAGAGAACGACCATGGATGAAAGAGCGTACCTGATCATTATTCTTGTCCTATGCATCGGCTTCATTGTCTTCTTCATGAGCCGGTCCGGGGAAAATTACGGCACGCTCAAGCCCAGCGAAGGCGCCACGGCCAGCCTGCAGTCTTACAGGGAAGATGCCGATCTCGACTACTACTACAGCGGACCGGAATCGCACCCGCTTGCGATCATCGGGGTGGAAAAGAAATTTCGATTCGACTCTGCGAAGCACTGGATGAAGATTGGACCGGGACAGGAAGCGCTGAAGCGGCTGATGGAAGCCATGCAGTCCAGGGCCCGGGAACGGAACCAGAACCTTCGGGGCTTCGAAATGGTCGATCAAAAGGGTGAGCGAATCGGCGAGTGGTACTCAGTCGTGGGAATCCAGCCGGCCATCAAGAGAACGGGAATCGACAGCGTCGAGGTCTGGCCGCCGCCCCCTGCCAAGGTGGAACCGTAAAAAGAAGTGCCTGAGTGTCTGAGTGTTTACGTGACTGAGTGAAGATTAAAGAATCTGTTTCCGGATTCCGGGTTTTAACTTTGAGCAACCCCTATTTTCTTTCTTCTCTTCACTAAGACACTTATACACTCAAACACTTCTTTCACTGTGGCTCACAGCCCCTGTCTCTCGAAGAACCAGAAGAGGCCCAGGAACCCCGCCGTGATGACGGCGATGACGGGCCAGGGCCCCACACCCAGTGCCGACGGGATCGTCAGCTTCCCGTAATTTCCCCAGGTGAGAACCGTCGTTTTCACCAGCGGGTAGACCTCGGCAAAGAGAGCCGCCCCGACAAGCATCCCCGCCAGGCCGAACAGCGCATCCCACCTTCCCTCCGCAAGGGCCCCCACAGCCGTCCCCGGGCAGTAGCCCACGATGCCCCAGCCGATGCCGAAGAGAAGCCCGCCAATGACATTGGTGCCGATGATCGTTTCCTTGATGCTGAACTGGATGAGGCCGAACTCGTTCAGGCCGTAGAGCCCGATCATGGAGACGAGGATCGAGGAAAGCATGAATTTCATGATCGTCATGTCGAGGAACCGCATGGCCCCGAGCTGCTTGTCATAGCGGAGCACCTGCCCTTTCTGGAGGAGAAAGCCGAAGATCACGCCCGTGATGAGTCCGGAAAGAAGCTCGTTCATTGCCTGCCGCCTCCATAAAGGATTCGAGCCACGATGGCGCCCGCGCCGAAGAAACAGGCCAGGGCAATGTAGCCGCTCACCGCTATTTGAGCCAGACCGCTCAAACCGTGGCCGCTCGGTCACCCGTCGGCCATGCGGGCCCCGAACATCAGCACGATGCCGCCGAGGAAGGCGGCAACCCAGCGCCTGGCCTTCGACGATCCGAAGTGCGACTCCCACATGGGGGGCACCGGGGTGGACTTGAAGTCTTTCGTGAACAATGCCGCAGCGAGGGCCCCGAAGAAGATCCCGGCGACGAACATCCACTGCCACTCGATCTTTATTTTTTCCTTCTTGTAGTATTCCTGCCCTGCCGCGTGCTCAGGCGCCACGGCCTGCTCGATCATGCCTGCAGTGCGCACGAAAGTCGTCGAGGTGCCGAAATACTTGCCCGTGAGAAAAACGGACATCACCAGCAACACCCCCGCCAGCCCCCCGGCGATGTAGGGAGACCAGCCCCTGCGGGTCATGACCTTCATCTTTCCTCCGTCCATGAAGTGGCCAGTGGTCAGTGATCAGTGAAAAAAAGGGAAATCGCGACGACAGTATTCCATTGCCTGTAGCCTGTAGCCTGTAGCCTGTAGCCTGTCGCCTGCAGCCTGAAGTCTGATAACCGATCAGGCTCCCACTCGCAGCACGATCTTCCCGAAGTGCTTGTCTTCCTCCATCATCCGGTGAGCGGCCTTCACCTCCTCGAGGGGAAACACCTTCTCGATGAGGGGCACGATGGTCCGGTCGGCAAACTTCGGCAGGGCCCGCCGTGTGAACTCGGCCACGATCTGCCCTTTTTCCGAGACAGGCCGGGAGCGGAGCACCGAGCCGATGATCCGCTGGCGCTTCACCATCATGAGGGCCAGGTTCAACTCGGCCTTGATACCGCTCGTCACCCCGATGAGGACGAGCCTCCCGGCATAGGCCAGTGAGTTCATGTTGGGCTCCAGGTACTTCGCCCCGATGTGATCCAGGATCACATCGACGCCCCTCTTGCCGGTAAAATTCTTCACGGCCTCGGAAAAATCGGGCGTCTCCTTGTAGTTGATCACCAGATCAACGCCAAGAGCTTTCACGCGATCCATCTTTTCGGGGGATGCCGTGACGATGAGCTTCGTGCTTGGAACAAGCGCCTTGCAGAGCTGCACCGCCGCCGTGTTGACCCCGCCGCCGCCCCCGTGAAGCAGGGCAGCCTGTCGATCCCCCAGCTCTCCCAGGATAAAGACATTTAAAAAGGCCGTGATATAGGACTCGCAGACGCAGGCTGCCTCCTCGAAGCTCATGCTGTCGGGGATGCGCATGGGGTGGCTCGCATAGGCAACGGCGTACTCCGAATACCCGCCTCCACCCACGAGGGACATGACGCGATCGCCCTTTTTCCAGCCGCCCGCGCCGGGGCCGAGTTCTTCAACGATGCCCGAAACCTCCAGCCCCAGGATGTCCGACTCCCCCGGGGGAGGAGGGTACTTCCCTGCCCGTTGAACCAGGTCGGGCCTGTTGATGGAGGTGGCCATGACCCGGATGAGCACCTGGCCCTCAGCCGGCTGCGGCCGCGGCACGTCGCCCACCTTCAGGACATCGATTCCTCCAAACCCTTCCATCAGGACAGCTTTCATGAGCTCCTCCCGGCACTGTTCGGATCAGGGGTCTGCCTTCGTGATCACGAGAGCGAACCCTGTTGTATCTTTTCAAGAAGATACCCGCGCCGGCGGGCGGAGTCAACGGGATTATGAAATGCATCCGCATGCCGAGACGAGGATGCCGGACATCAACACAATCCCGGCTCTCGGAAGATCGTTTCGGCTTCATGGGTTGACGGAAGCGTCAGGATGCTCTAAGCTGCTTTTGCTTTCGATGACAAATCAACAACGTTCCAAAAGCATGAAATGAACCAGGCGCCCCCGTCCCCCCATCTCCATATGGTGGATCTCCCGTTGCCGTTGACCGGGTTTCGGCATTTTGTCGCAAGCTGGCTGTACACAGGCAGTGATGCGACGGTGCTCGTGGATCCCGGCCCCGCATCGGCGATCCCCGCTCTCCTTGCCGCACTGGAGAGACGGGGAGTAAAAGCCGTCGACTTCATTCTTCTGACCCACGTCCACATCGACCACAGCGGAGGTGTGGGGCACCTGCTCCTCAGCTACCCGGAGGCGCGGGTGATCTGCCACCCCAGGGGGTCTCGGCATTTGATCGAACCTGAGAAGGTGTGGAACGTCTCCCTGCGCAACCTGGGCGAGATCGCCCAAATGTACGGAAAGCCCGAACCGGTCCCGGCAGACCGCATCGGCTTCGAAGAGTCAGTCCGTATCGGCAGGCTGAGCATCGAGAGCATCGAAACGCCGGGGCATGCGCCGCACCACCTTGCCTTCCTGCTGGATGGCGCTCTTTTCACGGGGGAGGCGGCGGGCATCTTTTTCCCCCTTGCCGATGCATTCTACCTTCGGGTCGGCTGCCCGCCTGGCGGCTTCGACTACCCGGCGTACCGCCGTTCCCTCGAACGAATGAGATCCGTCGAGGCCTCGCTGCTCTGCTTCGGCCACTACGGGTATGCGCGGGATGTCCGCGGCATCCTCGATCTGGCCCGTGATCAGCTCGACCTGTGGATGTCGGTTGCGCAGAAGCATGCCGGGGAACCGGAAGGCATCTTCGAGGAAAAGACACGGGCGGAATTGCTGGCAACGGACCCGGGGATTGCCCGGTTCCCTGATCTGCCGGATGACGTCAGAACCAGGGAGCACTGGCATCTGCTGCACAGTATCGCGGGTTTCAGGCCCTATCTGGCAACGGATTAGCCCTGCACACCTTCACTCAGGGCTCATCAATCTCGCCGAGAAGCTCTTCACCGGGATGGGTCGGTATTGAAAAATACCACCAGTTCTTTTTTGCTGTCCAACCCTCCTTCCGGGCAGTCTCATCGCCCCAGAGACACCGGCCGGCCGGCCTGACGAGCCACTGCAACTTTGCATCGGCCTGGCGGATCCGCTTCAGGACGGCCTCTTTATCTCCCGCGGGTGCGATGGGGAGCACGTCTTCGATCAGTTGCCGGCCGTCCATGTCGTTCAGGTAGTCGTCGAGCCCGAGATTGTAGCCATCCTCCACGGAACGGACGACCTCCTCCCAGTTCACCGTGAGCCCCTGGAGCCCGCCCTTGACGACATGCTCCGGGTACCCGCGCTTTTGCAAGAATTCCGCTACCGGGTCTTTGGCTTTCATGTCAAACCTCTTCTCGCGTGACTCACCAGCCATCCCATGAATGGTTCTCAATACCCTGCCCGTGGAATACTGGAATAATGGAATATTGGAATATTAGAATGTTGGGGAGGAAGCAAGAATGTTTTTCATTTTCCACTCATTATTCCATCATTCCATTGTTCCATTATTCCGACGCTCCGGCGTCAATGCCTCCTCCCCAACTGCCGCGTGTAGTACCTCTCGCCATCTGTCGGCTTGAAGTACGTGCGGATGACGCCGTCGCGGCCAAAGGCGATGAAATCGCCCGATTGCCGGTCAAACCGGGTGATCGAGCCATCGGGCCGGGCGTTTTCCAGAATTTCACCTCCTGCCGGCCTGTCGCGAAGCTCCTGGGCCCCTTTGAGATACTGCTCCAGGGTGATCGTGCCGAACTCGCGGCCATGCTTCCGATAGTGATCGATCAGCTTCTGCCGCGAGGCAAACCCGATGTCGGGACGCTTGATGTGCGACGATACGGCGTTGCTCTCGACTGCGTCTTTTGTTTTCTGGGCCTGGCCAGGAGGGGCTTGAGGGGAACCGCAGGCAACTGCGAAAAGCAGCAGGACAGAGAGAACCACGGCCCCGATTTTTTCTTCCCGGCGCGCGAATCGTTGTATCATGCAAAGAATTTATCACAAGTGGCCCGAACCGGGCGAATGAATTTTCCGGGCTGCATCGGCGTCGAGCCGCAGAATCGAAAATTTCCAGTTGCAACCCTTGCGGCGGACGCGTTATAAAAAAGATGAAACTTCGGCCGCGAGAAACAACATCGGCACGACCTCGCATCGACATCAAGCGACATACCCTTTCAGGGCTCAAGGAGGAGACATGCACGGTTTGAAGACGAAGGCACGCCTGGGTTCCATCATCACGGTCCTGCTCGCAGCAGCAGTCATCCTGGCCGGCTGCGCGGCGTCGATCAACTACACCTACGACCCCACAACGAGTTTTGCCGGCCTGAAGAGTTACAGCTGGGCGAGTGCCGGGAGCGTGAGTCAGACCAACGACCTGGTCGTGAAAAACGTCCAGTATCTGGCCGATCAGGTCCTCGAGAAGAAGGGTTTCATCAAGACGGCG
This sequence comes from Syntrophales bacterium, assembly GCA_035685905.1. Classification (GTDB taxonomy): domain Bacteria; phylum Desulfobacterota; class Syntrophia; order Syntrophales; family UBA2192; genus UBA2192. Next base: position 18,060 of record DASRZY010000175.1, read on the forward strand.
GAGAACCCCGACCTGCTGGTCTGGATGAGCTACGAAAACGAGATCGGCATCAACCAGTACGGTTACCAGCTGAGGATGCTGACGCTCGGCATTCAGAAGGCCGGCAGCAAGCAGCTGATCTGGCAGGGATCTGCAACGGGCACGATCAATGACGATGCGGCATCGGGCGATCTGAAAAAGGCAGTTGACGGGATACTGGCCAACTTCCCCCCGAAGAAGTGAGGGGAAGTGGTCAGTGGCTAGTGGCCAGTGATCAGTGGTAAGACAAAAAAATCGCCGCATGCATTAACGCGTGCGGCGATTTTTTGTCCTTTCGTAATCTCGTCATTCCGTCAGAACA
>DASRZY010000176.1:0-8542 GCA_035685905.1 Syntrophales bacterium
TCAAGGGCATGAACGTGGTCATCGTCACGACGGCGAGGACCGATGAGGAAGCCCGGCATCTGTTGAAACTCATGGGGATGCCCTTCAAGAATTAGGAAACAAGACGGAGGAATACCTTGGCTAAGAAGTCCCTGATTGCAAAAGCGAAGAGGACGCAGAAATTTTCCGTCCGAGAGTACAACCGCTGCCCGATCTGCGGAAGGCCCCGTGCGTACTACCGCAAGTTCAACATGTGCAGGATCTGTCTTCGCAAGTACGCCTCCTGGGGAGAGATCCCCGGTGTCATCAAATCGAGCTGGTAGATTGGGAGGAGCAAGGATTTATGGGTATGACCGATCCTATTGCGGATATGCTGACGAGAGTCCGTAACGCCAACCGGATGAAATTCCGGAGCGTGAACGCCCAGCTCTCGAGGGTGAACCTCGAGATCGTGAAGGTCCTGAAGCGGGCCGGGTACATCAGCGGCTTCGACGTGAAGAAGGACCAGAACAAGAAGGACATCCTCAAGATCTACCTCAAGTACACGGACACGAAGGAGCGCATCATCCAGGACCTCCAGCGGGTGAGCAAGCCGGGCCGGCGGATCTACGTTTCGAGCAAGAAGATCCCCAAGGTGTACAATGGCTTTGGGGTGGCCATCGTGTCGACGCCCCGGGGGATCATGACGGACAAGGAAGCCAGGACGCAGAACGTGGGCGGCGAGATCATCTGCAACGTCTGGTAAGCGCCAGTCAGGAGAGACATCCATGTCACGAATCGGGAAAAAAACCATCGTCCTGCCGGACAAGGTGACGGTCAGCGTCGCCGGCGGCGAGATCAAGGTAACGGGTCCCAAGGGGAACCTTTCGAGGTCGTTGCCCCGGGAGATCGAGGTGGTCCAGGAAGGCAAGTCCCTGAACGTGCGGACGACCCACGAGAGCCGTAGGGCTGACGCCCTGCAGGGCCTCATGCGCACCCTCATTGCCAACATGGTCACAGGGGTGAGCGCGGGCTTCACAAAGGGCCTCGAGATTTCCGGCGTCGGATTCCGCGCCGAGCTTGCGGGATCGACACTCAAACTCTTTATCGGCTACTCGGTGCCCAGCACCTACGAAGTCCCGCAGGGGATCACCGTGAAAATCGAGAAGCTGGTCAACATCACCGTCTCCGGGATCGACAAGGAACTGGTAGGCCGGGTGGCCGCGGATATCCGCGGCAAGCGAAAGCCCGAACCGTACAAGGGCAAGGGCATCCGTTACGCCGGCGAGGTCGTGCGGCGCAAGGTCGGAAAGTCCGCAGGCGCATAAGGATCCGGGCCTCATCAGCCCATTACACCATAGAGGGGCAGAACATTGTTATCGTCAGCCAAGAAGATCCAGAAAGTCAGGGACAAGCGCAAGAAGCGTACGCGAAGCAAGGTTGCCGGCTCCGCCGGGCGTCCTCGCCTCGCCGTCTTCCGGAGCGCCAGGCACATCTACGTCCAGGCCGTCGACGACGAAGCGGGCCGCACGATGGCCGAGGCCTCCACGCGCAGCAAGGAGCTCGTCGAGGCGATCGCGAAGATGAAAAAGACGGCCGCCGCCGCCGAGGTGGGCAAGCTCATGGCGAAGAAGCTTCTGGCCATGAACATCGACTCGGTTATTTACGACCGCGGCCGATTCCTCTATCACGGCAGGGTGAAGGCCCTGGCCGATGGTGCGAGGGAAGCAGGCCTGAAATTCTAGATAACGAAACGCACCAAAGGGAGTGACCGTTGGACAGGGACAGAAAAGAATTCATGGTGGAAGAAACGGAGATCCTGGACCGCGTTGTGGCCATCAACCGCACGGCCAAGGTCGTGAAGGGCGGCCGGCGATTCCGGTTCAGCGCCATCGTGGTCGTTGGTGACGGCAAAGGTTCCGTCGGCGCCGGCCTGGGCAAGGCCAATGAGGTTCCCGAGGCCATCCGCAAGGGAATGGAAAAGGCCCGCAAGAGCATGGCCAAGTTCACCATCGGCGAGCGCACGATCCCGCACGAGATCGTGGGGGAATTCGGCGCGGGCCGGGTGCTCCTGAAGCCTGCCTCGGCGGGTACGGGGCTCATTGCGGGCGGCGCCGTTCGCGCCGTGCTGGAAGTGGCCGGCGTGCAGAACGTGCTCACGAAGTGCCTGGGGTCGCACAACCCCCACAATCTCGTCAAGGCGACCCTCAACGGGCTTCGCAGGCTTCGGAGCGCCGGTCAGATTGCCGCCTTGAGGGGCAAGGACGTGGCCGATATCTAACGGCTGTTGACCGGGGGCGCATCCCGCCAGGGGGCGCAACCATTGACAAATGGATCCTTGCCGGGAAGCCCCCGCAAAGCGGGCGCTTCAAAGAAGCCCCGGATGGCATCCGGGTAGTGTTGAGCAGCCGCGAAGATCGGCTTTTCGGAAAACAGCAGAGGATCGGCGAAGGGACGGACGGTGGAAAAGAAACTGAAGATTACACTGGTGAAGAGCTACATCGGGCGGCCCGAGAAGCAGCGCAAGGTGCTGCGCGGGATGGGGCTCGTCCGGATGAACCGAAGCGTGACGCTCAAGGATACCCCCGAGACCCGGGGCATGGTCGGCAAGGTCAGCCATCTTGTTGCCGTCGAAGAAATCAACGGGTGAATGCAATGAAGCTCAGTGAACTGAGACCCCCCGAGGGTTCGAGAAAGAAGAGAAAACGGATCGGCCGCGGCGACGGCTCCGGCCACGGCGGTACCTCCACGAAAGGGCACAAGGGCCTCAAGGCCCGCTCGGGCCACAACTCCAGGCCGGGCTACGAAGGCGGCCAGATGCCGCTCTCCCGCCGTCTCCCCAAGAAGGGTTTCAAGAACATCTTCCGCAAGGAGATCGTCATTGTCAACCTGGGTCAGCTCAGCGGCTTCTCCGGGGATGTCCCCGTGGACGCGGCGGCCCTGATGGCCGGCGGGGTGATTCGGAAGACCGGCGACGGGATCAAGATCCTCGCCAAGGGGACGATCGAGAAGGCCCTCACTGTGAGGGTGAACGCCGTCAGCGAAGCCGCAAAGGCAAAGATCGAGGCGGCAGGCGGCAAGGTCGAGGTCATCGAGTAAGAGGGAAGCGGATTTGATCGGCGGACTGAAAAACATACCGAAGATTCCTGAGCTCCAGAAACGCATCGTCCTGACGTTCGCGCTTCTGGGCGTGTACCGCGTGGGCGCCCATGTTCCGACGCCGGGCATCGACACGGCTGCGCTTGCCGCGTTTTTCGATCAGGCGAGGGGGTCGCTCCTGGGGCTCTTCGACCTGTTCGCGGGAGGCGCCCTCAGCAGCCTCTCGGTGTTTGCGCTGGGGATCATGCCCTACATCAGCGCCTCCATTATCCTGCAGCTGCTCACGATCGCCGTGCCGCACCTCGAGCGGCTCTCCAAGGAAGGAGAGGCGGGACGCCGCAAGATCACCCAGTACACCCGATACGGGACGGTGCTGCTCTCGCTCATCCAGGGTTTCGGAATCGCCGTGGGCCTGGAGAACATGGCGGGGCCGTCGGGGGCATCCATCGTGATCACCACCGGCTGGGGCTTCCGTCTTATGACGGTCATCACGCTCACGGCGGGCACCGCCTTCATCATGTGGCTGGGCGAGCAGATCACCGAGCGCGGGATCGGCAACGGCATCTCGCTCATCATCTTCGCCGGCATCGTCTGCCGGGGCCCGGAGGGCGTCATCAACACCTTTCGGCTCGTCTCCACGGGGGAGATGGGAATCATCGCCGTGATCTTTCTTGCCGTCTTCATGGTGGCCGTCGTCGGCATCATCGTTTTCATGGAAACGGGCCAGCGGCGCATCCCCGTGCAGTATGCGAAACGGATCGTGGGCCGGAAAATGTACGGCGGGCAGACAACGCACCTGCCGCTCAAGATCAACACCTCGGGCGTCATCCCGCCCATCTTTGCGTCATCGATCATCATGTTCCCGGCCACCCTGGCCCAGTTCATCCCCCACCCCTGGATGAAGTACGTGGCCGAGGCGCTCATACCGGGACATTTTTTCTACGAGCTGATCTACGTCGGGTTCATCGTCTTCTTCTGCTTCTTTTACACGGCGGTGGTGTTCAACCCGACCGACGTGGCGGAGAACATGAAGAAGCACGGGGGGTTTGTGCCGGGGATCCGGCCGGGGAAGAAGACAGCCGAATACATCGATCATGTGCTGAGCCGCCTGACCTTCAGCGGGGCCATCTACGTGTCCGGGGTCTGCGTGCTGCCGAGCATCCTGATGGTCTACTTCAACGTCCCCTTCTACTTCGGCGGGACGGCGCTGCTGATCGTCGTCGGTGTGGCCCTTGACACGGCGGGACAGATTGAAACCCATCTCCTGGCCAGACAATACGAGGGCTTCCTCAAGAAAGGGCGCCTGGCGAAACGGCGGTAAGGAGACTGGATCATGATCATCTTGAAATCTCGTCAGGAGATTGAAAAGATGAGAAAGAGCAACGCCATCGTTGCTGCGATCCTGGAGGAACTCAGGAGGAAGATCAGGCCGGGGGTCAAAACGATCGAGCTGGACCGGCTCTCCGAGGAGATGGCCCTGAAAAAGGGCGCCCGGCCGGCCTTCAAGGGTTATCGGGGTTACCCGTACTCCCTGTGCACGTCCGTCAACAGCGAGGTGGTGCACGGGATGCCCTCGGAGAGGGAACTGAAGGAAGGCGACATCATCAGCCTTGACTTCGGCATCCTCAACGACGGCTACTACGGGGATGCTGCCGTAACGGTGCCCGTGGGGGACATCACCCCCGAGGCCGGCAGATTGCTCAAGGTAACGGAAGAAGCTCTTTACAAGGGTATCGCGGAGGTCAAGGCCGGGAATCGCATCGGCGACATCTCTGCCGCCATCCAGGGACACGTCGAGGCCGCAGGCTACTCCGTGGTCCGGGATCTCGTGGGGCACGGCATCGGGAAGAGCCTCCACGAGGACCCGCAGGTCCCCAACTACGGATCGGGCGGCCGCGGAATCGAGTTGAAGCCGGGGATGGTCATCGCGATCGAACCCATGGTCAACGAGGGAATCTACCGGGTGGAGATCCTTCGGGACGGCTGGACGGTGGTGACGGCCGACGGCAAGCTGTCGGCCCATTTCGAGCACTCCGTTGCCATTACGGATAACGGGGCGGTCATCCTGAGCAGGATCGGCTGAGCGCAAGGAGCATATGGCAAAAGAAGAACCTATCGAGGTGGAAGGCACGGTCATCGAGACGCTGCCGAACGCCATGTTCCGGGTGGAGCTGGAAAACGGGCACCGCGTGCTTGCCCATATCTCGGGAAAGATGCGGATGCACTTCATCAAGATCCTCCCGGGCGACAGGGTGACGATTGAGCTTTCGCCCTACGACCTGACGCGGGGGCGGATCACCTATCGTTCCAAGTAGAGAGTGAAACGGCTGCGGCCGATTGACTAAAGGGGTATTCGTCGTGAAAGTAAGACCATCGGTGAAAAAGATGTGCGACAAGTGCAAGATCATCAAGCGGCATGGCGTCGTGCGGGTGATCTGCGAAAACCCGAAGCACAAGCAGCGCCAGGGATAACACAAGACCATTCGAGGAGAACTGAGCAGTGGCAAGAATTGCAGGCGTTGACCTACCGAAAAACAAGCGCATGGAGATCGCCCTGACCTACATTTACGGGATCGGCCGCTCCAAGTCGCGGGAGATCCTCCGCGAGGCAGGGATTCCCTACGAGACGAAAACGGATGTGATCACCGACGCGGAAGTAACGGCCATCCGTAACATCATCGACAAGGAGCACAAGGTGGAGGGTGATCTCCGCCGGGACATCTCCATGTCGATCAAGCGGCTCATGGACGTCGGCACCTACCGGGGACTGCGGCACCGCAAGGGACTTCCCAGCCGCGGCCAGCGAACGCACACGAACGCCCGGACCCGCAAGGGTCCCCGCAGGGCGATCGCCGGCAAGAAGAAGTAACAACGATTATTGATTGCCTGGAGGACAGATGGCCAATCCGAGAAGAAAAAGCGGAAAAAAGCGCGAGAAGAAAAACGTCCCCGAGGGGATTGCCCACATCCAGTCGACGTTTAACAATACCATCGTCACCATCACCGACCTGACGGGGAACGTCATTTCCTGGGCGTCGTCGGGAATGTCAGGCTTCAAGGGCTCACGAAAGGGAACCCCCTTCGCAGCCCAGATGGCAGCGGAGAGCGCCGTGAAGAAGGCCAAGGAGCAGGGACTGCGCACGGTCCGGGTCTACGTGAAGGGCCCGGGGTCCGGCCGCGAGTCGGCTCTGAGGGCGCTGCAGGCCACGGGGCTCACGATCAGCCTGATCCGCGATGTCACCCCGATCCCCCACAACGGGTGCCGGCCGCCGAAACGGCGGCGCGTGTAGGCGTAAGGATAAATCCGCAAGCATTTACAGGGAGGCACAACTTGGCACGTTACAGAGGTTCAGAATGCAGGCTTTGCCGTCGTGAAGGCCTGAAGCTGTTTTTCAAGGGTGACCGCTGCTACACGGAAAAATGCGCGTTCGAGCGGCGGGGCTACGCACCCGGCGAGCACGGACAGGCGAGGAAGAAGCACTCTGACTACGGCGTTCAGCTTCGCGAGAAGCAGCGCCTGAAGAGGATGTACGGGCTGCTCGAGAAGCAGTTCAAGGGCTATTTCGAGCGGGCCGACCGCATGAGAGGGATCACGGGCTCGAACCTGCTGATGCTTCTGGAGCGCAGGCTCGACAACGTGGTGTTCAGGCTCGGCTTTGCCCCCTCACGGAACGAGGCGCGGCAGCTCGTGCGCCACAACCACTTCCTCGTCAACGGCAAAAAGGTCAACATCCCCTCATACAATATCCGAAAGGATGACGTCGTCGAATTGCGGGAAAAGAGCAGGAAGGTCCTCCCGATCCTGGACTCCCTGGAAACCGTGGCCCGCAGGGGCATCCCGGGGTGGCTGGAGCTGGACAAGGACAACTTCAAGGGCGCCGTGAAGACGATCCCGACGCGCGAAGACATCACCATGCCCGTCCAGGAACAGCTGGTGGTCGAGCTTTACTCCAAGTAATCGGTCAGGGAAGTCCCGGACGAAACCCTTATTACCGGCTGTTCAACAGCCCGAGAGCCAGAGGGAAGAGCAACTATGCAGAGAAACTGGCGCAGCCTGATCCGGCCGAAACGGATCGAGATCGACGAGAAGACGCACAGCAAGTCCTATGCGGAATTCACCGTTCAGCCCCTCGAGCGAGGCTACGGCATCACGCTGGGGAACTCGCTGAGGCGCGTGCTGCTGTCCTCCATCCAGGGGGCGGCCATCGTGTCCGTGCGTTTCGACAACGTCCTGCACGAGTTCTCCACCATTGCCGGTGTGAAGGAGGACGTGACGGACATCATCCTGAACCTCAAGGGCGTCCGCCTGAAGCTTCATGGCGATGTCTCCCGGACCATCAAGATCGACGCCTCCAAGGCGGGTCAGGTCAAGGCCGGGGACATTATCACGGATGCCAATGTCGAGATCCTCAATCCCGACCACTACCTCGCAACCCTTACGAGTGGTGGCAAGCTCAAGGCCGAGATGGTCGTGAAGATGGGCAAGGGTTACGTCATGGCCAAGCGCGAGCGCGATCCCGACCAGCCCGAAGGAACCATCAACATCGACGCCATTTTCTCACCCATCAAGAAGGTGAGCTATACCGTGAGCCATGCCCGTGTGGGCCAGATCACGGATTTTGACAAACTCGTCCTCGAAGTCTGGACCGACGGCAGCGTGCTGCCCCAGGATGGTGTTGCCTATGCGGCGAAGATCCTGAAGGACCAGCTGGACATCTTCATCAACTTCGAAGAAATCGAAGAAGAGAAGGTGCTGGAGGAGGCCGGGCAGAGCGAGAAACTTGGCGAGAACCTCCTGAAGAGTGTGGACGAACTCGAGCTTTCCGTCCGGTCAGCCAATTGCCTGAAGAACGCCGGGATCCACATCATCGGCGAGCTGGTCCAGAAAACGGAAGCAGAGATGCTCAAAACGCGCAACTTCGGCCGCAAGTCCCTCAACGAGATCAAGGAAATCCTCTCCGAGATGGGACTCTCCCTCGGCATGAAAGTCGACTGGCCTCCCAAGAGCAGGGACGAGGCTGGAAGCGCCGAGTAAAACGCACAGGAGATCTTGGGATTCCCGAGATGGATCTGATCGGAAAGGAATAGTGCCCCATGCGACACCGTGTAGGCGGACGAAAGCTTGGCAGGACGACCAGTCACAAGGATGCCATGCTTCGAAATATGGTGACGTCGTTTCTGAAGTTCGAGAAGATTGAAACCACCGATATCAAGGCGAAGGAACTCAGGCGTGTAGCCGAGAAGATGATTACACTGGCCAAGCGGGGCGGCCTCCACGCCCGCCGGCAGGCCGCGGCCGTGATCCAGGACAAAGACGTCGTGAAGAAGCTCTTTGATGAGATCGGGGCTCGTTTTGCGGACCGACAGGGTGGCTACACGAGGATCGTGAAGACGGGCTTCCGTGTCGGCGACAGCGCCCCCATGGCCATCATCGAACTGGTTACGAGGCCCGCCGGAAAGAAGGAAAAGAAGGAAACGAAGGCCA
>DASRZY010000177.1:0-4558 GCA_035685905.1 Syntrophales bacterium
ACCCCCGAAATTGGCGACCCAGATATTGTCATTGCCGTCCGCAACGATACCCCAGGGAATGAACAGACCGCCGCCCGTAAACGATTGCAGCGTCCCATCGGAACGACGCAGGGTCACTGAGGCATTTTCAGGAGGCAGCTCGGCATTGGCGTCTTCGGAGGACAGTCTGTCAGAGTCGAGCGCTCCGCCGCATGGCGCGTGCAGTGCCCCTGAGTTCGAAATCCAAACATTACCCAGACTGTCCGTGGCGATGCCCATTGGCTGATTGATACCGCCCCCGGTCAGGGCAGGGCCAAGCGGAATCCCGTCCGGAGAAAGCGAGATCACGCTGCTGTTGCCGTTGTTCGCGATCCAGGCGTTCCCCTTTGCATCGATCGCCATGCCGAAGGGCTTGCTGAGGCCGACGTTGCTGAAATTCACGGCTTCCAGCGGGTTGCCGCGCGGAATCTTGGTGACGCTGGCATTGCCGCAGTTGGCGATCCAGATGTTCCCCCGCTGATCCGAGACGGTGCCCTGCGGTTGATAGATGTTGGCTTGGGTGCTGCGCCAGCCGCCGTAGGGAGCGGGCGGCCTGCTGGGAGAAACGGCGTTCCCGTCGCCGTCGAACTGCGACACGCTTTCAGACAGCAGAGTTCGTTCATCGGCCCCGATGAAACATTTGCTTCCCTGGAAGCCGAAACTGCTGACCCAGACGTCACCGCGGCGATCCAGCGTGATCCCGAAACCGGCGCCGTAGAGACCCCCATTTTCCCCCGGGCCGCCGAAGGGGGAACCGGGAAAGTCTGCGCCTGCGGGAGTCAGCTTGAAGACGTGGTCATCGCCGCAGACCCGCGTTGGATCGGCGCTATTCGAGTAGTTGTTGTTGATCCAGGCGTTGCCGTTCCTGTCGAAGGCGATATTGCCCGGACCGTCGAACAGGTCAGGGTTGCCGTACCGGATGGCGATGGTCCAGGCATCGGGAGTCTCCGATGGTCCCAGCGCGGGCTCGTATACATTGGATTCCAGCGACAAGGCGAAAAGTCGCGGCACATCCTTCCAGGGGTTGTGGGCAATATTGACGATGGCCTGCAATGTGTCTTTCGGCTCGGAGCCGTGGGGCGGTGTTGCCAGGTGAAAAAGAGGGGAGCAAGAATCCGGGTTGCCCGAGCTCGAACACGTAGCCAGCAAATTTCCCAGCGAGTTGAATTCCCGCAGGGTCGACGTCGAAGAGCCATTTATCGCATTGCCGAGCACCGATCCTATCTGGCCGGTTGTGATGTCGACCAGATTCTGCAGCGTCATCGCGGCGTTTTGCAGACCGGGAGATTTTCCGCCAATCACGATCCCCTCGATAAACTGGGCCATGGCATAGGCAGTGGCGACGGTCGTTCTCTCATTGATCACGACGTCGCCGGGAAAGGGTGAGGTGCCCAGCACAGTAGCCAGACGCACAGGACTTTTCCGGGACTGGATGCCAGGCTTCTTCGATGGCCCGGACGCACCGTCAGCGATCATGTAAAGCACGTCGTTTCCGCCCGAAGGCATCTTGTAGACAATCGTAAAAAAACCCTGCTTGTCGCTTTTCGCTTGCCCCAACATATCCGCATGCAACCGATTGATCCCTGCCTTGTAAAGTGTCACGGTGGAAGAAGCGAGCGGCCTCTCGCCACTTTGAACGACTCCCCTAACCTTCGAAACGGTCGATTTGCCGGGATTGTTGTACTTCCCGTTGCCGCTGTCATTCGCAAAGGCCGAAGCAGCGAGCAGCATAAAGGACAGCAGACAGACAATCGCTGTTGAGCACTGGTGACGAGCCAACCGGTCATCCCCTGCCGTTGTTCGATGAAGTTGCCCGGTGTCAACGCCGCTCGGATCTCTTTTCGCCTTTCTCGCTTTCATTTTGAACTACCTCCTTGGTTTAAGCGAAATCCGGATGTTTTCGAGTTGCTTCCCGCTTCAGGATGCTGTTGAAGGGCGGATCTTCTGATTGTTTCCAGATGTAAGCTTCCGTCTCCGTCTGTCTCTGAAAAGATCAGGCAGGACAAGGAATCCAGGGATATTTTAGAACATAGGGAGGCTGTTGACAGAGGGCTAGGAACACAGAGGGGCTACCCACTATATCTTTTTAGTATCAAATGTCTGACGGGAATTCCATCTGGTCGAAACCCTAGGAAAACTCAGAGATCGGATGAATTGAATTCCAATGAACGATGGATATTGATGACTGCATAAAAGAAAGGCCGGAGCCATCCATTTCGCATAAACAACAGTATGCCCCGGCCATTGACTGCCTGATGAAATTCATGTAGCGTCCACGTCGAAATCCACGGCTGAAAGCCGGCGTATAGGAGCTTTTGATGATCATCAGGAACGAGAAGGATTCAGACGCCGAGGCGATATCAGCAATCACCATGGCAGCATTCGAGACGTGCCCGTACAGCCACCAGACGGAACAGTTTATTGTCATCGCATTGCGGGCCGCCCATGCGCTTTCTGTTTCGCTGGTTGCCGAGATTGAAGGAAGAGTGGTCGGACATGTCGCGTTTTCCCCCGTGACCATTTCCGGCCGGAGCTGCGACTGGTACGGTCTCGGTCCAGTCTCCGTGCTGCCGGTTCGCCAGAAGCAGGGCATCGGGAAGGCTCTGATCCATGAAGGGTTATCCCGATTGAAAACTCGAGGCGCAAAAGGCTGCGTTCTTGTAGGCGACCCGGACTACTACAAACGGTTCGGTTTCAGAAATCTGCCGGACTTGACCCTCGAGGGCGTTCCCCAGGAATACGTTCTTGCTTTGCCGTTCGGGGAGAACAGGGCCAGCGGGGTCGTGGTGTTCCATGAAGGGTTTGGCGCAAAGAGCTGACCCCTGCTGACAAACACATTCTAGTGGGTGGCAAGGGGATCTTCGGCAGGCAAAGGGTCCTTATCCTTCACTGTTCGGGGGAATACGGCGGCGTCAGGCCCCGAATGCGCGCCCATCGGGTCAAGAAGGGCAACGAAATGGATGATTGAGACATCACCAGAGCGGGGTCACCAGGAAGTATTGAGAGTTCTTATAATCCGCAGGGCTGAAATCAATACCCAGGCCCACCTTTATCCGGTCACCCGATTTTGGAATATTCCGACCGGTAGCCCTGAGTAACGCCCAGTCGGCTTCCGAGCAGACCACATTCTCCTTGCCCCACGCGCCATAGTTGGTTTCCAGCAGGGGAGTGCCGAACCAGTTATCGGTTATTTTCTTGCGGTTCTTTTGTGCCATCTCCACTGCCGCTGTGAAAAGCTGTTTGCCTTCCTTTTCATTCAGCGGCTGCGCCAGTTTTGCGACTTCAGCCCCGCGGGAGCCATACCTCTTCAGGAATTCATCCTCGGAAATAATGCGCGGACCTTCAAAAGGCTGATTATCCAGGAAGAGTCTCTTGCCGTTGACCTCCTTGAGATAGATAACGGTATGCGATGCATTCGATGCATTGCCTCCGGAGGAAAATTTGTTGTCTACTGCAGCGATTCCCGACCCCTCGATAAGCAGCACGTCGCCAGGCTGTAGTTCATCATATTTCTTCCATGGCGGCGGAGGGGCGTTTGTCTTCAGCGATTGATAGATCGCACTGGCATACTTGTTCGGTTCCATCAGTCTTTGTTCAATGAGCTGCTTCTGCTTCTTCATCCAGTCGGCGTTCCTGTTGGCGAACTCGTCCTGCTCCTGCAGAATCTTCGGATCGACCGTCGCCGGCTGACGATCGCCGCCTGCCTGCGGCGTTTTCAGTTCGAGGGCGCCCGTCGTGCCATCCGTCCCCTTGAGGCCACTCAGGAGTTGTTCTTTTTCCTGATCGAATTTCTGCTGCCGGGCAAGCTCCTTCTCCTTTTCTTCTTGCTCTCGCTGCAGCTGAAGCTGTCTGGATTGCTCGGTTGAGCCGTTGGATGCTCCCGGAGACTTCTGTGCAGAAGGCTTGGATGATGCTGAATCGGAACCTGAACAATAGGAATTGTTCCTTTCGAAGCCGGCGCTGGAACTTCGGTACGCTTCGCACTGACTCCGCGTGCCAAAATTCCCCCTACCGTATGACCCGAACATCTTCGCGGCCTTTCCGGTATAATAAACTTTCCACTCTGCAAAGGCGCTTCCCGGGATCAGGATCACAAGGGCGACTATTAGCATGCATGCAATGCGGAAGCGTTTCATGGATATCCTCGTTGGCCTCACGACCGGTGACGGACTTAAAACCAGCCAACCTGGTCGTCCGAAATTGCAACCCGCTTCAGGCGAAACGGGATCAGATTGCCCGATTTATCCCTCATGATCGAAAGTGAAACTTCGCTCCCGGGCTCCCCCCGGAGTCTTCGGAGCGCCTCGGCTGCAGAGAGGTCCTTCACGGCCGATTGATCGATGGCGATGATTTCGTCCCCGGCAAGCAAGCCGGCGGTTTTTGCAGGGGATCCTTCCATCATGTTGGCCACGACAAGATGACCGCTCCAGCCGAAGATGATCGCGGAAAATCCACCCGGCCAATACTCGTGCACTCCGCCAAGGCCGACGCCGATGCCGCCTTTCGGCAGCGGGCCGTACAACCTCTTCTCGATCGCTTT
>DASRZY010000178.1:0-3603 GCA_035685905.1 Syntrophales bacterium
AGATACGAAAACTGAAGGCCGAGCGCAAGGCCGTCATCCTCGCACACAATTACCAGGTCCCGGAGGTCCAGGACATCGCCGACTTCGTCGGGGACTCGCTGGGGCTCAGCATCCAGGCCTCCCGTACCGATGCCGAGGTCATCGTCTTCTGCGGTGTCCACTTCATGGCCGAGACGGCAAAGATCCTCTCGCCGGGGAAAACGGTGCTTCTTCCCGATAAGAATGCCGGCTGCCCCATGGCCAACATGATCAACGGAAGGCAGCTGCGGTCCCTGAAAGATCGGCACCCGGAAGCGAAGGTGCTCTGCTACGTCAACACGTCGGCGGAGGTGAAGGCCGAGTGCGACCTGTGCTGCACGTCGGCCAACGCCGTGACGATGGTACGGGGGGCCCTGAAAGACGAAAAGGAAATCATCTTTGTGCCGGACCAGTACCTGGCCGATTATGTGACCACGCAGACGGGAAGGCACTTTATCCTCTGGAACGGCTACTGCCCGACCCACGCGAGGATTCTGCCGGAAGACATTGTAAAGGCAAAAATCCTCCACCCCGCGGCCGAAGTCATCGCCCACCCCGAGTGCACCCCGGAGGTGAGAAACCTGGCCGACCGGGTGGCTTCGACGGAGGGCATGTGCCGCTACGTCAAGGAAACGACCGCACAGGAAATCATCGTCGGCACCGAGGTCGGGATCATTCACCGGCTGAAGAAGGAAAACCCGGGCAAGGTGTTTTATCCGGCATCGGCACAGGCCGTCTGCCCCAACATGAAGCTCATCACCCTGGAAAAGGTGCTCTGGGCGCTCGAAGACATGCAGCCCGTAATCGACGTCCCGCCGGACATCGCCAGGAAGGCCCGTCGGTGCATCGAGAGGATGCTGGAGTACACAGAGTAAGGGAATCGGGCTTCGGGTATCGGGCATCGGGTGAAGAGGAATAAGACAGAAAGAAATGAGAAAAGAAGTCACCCTCATACGAATGGACCGGGACATGCGGGAAACCCTGCAGGGCGAGGTTGCCCGGGAGTACCCGCTGACGGTCATGTTCAATGACGAACAGCTTGCAACGCTGCTTTGTTCGCCCGATGACATGGAGAACCTGGCCGTGGGGTTCCTGTATTCCGAGGGTCTGATCCGGACTAAAGAGGAAATCAAGGGGATCACCCTCGATGAGCCCAGGGGGATTGTCCGGGTGAATACCGACACGGCCGACGCTGTCGACCGGGATCTTTTCATGAAGCGGGTCATCACGACGGGGTGCGGCCGGGGGATCTCCTTCTACAATTTCGCGGACCTCGACCAGAAACAGCAGAAAGTCGAATCGGCCCTGAAGGCAACTCCTGCACAGATCCTGGATCTGATGCGGGCCTTCCAGACCCGATCGGAGATCTACCAGAAAACGCACGGTGTCCACGGCGCAGCCCTCTGCGACGCCTCGGGCATCCTTCTTTTTAAGGAGGACATCGGCAGGCACAATGCCATCGACAAGATTTTCGGTCACTGCCTGATGGGGGATATCCCCCTGGCGGACCGGATCATCATGACCACCGGCCGCATCTCCTCGGAGATCCTCTTCAAGGTGGCCAGGAGAAATATCCCCATCCTGGTGTCCCGATCGACGCCGACGGATCTGGCCGTCGGACTCGCCGGGGAGCTTGGGATCACCCTCGTCGGCTTTGTCCGCGGGGGGCACATGAACGTCTATGCGGAAGCAGGGAGAATCGTTTAATATGATGAAAGGCAAAATCGTCGCAGTGTGTATCAGCGATACGAAAGGCGTGCGGAAGACTCCATGCCCGTCCGGCATGTTTCTCGAAGATTACGGCATGGCAAACGATGCCCATGCCGAATGCGGGATCAACCGGCAGGTAAGCCTGCTGTCCGTCGACAGCATTGAAAAGATGAAGAACATGGGCCTCAGCGTGGGCCCCGGCGATTTTGCAGAAAACCTGACCGTAGAGGGCCTCGAGCTCTACACCCTTCTGCCGGGAACGAAGCTTGCCGTCGGCGGCAAGGTGATCCTCGAAATCTCCCAGATCGGCAAGGCCTGTCACATGGGCTGCGCGATCTTCAAGGAAGTGGGAAAGTGCATCATGCCCAAGGAGGGCGTCTTCGCAAAGGTTGTGAAGGGTGGCGAGATCCTGACCGGCGACGAGGTGGAGGTCGTGACATGAAAGATGAACAGAGAAAGAGGACCGGGATCGCAAAGACGGGAAAACAGGACAAGATCGTGAGCATCATGGGAAAAGGCGACAATGGGCTCTCGCGGCTTGTGCAGGAGTTGAGCACAACCAGCAACGGGCTCTCGCCGGCCATGAGGCGGGCCCATCACGACCAGCCGCTTCCCTCGCGGGATGTCGTCATCGAGATCGTGGAGGCGCTCCGTTCGGTTCTCTTCCCGGGCTACTACGGGTTTTCGGACCTCAAGGTCGAAAGCGTGCTTTACCACATCGGCGCCACCCTGGATCGCATCCAGCACCCGCTGCAGGAGCAGATCCGGCGCGGCCTGTGCTTCACCTGCCTCGAGGAATCACAATGCACGCCCGCCTGCGACGACAAGGCGGGGGATATCACCAAGTCTTTCCTGGAGAGGCTCCCTGCAACCCAGAAGTGCCTGGCCAAGGACGTGAAGGCGGCCTACGAAGGAGACCCTGCAGCCTCGAGTGCCGACGAGGTCATCTTCTGCTACCCGGCGGTCATGGCCATCACGAACTTCCGCCTGGCCCATGAGCTGCACGTCCTGGGCGTGCCTCTCATCCCGAGGATGATCACGGAGCACGCACACAGTATCACAGGCATCGACATCCACCCGGGGGCGACGATCGGCGAATACTTCTTCATCGATCACGGCACCGGCGTGGTCATCGGTGAGACCTGCGAGATCGGCCGGAACGTCCGGCTCTACCAGGGTGTGACCCTCGGGGCAAAGAGCTTCAAGCTCGACGAGGAGGGAAACCCGATCAAGGGGATCCCGCGGCATCCCATCGTCGAGGACGACGTCATCGTTTACTCCGGTGCGACGGTCCTCGGGCGCGTGACCATCGGCCGCGGTTCCACCATCGGCGGCAATGTCTGGCTCGTGGAGAGCGTTCCGCCCCACAGCCGGGTCAGCCAGGCACAGATTGTCCACGAGGATTTCGAGAGCGGCGGGGGGATCTGAGCGGATGAGATAAAACCGTTCAAGTGAGAGAGCATTTGACAATGAAATTTGTATCTGTAAACTGAAAGAATATCTATTGGGAGCCTGAAAATCGATCAAGCAGAAAGTGAGTAAACGATATGTGGGAATACACGGACAAGGTAAAAGAGTACTTCCTGAAACCGAAGAATGTGGGCGAGGTCGAAAACCCTGATGCCGTGGGAGAAGTGGGGAGCATTGTCTGCGGGGACGCCCTGAAGCTGAGCCTCAAGGTCGACAAGGAGACAAACCGCATCGTGGATGCGAAATTCCAGACGTTCGGCTGCGCCTCGGCGATTGCCAGCTCTTCTGTACTCACGGAAATCGTCAAGGGGAAGACACTCGACGAGGCCGCCAAAATCACCAACCAGGACATCGCGGACTATCTCGGGGGGCTGCCCGACGAGAAGATGCACTGCTCCGTCATGG
>DASRZY010000179.1:0-9903 GCA_035685905.1 Syntrophales bacterium
GATTCAGATCGTACTCGGCCCTCGAGTCCAGGCCCCAGATGGCGCTTGCGTTCCCACGGATCATCCGGTCAGTGGCCGGGTCCTCCTCGAACAGGCGGTCCTTTTCGGAAATCTGCATCAGGGGAAGGAGTTCCTCGCGAACATTGTGCCCGGCGTGGATGGCTATAGCAAGCGCTGGTGTCGACAGATCCAGATCGAAGGCAAACCCGCCGGTCGCATGTTTCCCCCGGAGCCGCTTCGCGCTCCGGAGCTGCTCAACTATTTCAGAGTCGCAGGGGATGGGCCTGGCGCGCTTCAACTCCGGGTGCGCTCGTGGATCCCGTACCGCTCGAGGGCGGAATGCACGATCAGGTGGAGCATGTTCCGGTATTCCTCCATGGGCCCGCCCGCGGAGGGGTGATAGAGTGAATAGATCTGGGGACTCCAGCTTTTCACGGGCTTGAGCCCCGGGATCCCGTTGATCTCCATGACCCGCAGGCGGCCCTGCGCATCAACGCGCATGTCGACCCGGACATGGTCCCAGCATTTCAGGGCGTCGGTGGCCTTCCGGGTCAGCTCTTTGGCCTCTTCCACCCTTTCCGTGGGGATGCTGATCTTGGTCAGCCCTACCCCCCTGAGATCACTGCGCAGGATCTGGTGTTTTCCGAAGTGGGTCTTATCGACGGTGACAAGCCCAGGCAGGATTTCCTGCAGCCTCCCGTTGCCCAGCATCAGGACCGTGTATTCATCGCCGGGCAGATACTCTTCGATGAGCGCGGCCTGCTCGAGTTTCTCGTGCACATACCGGACGCGCTCGCCCATCTCCCGCGGGTTGTGGACCACGCTCTCGTCGCTGATGCCGACCGAGCGCGATTCGCAGTTGGGCTTGACGAAGGCCGGGTATGCCACATCCGGCAGCGCATCGCCGGGGCTCACCAGCGTGAAGTCAGGGACCAAAACCCCGTTCTCATGCATGATCCGGTGCGTCTCGTATTTCTGGATCAGCTGCTTCATCGTCAGGGCATTGGGGCCGATGTAAGGGATGCCCTTCTCGTCGAGGATATCGGCTACCCATTCATTGTCATCACCGAGACCGATGATGTCCTCTCGGTGCGAAAAATAGTACAGGGCACTCCAGACGATATCGTAGCTGCGGCTCGAGATGGCCTTCATGAAGTCGTCCGTGGTCACCACGTAGGCGATCTCGGCCGCCAGGTCCCCCGTGTTCAGGGTCTCGCACATGGTCTCGGTCACCTTCATGTCGCCCCACCCCTGGGCATCCCCCCCGGGGCCCGTTACGATCAACACCTTCCTCATCCAGTCTCTCCTTGCCGTCAGAACGTAAACAAATCCGGATCGTGCCGGTACTGTCTCAATGCGCCGGCCGTCAGGGGCGAGGCCGCTTCCAGGAACCGGGCGATCGCCTCGATCTTCTCATCGCTCCAGACGATGCGGGAGACGACCTCCAGGTTGATCCGGGTATCCCCATGCCGCGGAGGAGCGAGATCCGCAAGCAGGGCCTCGCTCATCGCCCTGTTGGGATCGAGAATCGTGATGGGTCCCTCGAAGCGGGCCTGCAGTGCGGCCTCGAAGACGCGGCGGCTGAACCCGTAGTGCGTACAGCACAGGGCGGCCGCAACGGGCAGGCGCCTGTCGGGGATCCGATCGGCGGCCTGGCGGATGCAGTCGTCGACCATCGCCCGGACGGTTGCGCCTTCCGGCGCCTTCTCGATTTCCCCCGCGAGCCGGTCGCAGGGCTGGCAGACGATGCGCCCCGAGTCAATGCCCCGTTCGACGAGGCGATTTCGATGGGTACCGGCTTCGATGGTGGTGGGTGTGCCGAGAATAATGACGCGGCTGTCCGCCCGGGCGCTCACGTGCGCGTGGATCAGGTCGACGCCGTAATCGATGATGCCCTCGACAGGCACGGGGGCCTGCCTGCTGAAGGGCGTGCCGGGATAGAGCGCAGACAGGGTGTTGCAGGCAATCAGGATCCGGTCGGGCCGAAAGCAAAGCATGGCAGCGAGCGCCCGGTCGAATACGCGGATCCGTTCGGCCATGCCGGGCAGGAGATTGTACCCGCGGTCCTGCTCCGGCCAAGCGTTGAAATAGGTCACTGATACGCTCCGATGGCTTCGACGCGCCTGCAGGCCGCTGACGATGTCGGCGCAGATGGAAAGGCCGCCCATGCCCGAGTCGGCGATGACAAGCGAGAGGGTGTCTTTCGCGGCTGCGTTCATCTCAACGCGCACCCCGTTCAGGCCGCTTTCGCGTCAGCCACTCGACGGCCAGATCGCAGGCCCACTGGGGCGAGTCATCGATGGTACCGTCCATGATCCGGGTCATCGCATCGATCCAGTGCTCCCGGTGCTGCATGGTCGCGACGCGGTTGCGCAGCATGGCGGCGCCCTTGGCCGGTTCCTGATCCATATTCGCCAGGATCATCGCGATCTCGTCGCGAAAACCCTTGAGCCCGTAACATCGCAGAAACCCGTGCCAGGCCGCCGCGATGCCTTCCTCATTCCCCAGCGGCTGGGAGACCTTCTTCAGGGACTCGAAGAACTGCGCCGATTCGTCCCCCTTCAGCAGTCGGAGGCATGTGGAGCCGATTTCATAAGGCACGATCTGAACGTGTGAAAGACCCGTCCGCGAGACACCGGCTTTCACCAGGTATCCCAGCTTGCGGTAGAGAAGGTCGGTCTCCTGGTAAAAGACGAAGTTTCCCAGGCTGTAGCAGATCGGCACGCCGTTGCATACCTGGATGCCCTGCGGGACGTGGGCATGATGGCCGATAAGGAGATCGGCCCCGGCCCCGGCAATGCGCCGGAAGGCCTCTGCCAGGTATGGCGGCGGAAAGGGGATGTATTCAACCCCGCCGTGGCAGACAACCAGGGCGAAGTGAACCCCCGGCCTGATCGCACGGACGCTCTCCACAACGGCGTCGACATCCCATCCGAATACGCCGGGCCCGGAGACGGCGTGAGTCAGGTCCTCCCCCTCGCTGAAATTGACGATCCCGATGCGGACCCCGTTCAGTTCAATGATCAGGGGCCTGCGGGCCTCTTCGGCAGACATGCCCGCCCCGACGGAACGGATGGAGTGATCGCCCAACAGCTTCAGGGTATTGCGGAAGGCCTCCGGCCCGTAATCAAAGACATGATTGTTTGCCAGCGTGACGACCTCGAAAGGGACCGCGGTCAACCCGTGGATATGCACGGGGCGGCCTTTGAACACCGCCCCGCTCTTCCACACCGGGGAGGCATCCCCCGACAGCGCGCATTCCAGGTTCACGATGCGCAGATCACACTCACGCAGGATCGGCAACACATCGCCGTAGACCGCCTCGGGAGTACGGGCGATAATCTCGTCGAAGGCCCGGATGGGTGCCCAATCGGACGCAATGACGATTTCGGCCTGGGCCTGGGAAACCGTCGCGTTCACCCATCGGCCTGTGCTCCAATCAAACCCTTCCAGTCCGGTCGTTGTCATCTTCCTGCTCTCGGATCGGAACTCTCTTTTTCCCTGTACTTTCGCGATACCCCTTCGTCGCCGGGATATACGGCCCGCAACCTTCGAACAGCATGTCCCTCCCGCTGACGGAAGATGTGACGACAGGCAGCATGCACTGTGGGAGGCCGGGCGAATGCCGTTAAGATGCTGCTTTTCGACGGTCGGAGTATAGGATGCGCATTTGCGCGTGTCAACGGTGCAGTTGCCGTTCAATACTGCCCGCATCCGGAGGGATTCTCCCCGGACCCCGCGTTGTGGCGACAGGCCGGAGTGAAGCTCCCCGCCCACAGGGCGGGGCTTCCCGGCAAGGAAAGAACCAAACATGATTGCGCGCCCTGAATTCTTGAGGAACGGAATGATTCCCCCTCACCCCAACCCTCTCCTGTAAACCGTCGCCCTTCTCCCGTTTTCGCATCATCAGTCAAACTCGATCCTGTAGAAGAGGTTTGCGCCCGTCTGTGCTCCTGCCTTGCTCTCCACTTCCCAGCTCTTGGAAAGAGTGTATCTCAGGGTCACGTAATATTCTTCGCTGAACAGGGACCGGCCGTAGCTCACGTACAGCTTGGGCTGGATATACTTGCCCACCGTGACAATTGACTGGGTCGTGCTCCCGACGGTCTTGGATTTCATGTCCACCGTGTCCGGACCGAATTGCCGTCTCAGCTGGCCCAAGGCCGATTCGGAGCCGCCCCCCGAGAGAAGGGCCTCGGCGGCCCCTGCAAGCAACGCTGAATTGGATGCATCACCGCTTGCGGGATGTCCCAGCACGATATAGCTCAGGATGTCGCCGTCGGGCATGGAGGGCTCCGAATAGAGTCTCACCACTGGCGCGAGCGGCGTTCCCGTGACGATAACCCCCGCCTTCACTTCCCTGAGCTTGGACAGGGTCTGCCCGGCCTGGTCCGTCCTTTCCTCGATGGTGCGCAGGGCAAGCACATCGAGGCTCGGCTTGTCCGCCGGCCCGCCGTCAAACACGACACGCCCGCGGGTGATGGCCAGGCGTACGCCTCTTGTCGTGTACACACCATCCTTGAGGCGGATCTCCCCTTTTGCCTTGACGGCATCAAGGGACGTGGCAGTGAGCAACACGTCTCCTTCCAGCTTTGCATCCACTCCCTCGGCCTTGATTGATGCACGATCCCCCAGGATGACCCGGACCTGCGCATCGAGAGGGAAAGAATGGTCGGCTTTCGGGGGGCGGCTCTCGTCCACCCTCACTACATCCCTGCTTGGCCTGGCCACTGCCTTCGTCTCCGATCCCCTGATGAGCAGCTCCGGTATCGTGATGCTGCCGCGGACCTGGAGGGTTTTCGGAGCGCCCTTGAAGGTAAGGCTTGGGTTTGCCAGCATCTCCATTTCGGGCAGATGCACGATCTGGAATCTCTCGCCCGAGAGGCTCATATCGATGCGATCGACACCCCGGTCCTTGAGCCACACGGTGCCGGTCCCCTCGATTTTACCGGGGCCGGAGCGCGCCCCGAAGGATGTAATGCGCACGGCCTGGTCCTCGAATTGAGCGTCCATGGTCACGTCGCTCAGCTGAATGCCCGTGGACGGCAGATAGGCGCCTGCCCGATCGACTTTCAGGGTGCCGTGAATTTTTGGCGCTGCCCACGTGCCGTCGACAGAGCCGTTCATAGCGAGCCGCCCCCGGCTCTCCTGGATCAGTCCAGGAAAGAGGGCGCTCAGGAGGCCCCTCTCCCGCAGATCGGCGCGAGCGGTCACTTGTACAGGCCCTTCCGCATCCAGAACAACAGGAAGGGCCGCTTCGACGGGGAGGCGAAATTCGGCTTTGAGGGAGCCGTGGTTGGTGAGCGCAAGATCAAGATCGCCGCTCAGCGTCTTTTCCCGCCAGGTCCATCGGAGCTGCGCTCTTTCCGCCTGCGCGGTGACGATGCCTTTTTTATCCTGCATGGAGAAAGTGCCTTGCGAGAGCCTTAACTCACCGGAGGCGTCCAGGCGCGAACCGGGAATCAGCTTCCCCGAAGCTGTGCACGTCACGTCCCCCGTCATGGAAAGCGGTTGAGGGAGCCACGGCTGGAAAAGGGCAGCATCAACGTGATCTGCGGAAAAACGGATCTCGCCCCTGTCCGGAAGGCCGGGCCGGGGCGGATCCGGCGACGCAACCCGTGCATCGATCCGACCGGCACGGCCAAGGTCTGCCTGGGACTGTCCCGTGAGACCATTTTCATTCCATTCGAGCTTCCCCGAAGCCTCCTTCACGTCTATTGCAAGCGACCCGCGTGCAAGACTCCCTGTAATCCCCACCGCAGAGGAAACCGTCGTCTTGTTCTTGTCCCGAAAATCCGCCCGGATATGTCCGTCCGTCTGTCCGCGCACCTGACACTCCGGCATGAGGAAGGCGAGCCGCGCCAGATTCACCTTCTGCCATCTTGCCAGGAGGGCGCCCCGCAACGGGTCGAGAGACAGGTCCAGGGAAAACTCGAGTGTCTCCCCATTTGTGCCGGTGATCAGCGCCGGGCTGACGCTCGCCTTGTCCGCGGACACAACGAGGGAAGCCGGAGACTGGAGCCCCCATGAGCCCAGGGTGTCGCTCCCTTTCAGGGTCTCCAGGGTTCCCTTCCATACCGCTTTGGCATAACTGCCCCGCAGGGCGGCCGTGACCTTGCCTTCGCCTGACTCGAGCAGGACCTCAACCGTGTGATCCGCGAGCTTGCCCGCGCTCTTCACCTGTACAGTGCTGATCTGCACAGGCCCGTACGTGATCCCTTTCAGGAATACCTTTCCCTCAATGCTCTGTGGATCCCCCGTGCCCATCTCCGCATCCGCCTCAACGGAGGTGATCTGCGCGCCGGAAATCAGAAACTTATTGCCGCGAAGGCTCATGGCACCCGAGAGCTGCTCCTTTTCCCGGCGGGCCCACCCGGACGCAGTGAGCCGACCCGCGCTGCCGGGCATGATTGCGGAGAGATCACTCACCTGCACCCCCCAGTTCACGCGCTCCGCAAGCGCGCCCGCTGCTTTCGCCTCAAAACCGGCGCCCTTGAGGGAAAGCCTGTTAATGCGGAGCATCCCGGCCTGCCAGCGCGCATCGAGGCCGCCGGTGAGGGCCCGATCGCTCAGACGGCTTTCCAGCAGCTCGCCCTTGACCCTTGCCTCCAGTGATCCTGCCTTCGGCCAATGGAGGACTCCCTCCACATTCAGGTTGATCCTGCCCGTCAGCCCCGGCCTGATCTGTGCGGGATTGAGACCCCTGCCCTGCAGGAATCCCGTGACAGACACGTCGTTGTCCCACGATCCGCTGAGCTTCCCTTCCACCGTGCCCTCGAGATATCGGCCCGTCATGCTGCTCACCTTCACACCCGCAGCGTTTCCTGAAAATTGCCCGGAGAGCAGGGCTGACCTCCACGCCGGCCCCTCGTTTTGCAGGGTGAATGTTCCCGCGTAACGGGCGGGGCCGCCCCGGATCTCAAGCGTCCCCGTGAGAGACAGCGGCAGCAGCGCCGGGACGGCATCCCCGTCTGCGAACCGGAACGAAGCGCTGGTGAGGATCTCGGCCGTGGAGACGTCCACCTGACCCTCGGTGCTGAAAAAGGCCCTCCCGCTTCCGTCCTTCACCTGGAGGTGCCGGAACAGCAAGGCCTTCCGTGTCAGTCCGATCTCGCCTTCCACCTGGGCCTGCACGTCCGCACCCGACGAGGCATTCAACCGTATTTTTCCTGAAACCTGCTCGGGTTCTTTCCCGGAGGCAAGATCCGCCGTGAGGGAGAGGGCGTCGCATTTCGCAACAGCCTTATCCAGCGTGATGGATACGTTTGCGTGAAGGGAGGGGAATAAAAAACCGGCCTCCGCATTGCCTTCTGCCTGCGCGCCCGGCAAACGGAGCACGAAGCCGTTCAGTGTCAGCGTGGACCCGCGGGACCAGATCAGCTCGCCCCTGCCCTCATGGATTGTTACGGGATCCTTGCCGGGTTTTGAATAGGACACATCCTCGATGTGAAACGTCCCGATGCTGCCTCTCAGGGCCGCGAGCAGGCGCGGGGCCCGGGGCCACTCGAGGTCATAGGGCGGGCCGCTCTCCGGACTGTTGTCGACAATCGAGACATGGCGGACGGACATCTCATCCACCGACACCGACCCTGCCAGGAGAGGCAGGGGCCGCAGGCGCATCGTCAGAGTTTCGATTCGCGCTTCGCCGCTTGGCCATGCCGCCCGCACGCCCTCGAGGGTGAGTTCGTTTGCCAGCTGCCCCGTGATGCGCTCCGCCTCAACCGTGAACGGCATCCAGCGGAAAAGAGTCGTCACGACGAGGCGCGACCCGGACGGGGTGTAAGCGAGCCACGCGATCGCAGCGATCGCCGCGACAAAGAGGGACAAGGCAAAGTACCCTATGATTGCGCGTTTCTTCAAAACTGCATCCCCACCGTGAAATGAAACCT
Organism: Syntrophales bacterium; assembly: GCA_035685905.1. GTDB lineage: Bacteria > Desulfobacterota > Syntrophia > Syntrophales > UBA2192 > UBA2192. The sequence goes on from DASRZY010000179.1 coordinate 7,890, forward strand.
GTATCCCGGGTCCGGCACCCCGATCTGGCGGGCGATGTCGAGACGCACGGGCCCCACAGGCGTGTAGTAGCGAACGCCCACGCCTGCGCCCTGGGCAAAATGCAGGCTCTCGAAGTTGTCAAAGGCGTTTCCCGCATCATAGAAGACGGCTGCACCCCAGTTATCGCCAATGGCCTTTTCCAGTTCGATACTCCCTACCAGCAGATCCTTTCCTCCCACGACCTGGCCCTGGGCATCCTGGGGGCCCAGGGACTGGTACGCATATCCCCGCACACTGTTGTCCCCGCCGGTGAAAAACCGATATGTAATGGGGACCTGCATGAAGTCGTCATTGATGGCCGTCACTGCCGCCTGCCCTCTCAACTTGAGGGAAAACCGGCCCGGAAGGGGAAAGAGCACATCACCATACCCGAGAAACTGGGCAAAAGCCACGTCGGAGCCCAGGGATTCAGTGGTGCCCCTCGCTTCGAGCTTGTAGGAAAACCCGTGGGTCGCTCGTATCAGGCTGTCGTAGCGCCTCTCGGAAAAACGTATGCCCGGCATCAGGAGGAATGTGTTGGTCGTGTCGTTCCCGGCCGTGGAATCTTCCTTTTGGAGCTGGAGGTAAATCGAACCGAGGCGATCCTTGCCGAAGCCCCATGTCCTTTCGATGTTAGCCGAGATCGATCGGGTGGTGTAACTCACCGTTTCTTCGCGCTGGGCGGCCACCTGGGCGCTGGTGAAGCTCCTGAAGTCGGTGCTGCCCGGGAATATGTAGCGCAGCGCCAGCCCTTGAAGGCGCTGGCTCAGATTCAATTCACTGACGAGCCTCTGCGCGCTTTCGAAAACATCCAGATCCTCGTAGCGCACGGAAAAGCCAGGTCCGTAGTCCGTTGTAAAGCCCACGCCCACTTTCACAATTTTGGGGGGCGACGGCGTAAGATCCACGTTGATCGGTATCGCATAGTCCTTCGCGCCCGCCTTGTCGGGCTGGATCACGACCGACTGAAAGCGTTCCGCGGTGGCGAGATTGAGCTGGGTCTGCAGAATTTTTTCGGATGAAAAGGGATCGCCGGGCTTGAAGTCGAGAAACGTGTGGAGATACTCCCTCGGGTAGCGGGGCGCACCGAGGAAATTCGCCTCGCCGAAGCGATACTGACGGCCCGTCTCGAGAACAAGCTCTATCTCGGCCTTCGACTCGGTCTCGTTCAGACGAATGGCATGAACCGAAAACTGCGCGTCGAGGTAGCCCAGTCCCGCGGCCTTCGACTGAATCTCGCCTTTTGCCCTTTCATAAATATCCTGGCGCAGGACCTCGCCCGTGTGCAGGGGAAAATCCGACACCGCTTTCGTCAGCACCGTCTCGGAGGCACCGGGGCCCTGCACCTGTACCTGTACTTTCGTAAGGCGCACCGGCTCGCCGGCATTCACACGAACCACCAATCGGTATACCCCTTGCTCGGGAGTATCCATGTTCATGGTGATCTCCGGCCTGTAATACCCGAAGGCCTCCAGGGCCTCTCTCACCCTCCCGGGGGCCTGGCTTTCGAAACGCTCCAGCCACAGCCTGTCGACTTTCCCGTCCTGGATGAGATTGGGCGGAACGGCCAGGGCAGCCTCGACATTGGCCAGCTCTTTTCCCGAGAGTCCCTCGACGACGACCCGCACGGACTCGGCTGCCGCGATTGCTGCTGTGGTTATCGCGAGGAGGCAGACGAAAAGGAAGAAAAGGATTCTCGATAGCACTTCCGGTCTGCACCTCTTGAGTTGGACGTAGAAAGGCAGGGCCCCTGACCCTGCCTTCTCGGGGTCTGACATTCTTTCCAGCTTTCCGCACAACTCCAAAAGGACCTTGAGCGTAGAAACTATTTCAACCTGTGTGATCAGAATAATCCATGTCTGACCAAGTGCTTTAACATGGTCTGCTAATACTCGTCTATCAGTTGTTGAACAGTGAAATTCTACAATCAATTGTACATGAAAAGACACTTGTCTGTGTCATTCGACATTTCACGGGCATCTGACGGGTAATTTA
>DASRZY010000180.1:0-13739 GCA_035685905.1 Syntrophales bacterium
CCCGATGGTCCAGCCGTTCGTCCCGTCGTAACCCTCGGCCCACCAGCCGTCGGAGACACTCATGTTGAGCACCCCGTTGATGGCCACCTTCATGCCGCTCGTGCCGCTGGCCTCCAGCGGCCTGCGGGGGTTGTTGAGCCATACGTCAACGCCTTGCACGAGGTATCGCGCCACCTCGATGCCGTAGTCTTCGAGAAAGAAGATCTTTCCTCGGAAATGCTCGCTGCGGGTCATCTCGAAGACTTTGTGCACGAGGTCCTTCCCCATCTGATCGTTGGGATGGGCCTTGCCGGCAAACACGATGTGGACGGGTCGCGTCTCGTTGTTCAGGATCCGTTCGAGACGCTCCAGGTCAGAGAAGATCAGGTCCGCCCGCTTGTAGGGGGCAAAGCGCCTCGCGAACCCGATCCAGAGAGCCGCGGGGTTCATCCCGCCCAGGATCTCCTCGCGCCAGGTCTTGGCATACCCGTACACCACCCAGTGACGCGAGATGTGCTCCCGCAGGAAGTTGATCAGGTTCTGTTTCAGTTCGTAGCGCACCCGCCAGAAGACGGAATCGGGTATGTTGTAGACGCGCTTCCAGCGTTTCGGGTCGCCGATGTTCTTCTCCCAGTCGAGCCCCAGGTAGGTGTCGAGCATCTCCTTGATCCGCGGGGCGACCCAGGACATCATGTGAACGCCGTTGGTGACATCGAGGATGGGGATGTCGGAGTCGTGGAAGCCCTTCCAGACATCCCGCCACATGTGCCGGGCCACATTCCGGTGAATGCGGCTCACGGCGTTGCTGCGGTGGGAGAGCTTCAGGGCCAGGTTGGTCATGAAGAAGGGGCGGTCCTCGCCGATCTCCTTGCGGCCCAGGTTCGAGAACTGCGACCAGGTGATCCCCGTGCGCTTGACGAAGCCCGCGAAGTAATACTCCATCAGGTCCTTGCTGAAACGTTCATTGCCGGCTTCGACAGGGGTGTGTGTCGTGAAGACCGTGCTGCCGCGGACGACTTCCTCGGCCTCGTCGAACGAGAGCCCCTCATCGGCCATGAGCCTGCTGATCCTCTCCAGGAGCAGGAACGCAGAGTGCCCCTCGTTGATGTGCCAGACGCGTGCCTTGATCCCGAGCTTTTCCAGGAGCTTCACGCCTCCCATACCCAGCAGGATCTCCTGCTCGATGCGGGTGCGCTGATCGGCCGTGTAGAGCCGGTCCGTGATCTTGCGGTCCTGGGCCGTGTTCCGGGTCACGTCGGTGTCGAGCAGGTAGAGCGATATCCTGCCGACCTTCACCTCCCAGATGCCTGCGTAGAGGGTCCGGCCGGGCAGCTCGATGGAAATCTGCACTTCGCTGCCCCGGTCGTCCTGCACGATCTGGACGGGCATGTTGGAGAAGTCGCTCTCGACGTATTCGGCCTGCTGGATGCCGTCCTTGTCGATCGTCTGTCTGAAGTAACCGCACTTGTAGAGAAGCCCCACACCCACTGCGGGAATGTTGAGGTCGCTTGCCGTCTTCAGCGTATCCCCCGACAGCACGCCGAGACCTCCCGAGTAGATGGGGAGGCACTCGTGGATGCCGTATTCCGTCGAGAAATAGGCCACCGGCGCAGACCACTTGATGTTGTTGAGGCTGGCCGCCGCCTTGGCAAGCCCCCGCTCTTCCATGTAATCGTCGAAGCGCTGCAGCACCTGGGAATAGAGGTTCATGTAGCTTTCATTCTCAGCCGCTTCGGAGAGGCGCTCCGGGCTCACCGTCTCGAGCATGCGGACGGGATTGTTCCCCATCCCCTCCCAGAGCTTGGGGTCGAGAAGCGAAAACAGATCCATGGCCTGCGAGTTCCAGGACCACCAGAGGTTGTAGGCAAGCTCCCTGAGGCGGACGATCTTCTGCGGCAGGTTGACGACGGCGGTAAAGGTCCGGAAGTGAGGCTGGCTCGAGCCCGTGCTGGCAAAGACGTGACGCATCTCATCGCGGTTCTCGCCGACCCGGGAGGCGCGCGACCGGGCGCCCGCCAGTGCCTTGTCGTAGGCCCCCAGGTACTCGGGGAAGAAGTGAGCCCAGCTTGCCTGGATGGCGATGCGTCGGGCCTCGCGGCGCCGCTTGAGGATGTCTTCGTCGGCAAGACCCGTGAAATCCGTCAGGATGTTGTACAGACCCTCGACGATGGACGCCATGTCCATTCCGCGCCGCTTCAGGACCGTGATGGCCCGGCTCTCGCCCGCGGTGCTGAGCACCCAGGGACCGAAGCCTGCCTGGTCCACCGTAACGGCGGGCACGGCGTAGGCGGCGCTCTCGTGGGGCGAGTACCCCCAAGGTTCGTAGTAGGAAGGAAAGACCCCGAGATCACAGCCCGAAAGGACCTCGTAATAGGCCATGTTGAACAACCCGTCGTGCCCGTCCAGGTAGGCCGGGTTGAAAATGACGTTCACGCGGTTCTGGAGGCTGTTCTTGAGCCCCAGGCGGCTGCAGGTCTCGAGGATGGGATCGGAGGCTTCGTAATTCAGGCGGTGCGTCGTGATGGGCACGGAGCCGCCCTCCTGCTTGCCCGCGCCTGCCTGCAGGGACGGGATCAGATCCATGTGGCCCCCGATGAGACAGAGAAGCGCCAGCACGTTGCGGTTGCCCGGCATGTCCTTCTCCATTCGCCCCAAGGCCTGCAGGAAAACGTCCACGCCCCGGTTGTGAAATTCATAGCGGCCGGAGAGCATGAGGATTTTCGTGTCGGCGGGCATCGGCCGGCGCAGAAACTTCGCCGCCGCAGCCAGGATCTGTTCGCGAGCCTTCAGCGCCGGGCCCCTCGACTCGGAAAGATCGGGGATGCTCGACACTTCAATGCCGTTGGGCGTGACCACGTCGGGAGAGCGGCCGAGGAAATTCTTTGCCTCCAGGGCCGTGATCTCGCTCACCGCGGTGAGGCAGTCGGCTTCGCGGGCGCAGGCCGCCTCGAGCGAATACTGGGCGGTACAGTTGTGAGCACCGGCCTCGCGCTGGGGCGAGATGCGATCCATTTCGGAGTAAATGTCCATGCCCGAGGCGGCAAGCGTCCGGCCCAGAAGCGTCGAATGAAGCGTGAGAACCGTTCCGACCTCCGGGATAAGCTTCTTCACGCCCAGAAGCCCCGCCCCGCTGACCCAGTCGTGGAACTGGGCCACGGCCTTCAGCCCCTTGGGCTTCACCTTGAGGTTGTGGATGGTCCCGATGACCTCACCGCAGGCATAGCCGAACATGACCCGTTCGACATAGTCCCATCCGCCCGCGATGGAGTCGATGCCGTAATCCTCCCAGAGCTGGAAGAGGAGCTGGTCCTTGTTGTATTTCTTCGTGAAGTTCACCAGGATGACCTTCGGCTCGCCCGGGACCTTCCAGCGGCCGAAACGGCAGGGCAGGTCCTTGATGGCCGTGTTCTCGCGCAGGGTCGTCCAGAAATCCTCCTCCGTCTCCTCGAATTCCGGGTTGTTCTTCAGGTCCGGCCCCAGAAGGAAATAGTGGTCTCCGAAGGTCCGCACGACATTGAGGATCTTGCTGCGGAGCACCGTATGGACCCCGCTGACCTTGTTGCAGGTCTCCCAGCTCACCTCAAAAAGATAGTCTTTGCGATCAACATTCATGTCCGGACCCCCGTCTTGCCGGCAAGCCTGCCGGAGAAATCATTCAGGATGTTCATATAACCGATGTAGGCGTCGTACGGGGAGGCAAAGGGATGGAAGTCGCGGCAGGGAGCCCCGTTCGAAAGACCTGTTGTGTTCATGCGGTAAAAATTCTCGGAGGCCTGGAGATCACGCCAGACGCCGATCCGTTTCCTGTTCTTCGTTTCCCGGGCCTTTGCCTCCAGCGCGTAGAGGGAACGGGCGGCATCTTTCTGCATGTGATTTCCCAGCCAGGCCATACTACTGTCTTTTCCCGTGTCGGCCCGGGAGATGTGCCCGGGCACGTCGATTTTGTCTGCGGGTTCATGATCGGCTGCCGCATCGGACGGCGTCAGGAACCGCCAGTTGCGATGCTTCAACAGGATCGCGGGAACTGCCTCGAGGAAGTCGAGTGTGCCCGTTTCGTTGCGGTAGTGCTCGCCGAAGTTTCCGTAGTCCGCGAAGAGGTTGATCATCTCTTCTCCCTGATAACCTGCGGCCAATCTTCGGGCGCACTCACCGGCTCTCAATGCCTGTCCGTTTCCCGCATCGCCTGCATCACGCAAGGCGAGTTCGCCGGCGAGCCGATCGTGCCCGAAAAGGACCGTCAGCTTCCTGCACCCCGCGGGCCGCCAGGTTGACGTTGTATCGCATCCGGCCACCCGGCCGGCTCCGCCCGCCAGGATCACGCGGAAACCCATGGACTCGGCGATGCGGGCGACATCGTTTCCATACAGGAGCCCCGTATTACGCAAGGTCCTCGGCATTTTCCCCAACAGGGTCCGCACCTTTCGCCGCTGAAGGGCGACCTGCTCCCGGAACTCGTTTTCGGAGAAGAGGGACGCAAGGGAGTGATGGTACGGCTCGCTCAAGAACTCGACATGTCCCGTGTCGGCAAGCCGCCGGAAGCTTGTCAGAACGGCCTTCTGCTCCTCTTCAAGTTGTTCAAGAAGCATGCCAGAGACTGAGCATGAAACCTTGAACCGACCCCGGTAGCGCCGGATGAGCTTGAGCAAGGCTGCGTTAATCGGCAGGTAGCAGTCCTTCGCCATGCGTCCGAGAACCCGTCGGCTCTCCTCGCCGTCGAAATAATCCGGCGAATGCCCGATGTCGAAGAAGCTGAACTTCTTCAATTGAAGGGGCAAGTGGGCATGGAGGCACAGCACGACAGATGGCATCTTTTCGTCTATCCCGTCCTATGAACAACGTTTTCCTTAATCTTCCTCGCCCCTCCGAGGGAGAGGATTGAGGTGAGGGGGAATGATCCCCGTACCTTTTTTCACCCTCACCCTGACCCTCTCCCCTCAAGGGAGATGGAAATTAAGGTAGGGGTCATTGTCAGGTCTATTTCGTCTGTTCCATCATTTCGCCTTCGGCGAAGGTAATTGGAAATTGGGTACTGGGAATTGGGTATTGGGCATACTGAATCCGACAGAACTTCTTCCTCGTCCCTACCCCCCGGTCCCTGGTCCCTTTCTTTATCTTCCACTGATCACCTTTTTGTACACTTCCTCTATCTGCCGGGCCGCCCGGTCCCACGTGATCGCTTTGAGTTCTTCGCGGCTCCGCTCGACCATCTCCCGCGTGAGCGCGTCGTAGGTGAGGGCTGCACAGATCTTGTTGGCCAGCTCGTCCACATCCCAGAAATCCACCGTCAGGGCATGATGAAGGACCTCGGCGACGCCCGACTGCCGCGTGATGATCACCGGCACGTCATAGAGCATTGCCTCCAGCGGGGCGATCCCGAAGGGCTCGGACACGCTCGGCATGACGTAGAGATCACTTGCGGCAAACATCCGCTCCACCTCGCCGCCGCGCAGAAACCCTGTGAAAAGAAACCGGCTGCCCATGCCGAGCTCCGCGACCCGCTCCACCATCTGCGGCATGAGATCGCCGCTGCCCGCCATGACGAATGTAACCCCGGGGAGCGCGCGAAGGACCTTCGCGGCCGCCTCGACGAAATAGCCAGGTCCCTTCTGATGGGTGATCCGCCCCAGGAACAGGACGATCTTTTCGCCCGGCTGTTTCACCACTTGGTAGGCGCGTGTCGCCTCGTCCCGCGAAACGGCGTTGTGAACGACAGTCACCTTTGCCGCATCGGTGCCGTATTGCTCCACGATCAGGCCCTTTGTGTAGTGGCTCACGGTGATGACATGGTCTGCCTCGTCAAGGCCCAATCGCTCCACTGCGCAGATGCGGGGGTCCCCGTTTCCTCCGCTGCGGTCGAACTCCAGCGCGTGAATGTGGAATATGAAGGGACGTCCGCTTTCCTGCCGGGCATGAAGGGCCGCGCGAACGGAGAGCCATTCGTGGGCATGGATGACATCGAAGGCATATCGCCGCGCAATGACGCCTGCGGCCTCCCCGTATCGCCGAACCTCGTCGAAGAGATCGGGACCATAATGTCCCGGGCTTGCCAGAAGGCTTCCCTCGAGGATGGTCTTGTATTGTTCCGCAGCCATATAGGGCTGTAGGGGCGATTCGACGGCTCCGACGGTGATGCCCGTCGGGCCGGCCGTTTCTCGCCCGGTGGGAAAATCGCAAGCGGCCAGCAGCTCAACATGCGATGACCGGCTGCCCCCCGGAAGGGAGGGAACCACAAAGCTCACCCGGTGGCCTCGTTGAACGAGGGCCCTTGTCATGCCGAAGCACGCCGTCCCGAGACCGCCGCTGATGGTTGGGGGAAACTCCCATCCGAACATCAGAATCTGCAACGCCGTCGCCCCATCATCCCGTTTTGCCATCCTTCCACTATGACTATCGGAAAAACGATGTCACGTCAACGACCCGATTCCGGACAGAATCGGGAAGGGACCAGGGACAAGGGTGTAGGGACGAAGAAAAGGCATGCCGTTGCTGCGCGTGGCATGACCTGATTTTATTCTTGCCTGGTCCCCAGTCCCCGGTCCCTGGTCCCTGATTCGTTGTCACGATATTTGCATGTTGTCAGTGCGATTTCATGCGCCCGCGAAACAGCGGGGCCCGGGAAGCGTGGCTGCTCAATTATTCCAAGCTCTTACAGGACGATTTTTGCGATGGGTATCCTGAACATCAACGAACTCAAGGAAGGCATGATTCTCGCGGCCGATGTGAAGAACAAGCACGGCAACATCATGATCCGGCAGGGCATGACACTCTCGGAGAAGCACATCATGCTCCTCAAGGCCTGGGGCATCCCGGAGGCCGATGTGGAGGGCGCCGACAGGGACCAGCTCCACCAGGAAGAGATGAAGACCGTCTCGCCGGAGGTCATCGAGGCCATCGAGAAGAACCTTCGCGAATTTTTCCCGCCCCTGGAGGGAAACGAGATCATGTCGGAAATCTACCGGATTGCCAAGAAATTCAAGATCAAGCAGGCCATGGAATAGCAGACCTGTCTTTCACACGGGGAAAGAGTGATCATGAAAGCCAACGAACTGGAACGGATCGTCAGCTCCCTCGACAAGATACCGACGCTGCCGGTTATCTACTCCAAGTTGGGCAAGTTGCTTCAGTCCCCTGATGCGACAATCCAGGCCGTGAGCAACATCATCTCCGAGGATCAGGTCATCGCCGCCAAGGTTCTGAAATTCGTAAACTCGGCCTTCTACGGGTTTCCGCAGCGCATCGGCAGCCTGCAGCGCGCCATCGTCATTCTCGGGTTCAACACCATCAAGAACCTCGTTTTCGCCACCTCCGTCTTCGACATGTTCAGGGGAGTGGAAACGATGGGCGCCTTCGACAAGAAAAACTTCTGGAAACACTGCATCGGTTGCGCCGTGGCCTCGAGGGTGCTTGCCGAGGCGGCGGATCTGCGCAACCCCGACGAGGTTTTCACGGGGGGGCTGCTGCACGACATCGGCAAGCTCGTTGTCGCCGTCCAGTACCCCGATAAATTCAGCGCAGTCATCAACGAGGTGCAGAAAAGCGCCATCCCCATGGTGGAGGCCGAGCGAAAGATATTCGGCTTCGACCACACCCAGGTGGGCAGTGCGCTGGCCGTCCAGTGGCGCTTCCCTCTCGACACGGCCCAGATGATCGGATCTCATCACCTGGGCGAAGGGGCGGCTCCCCAGCGCAAGGACATCGCAGCCGTGCACATCGGAAACATTCTGTGCATGGCCCTGGGGCTCGGCACGGGAGGCGAAAAGCGGCTGGCCAACGTCAATGCAAAAGCGTGGGAGCTCCTGGGGCTCACGCTGAGCGGCATCGAGCTCGTCATGGACAAAACCGTCAAGCTCTACCGGGAGAACACGGAGATCCTCGAGGTGTAAGGCACGCGGGGCGGGAGATCATGCAGGAACACAGGGACACATCGGGCGACGCCGCCGACTACCGGACGACGCAGAAGAGGCTCCAGTACCTCGACGAGCAGAACCGCGCCCTGATTGCGATCCAGGACAAGCTCGAGCGTCTCTCCGACTTCCGCTCGGACATGATCCTCTCCCACGACATCTCGGAGATCCTTCAGTCGGGCATCTCGAAGTTCCAGGAGCTCGTCAAGACGGAGGCCTGCTCCGTGTTCCTCGTCGACGAGGACGGCTTCGAGTTCCGTCACGAGATTTCCTTCCCGGATCAGTTCGCAGGTCTCATGGAAAAAGAGCTCGACGCCCAGATCATGTCGGGCACCTTCGGCTGGATCATCAACAGCGGAACCCCTGCCTGCGTTCCCGCGGAGGTCTTCGGCAAGGGAGATCACCGGAAACTCAGCATCATGATTGCGCCGCTCTCCAACAAGGAGCGGACGCTGGGCGCAGCCGCCATCGTCTTCGAGCAGGATGAGGATTTCATCCGCCAGCAGACGCTGAGACTTCTGTACATCCTGTCGGGGTTCTTTTCCCTCTCGCTGGAAAACGCCTTCCTCTTCGAGGACATCAAGAAGAGCTACTTCGACACGATCCGCGCCGTGGCCAATTCCGTCGAAGCCCGGGATGCCTATACGCGCGGTCATTCGAACCGCGTGGCGGAAATCTCGAAGATCATGGCCATGGAGATGGGCTGGGGCAGGCGGGACCTCGAGCTGATCGACTGGGGGGGGGTGCTTCACGACCTCGGCAAGGTCGGGATCAGCGACACCATCCTGAACAAGCCGGGGAAGCTAACGGACGAGGAATTTGCGATCATGAAAACACACCCGTCCATCGGCGCCCAGATCATCAGCGGGATCTCCTTCCTGGAGCCGCTGCTGCCGTACATCGCCCAGCACCACGAGCGCTACGACGGGCGGGGGTATCCCGGCGGGCTCAAGGGAGAGGAAATCGCCGTCCAGGGGAGGCTTCTGGCGATTGCCGACACCTATGACGCCATGACATCGGACCGCCCCTACCGCAAGGGCCTGGCGGCTCAGATCGCCTACGACGAGATCGTGAAATGCTCGGGCAGCCAATTCGACCCGGTCATCGTCCGCGCCTTCGAGAAGGCCTTCAAGGCGGGGAAAATTGTATAACCACAGGGACTCGGGACCGGGGACGAGGGACTCGTCATAAGAATTAATAAAGGATCGAGGACATCATTCCCCGATCCTTTCTTCATTTTCACTCTTTTGCCTACACCCTAGTCCCCGGTCCCTCGTCCCTATCTTTTCTTCCCCATGTCCATCACGTCCACCCCGGCAGGGGGCTTGAAGCTGAAGAAGCTGTCCGGCATGTCCCTGTTGAGCTCGATTGCCGAAAAAACGAGCGTTGTGACGTTGCCATAGGGGTCGAACAGGACGACCCTGTTGATCTGGAAGCTCTCGCGGCTCACGGCGATCTGGAGCTTTTTCACGCCCTCCTCGGGCTTTACGGGAACGAGGTCGAGAAGATAACCGCCTGACTTCTCGGCTTCCTTTTCCCCGGCAAAGGAAATCCTGAAATCATCCCTGAGCTTGCCGATCCCGGCAAGGAACCGCACACTCACCGTGGACTTGAACAGGCTGTCGGCATCCTGCACGTAAACGACTTTGTCGGCGGGGACGTAGAGCCAGGCCCGCTCCGGGTTGATGACAAGCTCTTTGGCCGCCGGTTTCGTGTATACCCAGCGCATCCGCTTGGGTTTCTTGAAATAGAAGGTACCTTCCTCCCGCTCAGTCTTTTTCATGGCCTTCAGCACCACTGTCTGCGAGAAGCGGGCCTTGACCTGACCGGTCTGCTCATAGGTGTTCTGTATCTTCAGGACAAGCTCATCGAGACTGAGGGGTTCAGCACCCCATGCAGGGACCACAAAAAAAATAATAAACGAAAAAGCAAGGATGCATAAGGGGTTCTTCATGGTTGATTCCGCCAGGTGGGAAAAAGTTAATTTTGAGAAAACGAGCTGGCACGATTTTTTAATGGTGAACAAGTCATGGCCGGATCGGCCTACAAAATATGGAAATCACGGGAAAATATGCAATATGCTGAAATTATTGGCATATTTTCGTGCCCATTTCGTAGGCAATCCGGTAAAAAACATCGTGATTACTGAAGTTGGCGCTACTGTCAACAACTTTATCCACATATCTGTCAACACCGCTGTTGATGTTCATTCACAACCCTTACGGCGCCCGTGATATACCTGTTTTTCAGGGTAGTGATACCCTGCGAAGCGCACATGATGCGCGTTTGAAAATTGCATCTCCGGATGGTCGAGACGGGACAACCTCTTTGAGCCTCACCCACCCTCCGATCCGCTCCCTGCAAGCAAAACAGAACGCCGGGAATCGAGGAGCGGGCAGGAGCCCGCTCCTCGAACCTCTAGGCTATTTTCAGCCGCCAGCCGAAAGGATCTTCGGCCATTCCGTACTGGATCTCGAGAATCTGGTTGTAGAGTTTCTCCGTCACGGGGCCCGTCTTGCCGCCGTTGATCAGCAGTTGCTTGCCCCTGCAGAAGATCTCGCCGACGGGGGACACAATGGCCGCCGTACCCGAGGCAAAGCACTCCTTCAGGGTCCCCTTGGCCTCGGCCGCCAGGATCTCGTCAATCGAAAGCGGCCGCTCGGACATCGTCATGCCGTTGCGCTTTGCCATCTGGATGACGGAGTCGCGCGTGATGCCGGGCAGGATGCTTCCCGTCAGCGGCGGGGTGATGAGCTCGTCGCCGATGACAAAAAAGATATTGCTCGTCCCCACTTCTTCCACATATTTGCGCTCGACGGCGTCGAGCCAGAGGACCTGTGTGTATCCCCTGGCGCCCGCCTTCTGGCTGGCCATGAGGCTCGCGGCGTAATTGGCCGCCGCCTTGCAGTGGCCGATACCTCCACGCACGGAGCGGACGTACTCCTCTTCGACCCAGATCTTTGTGGGACTGAATCCCTGGGGGTAGTAAGCGCCCACAGGCCCCACGATAACGAAGTACAGGTATTCGTTGGAGGGGCGCACTCCGAGGGCCGGCTCCGTGGCGACCATGGTCGGCCGGATGTACATGGCGGTCCCCAGGCCCTTGGGAATCCAGTCCTTCTCCAGGACAACGAGTTGCTTGAGAGCCTCCAGCGCGAGTTTTTCATCGAGGGGGGGCATGCAGAGTCTAACGGCGGACTCGTTGAACCGCCTGACATTCTCCCAGGGACGGAACAGGTATATGGACCCGTCGGCGCCGCGGTAGGCCTTCAGGCCCTCGAAGATCAACTGGCCGTAATGAAGGCTCATGGCAGCCGGGTCCAGCTGGAGGGGCCCGTAAGGCTCGATCTGCGGGTCATACCAGCCCTTGCCCGTTTTGTACTTCATCGTGAAGAAGTGATCGGTGAAGAGCTGCCCGAATCCCAGCTTCGACTCGTCCGTCGGTTTCGGTTTCATCTTGTTTGAGGGAACCCTGTTCACTTTGATTTCCATTGCTTTTGCTGCTTCCTCCTCTTCTCTGAGACGTTTCTCCCCCCGGAGTTACAAACGTGCAACCCGCACGATGTTTTCTGCAATACGCCTTTATGACCCGTTCGTCAAGACACAGAAGGCCCGTTAATTCCCCCGGTACTGTAAGAGGTTGTCCTTGCCGATCTTCGAGATCTCGAGCCCCTTCATGGCCTCCCCGAGCGATTTGGACACCTCGGCGAGGATCTCGGGATTCTTGTAGTGCGTCACGGCCTTGACGATGGCTGCTGCCCGCTTTGCCGGGTCCTTGGACTTGAAGATGCCCGAGCCCACGAAGACGCCGTCGGCCCCGAGCTGCATCATCATGGCCGCATCGGCCGGGGTGGCAAGCCCTCCTGCCGAGAAGTTCACGACGGGAAGCTTCCTCTCCCTGGCCACAAGCCGGACCAGCTCGTAGGGCGCACCGAGGTTTTTCGCCTCCGTCATGAGCTCCTCTTCGGGAAGGACGGACAGTCGTGCGATCTCATCGCTGATCGTCCTCATGTGGCGCACGGCCTCGATCACGTTGCCCGTGCCGGCCTCCCCTTTTGTGCGGATCATGGCGGCCCCTTCCCCGAGCCTTCGCAGGGCCTCGCCCAGGTTCGTGGCGCCGCAGACGAAGGGCACTTTGAAGTTCCACTTGTTGATGTGATATTTCTCGTCGGCCGGCGTGAGGACCTCGCTCTCGTCGATGTAGTCGACGCCAAGGGACTCCAGGATCTGGGCCTCGACAAAATGACCGATCCGGCACTTGGCCATGACGGGGATCGTGACGGCCTTCATGATGGCCTCGATGATGGCCGGGTCCGTCATGCGGGCAACACCGCCCTCTGCCCGGATGTCGGCAGGGACTCGCTCCAGGGCCATGACGGAAACGGCGCCGGCGTCCTCGGCGATCTTTGCCTGGTCCGCCGTGGTCACATCCATGATGACCCCGCCCTTGAGCATCTCGGCCAGGCCGGCTTTAACGGTTAAGGTTCCAAATTTTTCCATCTATCTCCAAGCCTCCTTCTGACTATTTTATCAGGGTACAGGGTTCAGGGTCCGGGGTTCAGGGTATGAAAGATGATTTTTTCTGAATCCTCGACCCGATTCTTTTTTTTACCTTTGACCTTTATCCTTTATCCTTGAGCCTAGACCACGGATCGGTCCAGTGCCCTGTACTGTATCGCCTCGCTCACATGCTGCGGCTGGACGTTTGCTTCGCCCTCCAGGTCGGCGATCGTACGCGCCACCTTGAGCACCCGCGTGTAGGCCCGCGCAGAGAGGCCGAGCCGGTCAACGGCCATCTCGAGGAGCTTCTGCGATTCCTCGCCCAGCGGGCAAAACGCCCGCAGCTGTTTTCCCGTCATCCGCGAGTTGAGCCGTGTCGAGGCCCCGTCGAAGCGCTGCTGCTGAATTTCGCGGGCATTCTGCACGCGCCTGCGTACGGTCTCCGAAGACTCCGAGCGGCCCATCCCTGCCAGTTCGCGATAGGGAAGCGACGGCACTTCCACATGGATGTCGATCCGGTCGAGCAGCGGCCCCGACACCTTCGAGCGGTACTGCCGGATCTGCTGGGCGCTGCATCGGCAGCTCTTTCTCGCATCGGCCAGGTACCCGCAGGGGCAGGGGTTCATCGCCGCGACGAGCATGAACCTCGCCGGGTAGGTGGCGGTGATCACGGAGCGCGTGATCGTCACGTGCCCGTCTTCGAGGGGCTGCCGCAACACCTCGAGAACGCTGCGCTTGAACTCCGGCAGCTCGTCGAGGAACAGCACCCCGTTGTGAGCCAGGCTGATCTCCCCCGGTTTCGGCGTGTGCCCGCCGCCCACGAGCCCCGCATCGGATATCGTGTGATGAGGCGCGCGAAAGGGCCTTGTCGCCACGATCGCTTCGCGCCGGTCCAGCAGCCCCGCTACGGAGTAGATCTTCGTCGTCTCCAGCGCCTCTTCGATGGAGAGCTCCGGCAGGATCGTCGGGATCCGCTGGGCGAGCATCGTCTTGCCCGACCCGGGAGGACCGGTCATGATGATGTTGTGCCCCCCGGCCGCGGAGACCTCCATGGCCCGCTTGGCCTGCTCCTGGCCCTGTATCTCGCTGAAGTCGACGGGGTAATTCCGCGCCTCGTCGTACGCTGTCGCCAGTTCGCTCGTTACGGCCGGAATATCCTTTGCCCCGTTGAGGAATTCCACCAGGTCGCAAAGGAATTCCACGGGGATGACCTCAAGCCCCCGGACCAGGGCCGCCTCGCCGGCATTGTCCACCGGGACGATCATGCCTTTGAGCTTTTGCCCGCGGGCCATGAAAGCCGACGGCAAAACACCCTGCACTCCCTTCACGCGGCCATCAAGGGAAAGCTCTCCGGTG
>DASRZY010000181.1:0-4930 GCA_035685905.1 Syntrophales bacterium
CATCGGTGCGCAGACAACTGCGCAAGATGATCCTTCAGGGCGAGGAGCAACCGAGCGATGCCTGGCACGGCATCGAGGCGCCCTTCGCCCTGAGCCGCCTCGACGTCAACCGCTCCGATGGCCTCACCCGGGAACAATATCTGGAGAGGCTCAAGAAATACGGGCCCAACATCCTTCCCGAATCGGTCCCGCGATCGGGGCTGAGCATCTTCGTCGAACAATTCAAATCCATGCCCGTGGCGCTTCTCTCCGTGGCCGCCGCCATTTCGGTCGCCACAGGAGGCCTTGTCGATGCGATTGTCATCATGAGCGTCGTGATGATCAATTCCGTCATCGGCTACGCCACGGAAAGCAACTCAGAGCGGACGATCAACTCTCTCAAGAAACTCGTCCGCCCGACGGCACTCGTCCTGCGCGCCGGCTCGATCGAGACACTGAGCACAGAAAACGTGGTGCCGGGCGACCTGCTGGTCCTTCGCCCCGGCAGCTACGTGGCCGCTGACGCCCGGCTCATCGAGGCCCAGCGCTTGACCGTCGACGAATCAACGCTCACGGGAGAGAGCCTGCCTGTCGTGAAAAAGACGGAGGCCATCCTGTCGGCCCGTGAAGTGCCCCTGGCCGACCGGACGAACATGGTCTACATGGGCACCCTGGTCACGGGGGGGCAGGGGCTCGCCGTCGTGATCGCCACGGGCCAGTACACGGAAATCGGGAACATCCAGCGCCTCGCCGGGGAGGTGCGCCCTCCTGCAACGCCGATGGAGCGGCAGCTCGACGAGATGGGCGGCCAGCTCGTCGCGGTCTCGGGCATCACCTGCGGCATCGTCTTCGTCATCGGGATGCTGCGAGGCTACGGCTTTCTGGAGATGCTGAAATCCTCGATCTCTCTTGCCGTGGCCGCCGTTCCCGAGGGCCTCCCTGCCGTGGCGACGACAACGCTGGCCCTGGGCCTGCGCAACATGCGGAAGCACCATGTCCTGATGCGCCACCTCGAGGCGGTAGAGACGCTGGGCTCGATCCAGACGATCTGCCTCGACAAGACGGGGACGCTCACAGAAAACCGGATGTCGGTCCAGCAGGTCTACGCCGGCATGAGAAGGTTTCGGGTATCCGACGGCAAATTCATGGACGGCAGGGAACCCGTGAGCCCCTTTGGCAGCGGCGAAATCCTGCAGCTGCTCCGCGTGTCGGTCCTCTGCAACGAAAGCGAGATCATCCGCAACGACGGGACGTGGGTCGTCAATGGCACGGCAACAGAGAATGCTCTCATCCACCTGGCACTCTGCGCGGGCGTCGATGCCCTGGAGCTGCGCGAGAATGCGCCCCGCCGCGGGATTCTCCACCGCTCCGAGGGGCAGAACATCATGCTCACCCTTCACACGGAAGGCGGCGGGCGCAGGCGCAGCGGCCTCTGCATGAAGGGAAGCCCCCAGGAAGTGCTTGCACGGTGCGGCTGGCACATGAGGGACGGGCGCAAGAGACGACTCCGGGACGAGGACCGGATGGCCATCGAGGTCGAAAACGAGCATCTGGCAGGCCTCGCCCTGCGGGTGCTCGCGGTTGCCTGCTCCGACGCCGCAAAGGATCTGCGGCTCGACGGCGAGGAGATCCCCGGGCAGGAGTTCACATGGCTGGGGATGGTGGGCATGGCCGACCCCGTCCGGCCCGGCGTGGAATCGCTGATCGCATCCTTCCACACGGCCGGCATCGACACGGTCATGATCACGGGCGACCAGAGCCCCACGGCCTACGCCATCGGCAAGGAGCTCAACCTCAGCCGCGGCGAACAGCTCGAAATTGTCGACTCCACGAACCTCGCGGACATGCCGCCCGACGTGCTGCGGGCCCTCTGCGAACGGGTCCACGTGTTTTCCCGGGTGAGCCCCGCGCACAAGCTTCAGATCGTGCAGTCCCTGCAGAGTGTCGGCCGCGTCATCGCCATGACGGGCGACGGGATCAACGACGGCCCTGCCCTCAAATCGGCCAACGTGGGTGTGGCCATGGGAAAAACCGGGACCGACGTGGCCCGCGAGGTGGCCGACGTGGTCCTGGAGGACGACAATCTGCAGACCATGCTGGTCGCCATCAGCCAGGGCCGGACCATCTACAACAACATCCGCAAGTCGATCCATTACCTGCTGTCGACCAACATGAGCGAGATCATGGTCATGTTCGCCGGCATCAGCCTGGGGCTGGGACAGCCGCTGACCGCCATGCAGCTGCTTTGGATCAACCTGATCACGGACATTTTTCCGGGGTTGGCGCTCGCCCTCGAGCCGCCGGAGCCTGACGTCATGAGCCAGCCGCCGCGGGACCCCGGCGAGCCCATCGTCATGCCCTCGGATTTCAAGCGGCTGCTTTTCGAGTCGTCGGTGATTTCCGCAGGGTCTCTTGCCGCCTTCGGCTACGGGATCGTGCGCTACGGCCGCGGACCCCAGGCCAGCTCGATTGCATTCCTCAGTCTCACCTGCAGCCAGCTTCTCCATGCCCTGAGCTGCCGTTCCAAGCGGCATTCGATCTTCGAGCGTGACGGGCTCCCTCCCAACCCCTGGCTGACGGGCGCCCTGGCGGGTTCCTTCGCCGTGCAGGGGCTCGCGATGCTCGTGCCCGGCGTGCGGGGCCTCCTCGGGATTGCGCCCATCGGCCTGATCGACTGCGCAGTGATCGGAGGCGGAGCCGTGCTTCCGCTGCTGGTCAGTGAAGTCTCCAAAGGGACTGCGAAAGGAAACAACCCATGAGAAAAGATTTCATGTTCACCTCGGAGTCGCTCACGGAAGGCCACCCCGACAAGCTCTGCGACATGATCAGCGACGCCATCGTCGACCACTTCCTGCAGCAGGACCCCTATTCGCGGGTCATCACCGAATGCGCCGCCTCCACGTCGATCGTGTTCATCGCTGCCCGGTTCGATTCCGACGCCACGGTGGACTTTCCCTACATCGCCCGCAGCATCATCAGCCAGGTGGGATACAACCACACGGGGTTCGACGCCAAGACCTGCAGCATCGTCACGAGCCTCAAGGAGATGGAGCGTGATCCCTATCGCCGCTTCGACGAGCGCAAGCTCACGGACGAACAGATCGAACGGATCGCCGTGAAAAACCAGGTCACCGTCTTCGGATTTGCCTGCAACCAGACATCGGCCCTGATGCCGCTGCCCATCTGGCTTGCGCACCGCCTCGCCCGGCGGCTTACGGCCGTCCGATTCTCGAAATTAGTGCCCTACCTGGCGCCGGACGGCAAGATCCAGGTCGGGGTCTGTTTCCGAGAACACATGCCCTACAGGATCCACAGCATCTCCATCATCGCAAGCCAACTGAAGGCCGGCTCGCCCGATCCGGCCAAGCTCGAAGAGGACATCCGAGAGACCGTGATCGCACCGGTTTTCAATGACGAACCGATCCGGCCCGATGCCAAGACGAGAATTTTCATCAATCCGGACGGTCCCTTCATCGGCGGCGGGCCCGCTGTTCACTCGGGCCTCACGGGCCGAAAAAATGCTGTGGACACCTACGGGGAGTACTCGCGTCAAAGCGAGGCGGCCCTCAGCGGGAAGGATCCGCTGCGGATCGACCGCGTCGGTGCCTATGCCGCCCGCTACGCCGCGAAAAACGCTGTGGCAGCAGGCCTGGCCGACGAGTGCGAGGTGCAGCTGAGCTATTCCATCGGCCTCTCGAGGCCGGTGAGCGTCCAGGTGGAGACATTCGGGACGGGGAAGATCGCCGATGACGAGATCGCTTCCCTGCTTGTCCGGCACTTCGATTTCCGGCTTGCCGGGATCGTGAAACAGTTCAACCTCCGGCACCTGCCCTCCACCGTGAAGGGGGGGTTCTACCGGAAACTGGCCGTCTACGGACACGTGGGACGGATGGATATCGGACTGCCCTGGGAGGTGACGGACAAGGCGTCGCTCCTTCGCGGTGGATGAGTCGTACATCGTTTTGACAACAAACGGGACGGGTGAGAACCATGAATGCGATCCTGTATGAGGATGAAGCTGAAAAGCGCCAGCACCAGGACTCTATCCAGATCCTGGCGAGGGAGTTGAAGCTCGCCGACACCGAGGTGACGGAGGTCTACGAGAGCGTCCTGATGAGCTTCAAGAACCGCGTTACCATTATCCACTATCTTCCCATTTTTGTCCCGAGGAGGGTCAAGCAGATCTTCGTGACGGGGCTGTTTTCGCAGTCCGGCCTGATCTCCGGCCCGCCGCCCGGCATGTGAGCCAGGGCGACAAAAAAAGGAAATCCATGCAACATGGATTTCCTTGCTCAAGAGGACCGGGATGGTCGTCCCGGGGTTTTGGATCAGATGAGTGCGACGACCACGTGCGACATGATGGACTTGCCGAAGAAGCCGATCGTGTCTTCCGCGGCGCTCTGGATGACCTGGTCGTTCGTGACGGCCTTCGACCTGTCGAAGTAGCCCTTCTCGCTCAGCAGGTTGATCAGGTCGCCCCGATGCAGCTTGTCCGGGTGGTAATAGATCAGGACGCTGCCCGTCGTGAGGTTGAACTCCGTCGAGTTCACGCCGTGAATCAGGCTGAGAAGATTCTTGATGTCGTTTGCGGCCCTGGGATTGTTCTTTACCAGGGGGCTCTTAACCCTCATCCGGCCAGGAACATCGTGCAGGTAGTAGCCCATCTTTTCTCCTTTCCCCCTTCGTTCTTATCTTATCGGCCGTTTCCGTTAAAGATTCAGCCTTTTGTCTTCTGCGGTGAATATAAAGATGAAATGTTACAGATTTATTACAGGCGGGTTACATTTCCGTTAAATTCGCAAGAGCTCTCCTGGCGGGCCTCTCCGGGTGTCGTGGAAGATCGGGGATGTGGAGAAGTACTGGAAGGGCCGCAAACAGGGCCTCTCGCGTCACCCCCGCGGCGTGGCGGGTACTCCGGCTCTGAGTGGTACAGGGTCCGGGGGCAGGTCAG
>DASRZY010000182.1:0-2660 GCA_035685905.1 Syntrophales bacterium
CCCGAGATCATGTTCTTGATGTAGTCGGAGTGCCCCGGGCAGTCGACGTGGGCATAGTGGCGCTTGGCCGTCTCGTATTCCACGTGGGCGATATTAATGGTCACGCCGCGTTCTTTCTCTTCGGGCGCGTTGTCGATCATATCGAAGGACATATACTGGGCCAATCCCTTGGAAGCGAGATGCTTCGTGATCGCAGCGGTCAATGTGGTCTTGCCGTGATCCACGTGTCCGATGGTCCCGATATTGACGTGCGGTTTCGTCCTTTCAAATTTTTTCTTCGCCATCTCCAGTTACCTCCTTGATTCCGAATGTTTCATATTCTTGGGTTAGTTGGCCCTGTGCCTCAGTTCTTTTTCTCGATGATCTCTTTGGCCTGCTCTTCCGACACGGTCGCGTAGTTCAGAAACTGCATCGTGTAGGTGGCCCGGCCCTGCGTCTTGGACCGCAGGTCCGTGGCGTAGCCGAACATCTCGGCCAGCGGCACTTCGGATTGGATCGCCTCGGAGCCCGGCCTGGACTCGATCGAGACGATCTTTCCGCGCCGCGAGGTCAGATTCCCGATCACGTCCCCCAGGTACTCCTTGGGGACGACGACCTCGACGGACATGATGGGCTCGAGCAGGACCGGGTGGGCCCGCTTGACCCCGCTCTTGAATCCCATGGAGGCCGCGATCTTGAATGCCAGCTCCGACGAGTCCACCTCGTGGTAGGAGCCGTCCACGACGGCCACCTTGACATCCACGACGGGGTAGCCGGCCAGCACCCCTTCCTCCATCGCCTCGATGATTCCCTTCTCGACGGCCGGGATGAATTCCCGGGGAACCGCGCCGCCGATGATCTTGTTTTCAAAGAGGAGTCCCTTGCCGGACTCGTTGGGGGCAACCTCCAGCCACACATGGCCGAACTGGCCGCGGCCCCCGGACTGCCGGACGAACTTTCCTTCCGTGCGGACAGCCTTTCGGATCGTCTCCTTGTAGGCCACCTGGGGCCGGCCGATGTTGGCGCCCAGCCCGAACTCCCTGGAGAGGCGATCCACGATGATCTCCAGGTGGAGCTCGCCCATCCCCGAGATCAGCGTCTGCCCCGTTTCCCGATCCACGCGGACCTTGAAGGAAGGGTCCTCCTTCTGGATCTTTCCCAGGGCGACACCCATCTTCTCTTCGTCGGCCTTCGTCTTCGGTTCGATGGCGATGGAGATGACCGGCTCGGGGAAGCTCAGGGTCTCGAGGACGATCAGGTGGTCGGGGGCGCAGAGGGTGTCCCCCGTCGTCGTCGAAGAAAGACCGACGGCGGCCACGATGTCGCCCGTGCGGGCCTCCTTGATGTCCTCGCGCTTGTTGGCGTGCATCTTCAGGATGCGGCCGATGCGCTCTCGTTTGTTTTTCGACGCGTTGAAAATGTAGGAACCCGCGTTGAGCACTCCCGAGTAGACCCGGAAGTAGGTCAGCTGCCCAACGTAGGGGTCCGTGACAATTTTGAAAGCGAGCGCAGCAAAAGGCTCGTCGTCGCTTGCCGCACGCAGGACCGCGGTGTCCTTTTTCCCCTTCCCCTCGACCGGCGGCAAGTCCGCAGGCGAAGGGAGGAAATCGACAACCGCATCCAGGAGCGGCTGGATCCCTTTGTTCTTGAAGGCGGAGCCGCAGCAGACCGGGACGACCTTCATGGAGAGGGTCTGTCTCCGGAGCGCGGCGAGAATCTCCTCGCGGGAGAAACCTTCGCCCTCCAGGTATTTCTTCGTGATCGCATCGTCGAAGTCCGCCAGGGACTCGATGAGCTTCTCCCGAGCCGCCCGGGCCTCGTCCCGAATCTCGGCCGGCAGCTCCCGGATGGAGAACTCCGCCCCGAGTCCGTCGACGTCGTACATCATCGCCTGCATGTCGACAAGATCGACGATCCCGCGGAACTTGTCTTCGGCGCCGATCGGGATCTGAACGGGCACGGCATTGGCGCCCAGCCTCTCACGGATCATCTCGACGGCCTTGGCAAACTCGGCGCCCACCCGGTCCATCTTGTTGATGAAGGCGATGCGGGGCACGCGGTAGCGGTCGGCCTGCCTCCAGACCGTTTCGGACTGGGGCTCGACACCCTCGACAGCCGTAAAGAGGGCCACGGCCCCGTCGAGGATACGCAGCGAGCGTTCCACCTCGATGGTGAAATCCACGTGGCCGGGCGTGTCGATGATGTTGATGCGGCAGTCGCGCCAGGAGCACGTCGTGGCAGCCGAGGTGATCGTGATCCCCCTCTCCTGCTCCTGCTCCATGAAGTCCATGACGGCCGTGCCGTCGTGGACCTCTCCCATCTTGTAGGAGATGCCCGTGTAGTAGAGGATGCGCTCGGTCACGGTCGTCTTGCCCGCATCGATGTGAGCCATGATACCGATGTTACGGACGTTCTGTAGTGCAGTCTCCCGTGCCACGATGAAACACCCTGATATTGTGAAAGAGCTCTAGAATCTATAGTGGGCGAAGGCCTTGTTGGCCTCGGCCATCTTGTGGACGTCCTCACGCTTTTTCACAGAGGCGCCACGGTTTTGTGCTGCATCCATCAGCTCGCCGGCGAGCTTTTCGCGCATGGTCTTCTCAGCCCTCGATGTGGAGTTGCCGATGATCCACCGGAACGCCAAGGCCTGTCGCCGGCCGGGCGACACTTCCGTGGGAACC
>DASRZY010000183.1:0-5323 GCA_035685905.1 Syntrophales bacterium
AGAGATCGCTGGTGGCCGAAATGGGGGCGAGACTGCTGTAGCGGGCCAGTGACCGGGGACGCATCCCGCAGGGCGTGCAACCATGAAAGATTCTTTCCTTGCCGGGGCGCCTCGCTCGAATATACGGCTGGCGATGTCAGGGCCGGGTTGATGCGATGAACGTCATGGCATACTGCGGCAGTAAGAACCGGGTGATCACTTGCGACT
Source organism: Syntrophales bacterium (assembly GCA_035685905.1). Classification (GTDB taxonomy): domain Bacteria; phylum Desulfobacterota; class Syntrophia; order Syntrophales; family UBA2192; genus UBA2192. Next base: position 208 of record DASRZY010000183.1, read on the forward strand.
GTACAGTCTGATTGTGCCGCTGGCCTTATCGGCCATGCTCCTATTCTTTCCCTGTGAAACGGTGGCCGCCCAGGTCATTGAGCGCATCGTTGTCTCGGACTTTCACCCCAAACAAATCAAAGACGGGATCCCCCTCGACTGGAATCTCGAGTGGCGCGCAGGAACGCCGAAAATTGAGATCGAGAAGAGCGATGCTGTGCCGAGGAAGAAGGGAGCGGGCACCCAACAAGATCCCTACTGCCTGCGTATGGTGAGCGACAGTGAATCCTCCTTCGGTATCAGCCGCAAGATGAGCGTCGACCCGAAGGAATACCCATACCTGAACTGGAAATGGGCTGCCAGCCGACTGCCGGATGGCGCAGACATCCGCAAGCGTGCCACCGACGACCAGGCTGCGCAGGTCTATGTGGTTTTCACCCCCACGGGCTTCCCGCAGGCACTGACGGCACCGCTTCTGGGCTACATCTGGGATACGGAGTGCCCCAGGGGGACAATGTGCAGCAGCCCCCATCCCCTGGCGGGCAGGGTGCGCTACATCGTGCTCCGCAACAAGAGCGACAAACTGGGTCAATGGATCACGGAAAAACGGAACATCCACGAGGACTACCGAAAGCTTTTCAAAGACGTCAACGGCGGCGAGCCTCCCGTGGTGGTCGGTGTCACCTTTTTCATCAATGCCCACAATACAAAGTCGCACGCCGAGAGTCGCTTCTGTGATGTATATTTTACACGAGAGTGAGTCGAGGGCTCTCTGGAGGTGCAACAAAGGTTTCAGGAATTCGTCGGTTACGCAATCCGTTATGATGATTTCATGGCCCAGTCTGAGAAATCAAGGCGATGAGAGATGACGCGACAGTCGTCAGCATGGTCGTAGGGGAGGAAAGGGGGATTGTCCGCGTCAACGGCCGTTTCTCACTTCACACACTCCCAATCCTGCGTTTGCCAATGTCGACTCCGACTCCAGATTTTCCAGGATCTTTTTCAGGTTTGCCACAGACTCCCCGGTGTATTCGAAGTAGCGGCCTCGCAGTTCCGTGATCATCAGGCCTTTGTAGGAATCGGCGAATGTCCTCAGGATGGCTTCAATGGGGATCTCCCCCCAGCCGACGGGCATGTGGGCGTCTCCGCGCCCGAAGGGGACGAGGTGCGTCTGCTGTTTTTCGTTGTGGTGGATCGCAAGCCCGAAATTGTCGTGGACGTGGGCGTGCGCGATGAGGGGCGCCATGTCGATGGCCGCTTCCACGGGGTCGAAGCCATAGAACTTTGCGGCCATGTACAGATGGCCCGTATCGAGGTTGATCCGCACATTCGGCCGGGAGATTTTCAGGACCTGCGCCCGGAGCGCCTCGGGGCTTTCCCCGTAGCAATAGGGGGAGTGATACAGGTAGGGGCGCGCATTCTCGATGCAGATGTAGACATCGGGAAACTCATCTGCGAGATCCCGGATGGCGCAGGCTTCCCTGTCGAGCAGAGATGCCAGGTCTTTCTCCGACAGGCTGACGTGTCCCGGGATGGCGAATTCCTCCTCGGGTACGTAGCGCCCCGCGTGGTAGACGACAATGCCCGAACCGATCTCCGAAGCGAACTCCAGGCTCGCCCGGAACACCTGGTAGTGCAGCGCCCCGTGATTGCGGTCCATGAGGTTCAGGGGGTTGGGCGCGTGCACGCTGTAGGCAAAGTCGTAGCTGTGCAGGATGTTCCGGATGGAGAGGGTGCGGGCGCGGTTCAGGCGGCCGTGCACGATGGCGTCGAGCCCGTGGACGGGAATCTCCACGGCGCCGAGTCCCAGATCACAGAAATGGTCCAGGTCGCGTCTCATCCAATCCAGCCGCCCGTCGATGCGGACTTCGTCGATCTTGCTTCCTATCTTGAGCATGTGGAAAACACCTCCTGTCCGGATACAAAGGTCTTGAGGATGCGGGGGACGCCGTTGGGCCGCTCCACCAGGACGAAGTCCGCCGCCTTGCCTTCCTCCAGCGAGCCCTTGTCGCCGTCGATGCCGACGGCCCTGGCGGCCTGGAGGCTCACCATGTTCACCGCCTCGTGCAGCGGCCGCAGGCCCAGCCCCTCGAGGGTGAACACGGCATGCAGCATCGCCATGGGGGCGTAGTCGGAGCAGAGGATGTCGCCGTAGCCCGTCTCGATGGCTTTGCGGGCGCTGAGGTTGCCGCCCTGGGAGGATCCGCGAAGCACGTTCGGCGCGCCCAGGCAGACGTGGAGCCCGGAATCGCCCGCGGCCCGCAGGGCCTCCATGTTGACAGGGAATTCCGAGATCGCGACCGCCCGGTCGCTGAGCCACCGGATCTTTTCCCGCGAGTCGTCGTCGTGGGATGCCGTGGGGATGCCGAGAGAGCGGCACAGCCCGATCATGTTCTCGAGCCTCCCGGCGGCCTTTTCCTGGGACTGGATCTTGCGCTCGATGATCTCGTCGACCTCCGCCTTCTCCTTGCCGTAGACGAGGCGATAGTAGTTCTCGAAGGCCGCCGCCTCGCGGAACTGCCCCTGCCCGGGCGTGTGATCCATGAGGGAGAGCAGTTGGATCTTCCCGTTTCTCAGGAGGGCCTCCAACCTGGGCACGGCCGCCTCGTCGGTGATTTCGAAGCGGGCGTGAATGCGGGTGTCCACGACCATGCGCGGCGCGAGTTCCGTGATGCGTTCGATCACCGAGGCGGCCGTATCGTTGCACCGCACGCCGATCTCGCCCTCGGCGAACGAGACGGAGTGAAAGATGGTCGTCACCCCGCAGGCCGCGAGTTTCTTGTCCAGCTCGAACAAGACGATGTCGAGGGGAAAGCGGGTGTTCGGCCGCGGCTCGAGGTCCTTTTCCAGGGCGTCGCTGTGCAGGTCGATGAAGCCGGGCATGAGCCAGCTTCCCGCGGCATCGATTCTCGAACATCCCTTCGCGGGCGGCGCTTGGCCGATGCCGGCGATGCGCCCGCCCTCGACGACAAGCGCTGCCTTTTCCAGGATTTGTGCCGGGGTTACGATGCGGGCGTTTTCGATAATGAGCGTTTTATGAGAGGCCATGTCCCTTGCTCCCGTTTGCCATTTCCAGGACGTTATCGGCGATGGCCTCCATGGAGGCCCGGTCGTGGAAAATGCCGATCATGGAAGTCCCTTTCTGCTTGAGTTCCTTGAGCAGGCCGATGACGATCTCCTGCGATCCCCGGTCCAGCGAGGCCGTGGGTTCGTCGAGGAGCAGCAGGCGCGGCTCCCAGATGACAGCCCTGGCGATGTTGATGCGCTGCTGCTCGCCTCCGCTGAAGGTGGCCGGGTAGGCGTCGTGCAGTTTGGCAGGGATCATGAGCCGCTCCAGGAGCGCTGCGCCGCGCCCACGCGCCGTATCGGGATCCGTGCCGAGGCGAAGAAGCGGCTCGGCGACCACGTCCACGGCGGCGACCCGCGGGATGATCCGGAGAAACTGGGAGACGTATCCCATCTCGCGGTTGCGGATCTGAAGGATTGTCTGCTCGGGCCCGCGGGCGAGATTCACCCTGCCGTGGCTCTCCGATGCGAACCAGACCTCGCCTGTCGTGGGCAGGTACGTCCCGTAGACGCACTTGAGTACGGAGCTCTTCCCCGAGCCGCTTCGGCCCGCAAGGCCGAGGAATTCTCCCGGCGCCACCCGCAAGGATATGCTGCCGAACCCCTCGATAACCTTCCCGCCGAGGATGTGGATCGTAAAGGTCTTGGACAGATTTTTTACTTCCAGCATGATTTTTCCTGACCTCGTCCCTTGTCCCTGGTCCCTTTCTCTAAAGCTGCGAACTCACCAGCAGCTGCGTGTACTCGTGCTGCGGGTCTTCGAAGAGCTGATCCGTCAGCCCCGATTCCACGATCCGCCCGTAGCGCATCACGAGTGTGCGCTGGCACAGAAGACGGATGACGCCGAGATCGTGCGATACGACGATCATCGCGATCTCGAGCTCCCGCTGCAGGTTCCGGATGAGGTCCAGCACGCGGGCCTGCACCGAGAGGTCGAGTCCCGTCGTCACTTCATCGAGGAGCAGCACCTGTGGGTTGTTCGACAGCGCCTTGGCGATCTGCACGCGCTGCTGCATTCCGCCGCTGAAATTCGCCGGGGGCTCGTCCATTCTCTCCACGGGGATCTCCGTGCGCTCCAGCAGATAGGAGGCGCGCTTGCGGATCTCCGAGACGTTACGCCAGCCCGCGGCCAGGAGCTTTTCTGCGATATTGCCGCCGGAGCTCACCTGCATGCGCAGGCCCAGGTAGGGGTTCTGGTAGACGATCCCCATGGACCGGCTGCGGACCTGCCGCTGCCGGAAGGAGCTCTGCCGCAGGAGGTTTTGCCGCTCAGAGGCGTCCTGCCCGTTGTGGATGTAGATCTCTCCCGCCGTCGCCTCGTGCTCGAAATGGATGAGCCGCACGAGCGTGCTCTTGCCCGAGCCGCTCTCGCCCACGACGCCCAGGACCTCGCCGGGGTGGATCTCCAGAGACACGTCGCCGCAGCCCACAACGGTGCCGCAGCGGCTGCAGCGGTTCCCTTCTTCCAGAGGGACGCCGCCGGGCAGGCAGTGTTCGCAGCCGTCGCCGAAGAGTTTGGTGAGTCCGCGGACCTCGAGGAGCGGTTTCATCGCTGGCACCTCTTGTCGCAGTAGCCCGTGTCCGAGCAGAAGTAGAGCCTTTGCCCTGCGACGTCGTCGATGATCTCGTCGAGGTAGGTGTCCGTGGCGCCGCATCGATCACAGGCCCTCCCCTTGAAATCCTCCACCCGGAACCGGTAGTCCTCGAACTCCAGCGGAACGACGGGCGTGTGAGGGGGGATGGCGTAGATCCGCTTCTCCCGGCCTGCGCCGAAAAGGAAGAGCGTTTCGGCCATGTGGAGCCTGGGGATGTCCCAGCGGGGGATCGGGCTCGGGTCCATGATGTAGCGCCCGTTCACCGTTACGGGATACCGGTAGCCGATCGTGATCTCGTCGAACTTCACGATGTCCTCATAGAGGAAGAGCCACATACGGCTGTAGTCCGCCTCGGCGTGCATGCGCCGGGTGACCCTCTCCGAGGGTTCCACCTCCCGTAGGGCCTCGGGGTAGGGAACCTGGAGCACCAGGATCTGTTTGTCCGTCATGGGCTCCTCGGGGACGCGGTGGCGCGT
>DASRZY010000184.1:0-9871 GCA_035685905.1 Syntrophales bacterium
AGTATTTCCTGGATATGCAGGTTGACCTTTTCGCGCGATGCCAGGATCTCGTCGAGTTCCACCTGGCCGCAGACGCTGCGCAGCGTCGTCTGCGCAAGCTGTGACGTGGCGTACAGGTAGTTTTCCACCTCGACGATGGCCCTCATGGAATCGACGACGCGGAAATAAATGACGGCGTTCACCTTGATGGAGACGTTGTCCCGCGTGATCACGTCCTGCGAGGGCACGTCCATGGTGATCGTTCGCGTGTCCACGCGGACCATGCGGTCCACGACGGGGATGAGGATGATCAGGCCGGGCCCCTTCGTGGGGATGATCCGTCCCAGGCGGAAGATGACGGCCCGTTCATATTCGTTGAGAATTCGAATGGCCGCAGCCAGGAACATGATCACAAGTACGACAGCGACAAGGATCGGATACAGCATAAACACCCCCTTCTTAGGTTACTTCTTCCACTTCGATTTTCAGACCGTTGACTCGAACCACCTTCACGGGACGTCCCTTCCCGATGGGCGTCTTGCTGCATGCGTCCCAGTACTCGCCCCGGATGATCACCTTGCCCCGCTCGAACACCTCCGAAGCGGCCTCCCCCGCAGCGCCGATCATGCCCTCGCCGCCGGTGATGACCTTGCGCATCTGGGCCCGCACGGCAATCGAGATCACGACAATGAAGAACAGGGAAACGATCGCCACCGCCGGGACCAGCACGCTCCAGGACACCCGGAGGGCCGGGTCGGGCGACTCGAAGAGCATGATGGAGCCCAGGACAAGCGAGACGACGCCCCCCATGGTGAGGATCCCGTGGCTGACCACCTTGATCTCGGCGATGAACAGGATCACTGCAAAGAGGATCAGCAGGACACCTGCATAATTCACGGGCAGGGTCTGGAAGGCAAAGAACGCCAGGATGAGCGAGATCCCGCCGATGATCCCCGGCAGGACGACCCCGGGGGAGGAAAATTCGAAGTACAGCCCGGCAAGCCCGATGAGGAACAGGATGTAAGCGATGTTGGGGTTGCTGATGGTGATGAGCACCTTCTCGCGGAAGCCCATTTCCTTCCTGTTGAGCTCGGCCCCTTTTGTTTTCAAGACTCTGTTCCCCGAGACCATTTTTACTTCCTTCCCGTCGATCCTGGCGAGAAGGTCGTTCACGTCTGTGGCGATCACGTCGATCACCTTCAACTTCAGGGCTTCCTCGGCCGTGACGGAGACGCTCTTGCGGATGGCCTCTTCGACCCAGTCTGCGTTGCGGCCCTTCTGTTCCGCGATGCCCCGACCGTAGGCCACGGCGTCGTTTTCGACTTTCTCCATCATGGTCTCGTCGGCCTTGCCGAGACCCATGGCCACGGGGTGGGCCGCTCCGATGTTCGTCCCGGGCGCCATGGCAGCAACTTGGGCCGAGATGGTGATGAGCACGCCGGCCGAGGCCGCCCGTGCACCCTGGGGCGACACGTAGACGATTACCGGGACGGAAGAGTTGAGCATCTCCTTGATGATATCCCGCATGGAGAGATCAAGGCCCCCGGGCGTGTCGAGCTGGATGACGATGGCCTCGGAACCCGACTCCGCAGCCTGCTTGATACTCTTGAGGATGTACTCGCCGATGGGCGGGGTGATGACCTCGTTGACGGTGATGACATCGACAGTACGCTTCTCATCAGCGGCATGAAGAAGGACACCGGGTGTCACGGCTGCAAGGAGAAACGCCGTGACTGCGGCCAGCAGCACCATCGTCTTCTTATCCGGGAGCTTTTTCATCGCATGTCCTCACAGGATCTTCATGATTTTCTGCACGTCTTCCCAGACCAGTTTCTTCGCATCGGGGTTGCGAAGGAGGTATGCCGGATGATAGGTCGGCATGAGCTTTCGCCCGTGGTAGTCGAGGAATTTCCCCCGGATCGACGAGATGGGCGCCTCGGTGCGCAGGAGCGTCTTTGCCGCGAAGGTCCCCAGCGCGCAGATGATGTCCGGGTTGATGGCCTCGAGCTGCTTCACCAGGAAGGGCTCGCAGGTCGCGATCTCGTCTTCCTTGGGGTTGCGGTTGCCGGGCGGCCGGCACTTCAGGATATTGCAGATGTACACCTCTTCACGCTTGAGACCCATGGCGTGGATGATCTTGGTCAGGAGCTGCCCGGCGCGGCCTACGAAAGGCCTTCCCTGGTTGTCTTCTTCCTCACCGGGTGCCTCGCCGACAAAGACGAGCTTTGCCGTGGCGCTCCCCTCGCCGAAGACGAGGTTCTTGCGGGTTCGGGAAAGCGGGCATCGCGTGCACTCGCCCAGATCCTCCCTGACCCCTTTCAAGTTCAGCGGGGTCTTGCGGGCGCCGGCTGCCGCTTTTGGCTTCGATTCCAGAAGATCCCCCTGCTTTTCTTCTTCCCGACGACGTACGGGTGCGCCCTTCACCGTCAATCGGGAGACGGGGCTGAAGGAATCGCCCTCGTTCGATACGTGGTTTTTCAGGGCGGCCACGAGGTCTTTCAGTTCGCCCCGGAGATCACTTCCCCTTTCCACGGCTGGCTCCCTTTCGTTTCCCGATGAGTTCCAGCACCCGGTCCAGGATCCTTGCGGCCACGTCCATCTTGTCCATGAGCGGCAGATCCACCGATCCGCCGTCGCGGTCGAGTATCTTGACGATGTTCGTCTCCGCCTGGAAGCCTGCACCCGGCTGGGTGATGTCGTTTGCCACGATGAGATCCATGTTCTTTTCGATCATCTTTTTTTTCGCATACTGGATCAGGTTGTCCGTTTCGACGGCAAACCCCACGAGGATCCGGTTGCCCTTGACTTTGCCCACCTCGGAGATGATGTCCGGGTTTCGCTCCAGCCGGATCTCCAGGGGCCTGTCCGTCTTCTTGATCTTCGAGTCGGAAAATCCCGCAGGCCGGTAATCGGCCACGGCCGCCGATTTCACGACGACGGACGCATCCTTCAGGTTGCTCATGACGGCATTTCGCATCTCCCCGGCCGAGGACACGGCGATGAACTTCACGCCCTGCGGCTGCGGCAGGCTGGTGGGGCCGCTGACGAGGGTGACCTGCGCGCCCCTTCGCTTCGCCATGACGGCCACGGCATAGCCCATCTTGCCCGAAGAGTAGTTCGTGATGAACCGGACGGGGTCGAAGGCCTCCCTCGTCGGGCCGGCCGTCACGAGGACGCGCTCCCCGCCGAGGTCCTTCACCGTGAGGATGTCTTCCACGCCCTCGACGATATCCTCGAGAGCAGCGAGCCGCCCGTACCCCAGAGTCTTGCAGGCAAGCTCCCCGTAGCCCGCATCGACGAACGTGTAGCCTTTCGCGGCCAGTTTCTCCATGTTCTCCCGGACGATGGGGTTTGCGTACATGTTCACGTTCATGGCCGGGCAGACGAGGACGGGCGCCCGCGTGGCCATCACGGTCGTCGTGAGGAGGTCGTCAGCGATCCCGCTGGCGATTTTCCCGATCACGTTCGCCGTCGCCGGGGCCAGGACGATGACGTGGGCGCTCTCGGCGAGTGTGACATGCCCGATTTCCCATTCACCGGTCAGCTGAAACGTCTCGACGTAGACCGGGTTGCCCGTGAGGGTCTGGAAGGTGAGAGGTGTGATGAACTCGGTTGCGTTCCTCGTCATGATGACATGGACGGCGGCGCCGCGCTTGATGAACTCCCGGGCCAGTTCGGCTGCCTTGTAGGCCGCAATGCCTCCGGACACCCCGAGCACGATCTTCTTGCCTTTCATTCCGCTTCGCTCCCCGAAACTCAAGTTTTCCCTTTCCCCGCTGCAAATCGTGCGACCCGGAGAAAGATGCCCGAATTCTCTGTCCTCTGAATATAACAAATCATGCGGAACGTCAAGGAATGAAAGCCTTTTCGGCTCATTGGACAACCCGTCACCGCCCTCGTTATTCAACTTGAATTTTTTCCGCATCAGGGTATGATTGGCAGCGTTCGGAGCAGTCGCACGATGCGGATGTGAGGCATCCCAACAACGGGGCCGGGTTTGCAGGACGCGCCCCGGTCAGTCCCATCATGGAGTAGAGGCCATCATGAATAGAATGTATCTGCTGCTCTTCGGTCTTGTCATCATCCTCGCCGGTGCAGCCTTTTGGGCGTTGAACACGATCCTTGAATTCGAAAAGCCGGCCATCGCGCTGAAGGACGATCTCTCGACGATCGGCGCGAAGAAGGATGCCGCCATCACGGTCACCGATCAGAAGAGCGGGATCCGGGAGGTCTCCGTCACGATCAGCCAGGAAGGCCGGGATCAATCCGTATTTTCCGAGCATTACCCCAAGGGGACTCATGAGCAGACGGTGAGTCTCGACATCGATTCCCGCCGGCTGAAGCTGAAGGACGGCCCCGCAACGCTGACGGTTACCGTCGAGGATCATTCATGGCTGAAAAACCGGAGTACGCTCAGCGTTGAAACATCCATCGACACCGTGCCGCCCCAGATCGGGATGATCAGTTCGGCTCACAACATCAATGCCGGCGGTACCGGTGTTGCCCTCTACCGGGTCTCGGAGGATGTGACCCGCACGGGTGTCAAGGTGGGGGACCGTTTTTTCCCGGGCTACCCCTACAGCCTCCAGGGAAAGCCATGCCACATCGCCTATTTTGCCGTTCCGACCTCGGCCACCAAGAGTGGCCTCCATATCCAGATTACGGCTCAGGACAAGGCGGGGAACGTATCGTCGGTTGTTCTTCCCCATCTCGTCAAGGAGAAAAAGTTCAGGTCGGACAAGATCAATCTCAGCCGTACGTTCCTCGACCAGAAGATGCCGGAGTTCCGGCAGCACGATGCCCGGGTTCCCGCCACGCCGCTGGAGGCATTCCTCTTCGTCAACGAGACCCTGCGCATCGAGAACACCAGGACCATCCAGACGGCCTGCAGCAACACGCAGCCGAAGCAGCTCTGGGAAGGCACCTTCCTGCGCATGAAAAATTCTGCACCGATGGCCTCCTTCGCCGAAGATCGGACGTATATCTTTGAGGGGATGGCCGTGAGCAAGAGCACCCATCAGGGCGTCGATCTCGCCTCGACGGAACGTGCCCCCATAGAGGCGGCAAACAACGGCGTCGTCGTTTTTGCCGGCTACCTGGGCATCTACGGCAATGCCGTCATCGTGGATCACGGATTTGGGCTTTCCAGCCTCTACGGACACATGTCGGATATCAGCGTAAAGGCAGGCCAGACTGTCATACGGGGGGAGATGCTGGGCAACAGCGGCAGCACCGGGCTTGCCGGCGGCGATCACCTGCACTTCAGCATCCTCGTCGGAGGGGAGTTCGTGAATCCCACCGAGTGGTGGGATGCACACTGGATCCAGGACAACGTGACGGGCAAGCTGACGGAGTCCGCGCCAGCCCCCGCTCCGACACAGAAAGCACAGCCTTCTAAAGTCAAGGCCAAGGGGAAAAAGAAGAAGGGCCGTGGCTAGGCAGGGACGAGGGACAAGGGACCAGGTAAAGGATAAGACACGAAAAGAAGAAAGGATCGGAAAGTTTCCCGATCCTTTCTTCTTTTGTCCTTCTTACCCTCGTCCCTACCCCCTCGTCCCTGGTCCCTACGCCCGGTGGATATCCCGATGCGCTACGTTGACCAGGTAATCCTCGCCGGCAAAGTACCGGGCCAGACGATTGGCCATGACGACGGAACGGTGTTTGCCGCCGGTGCAACCGAGGGCCATGTTCAGGCTTGATTTCCCTTCCTTTTCGTAGAGAGGGATCAGGAATTCCATCATGCTCAGCAACTGCTGAAGGAAGGTCTGGCTCTCCTGCCAGCTCATAACGTACTCCTGGATCTTTTCGTCTTCGCCGTTCAGGTGCTTCAGTTCCTCGATGAAATAGGGGTTGGGCAGAAATCTCACGTCGAGAACAATGTCCGCTTCGGGCGGCAACCCGTAACGGTACCCGAAGGACATGAGATTGATCACGAGACGCTTCTCCGCAGGAGAGGTCATGAAGTGCCGCTGGATGACGTCCTTGAGCTGGTGGACGTTGAACGAGGAGGTGTCGACGATCTTGTCGGCCATCTCCCGGAGGGCCGAAAGTTTTTCCCGCTCGAGGGAAATCCCTTCCATGACGGTCCCCCGCTCGCAGAGGGGGTGAGCCCGCCGGGTTTCCCGGAATCGCCTCAGGAGCGACTCATCGCTGGCATCCAGAAAAAGGATCTCGATCCGATGCCCCTCTTCCTTGAGCCTGGAAAAGATCTCCGCATATTTCTCCAGGAAGTAGCGCTCGCGGAGGTCCATCACCAGAGCGACCTTGCTGATTTCACTGGCTGCATCGGTCTGGATCTCAAGAAACTTCGGAAGGAGAACGACAGGAAGGTTGTCAACGCAGAAGAATCCGACATCCTCCAGTGCCCTGAGGGCCGTGCTCTTTCCGGAGCCCGACATGCCGGTGACGATGACGATTCTCAAGTTCTGCATGTCACACTCACGGGAATGAGGGTGCGCCGCGAAAATGGGATGGCGGTACTTTGGAATCCCGGGAAAAGACTGCACGGCAGTGGATCGTGCCTGGAACGGGTGGCGCTGGATTGTCTGTTCATCGGGTCACGCCCTGTGAACCCTGCCGGCGGCACTCTTCGACGGATGACACGGCGAAACCGTGCGCCGTCTCAATAAGACTCATCCTTGTCGGAGATTTTCCGATACAGTTCCTCCGTGCTCTTTGCCGACATGAGGCCGCTGCGGAACTCGGGGTCTTTGAGCATGCGCGAGATCTTCGCCAGGGCCTTGAGATGCTGGCCCGTCGAGCTCTCCGGCGCCATCAGCAGGAAAAAGAGATGAACGGGTTTCCCATCGATGGAGTCAAAGTCTATCCCCTCACGGCTCCGCCCGAACGCAATGACCAGGCTGTCCAGTCCCTTGAGTTTTCCATGCGGGATTGCGATCCCGTCGCCGATCCCGGTACTGCCCAGCTTTTCCCGATCGAGAAGGACTTCGACCATCGCATCGTTCTGGATCCCCGAGTGAAAGCGGGTAAAAATCTCCGACAATTCGCCCAGGACAGCCCGCTTGGATTTTGCCTTCAACTCCTCGATGATATATTCCTTTTTGAACATGTCAGTGATCTGCATGGGGTTTTCCCATCCGTTCAGCTGTTGGCCTCGAGAAGAGCAAAATTCCCGTCATCCCGCCTGTAGACGACGCTGATGTTCTCCGAGTCGGAATCCCGGTAAATGACAAAGCGGTTTTTGGACCCCTCCATCTCGAGGATGGCTTCCTCGAGCGACATGGGCTTCAGGACGATCTTGCGCGTTTCGACGACCCTCAGCCTGGGTTCCTCGTCGATCGCTGCGGTACCGGCCCGAAGTCCGCCCGCTTCCTCGGCCCGGTTCGCGTTGGATTTGTGATCCCTGCTCTTTTCCTTGTGTTTCTTGATCTGGCGCTCGATTTTGTCGATGACATTGTCGATGGCAAGCTGCATGTCCTTGGCCTCTTCCTTGCCGACCAGGTTGATGCCCTTCGCCATGATATTGATCTCGGCCACGTTCCTGAATTTCTCGACGGCAAGCACCACGTGGGCTTCCACGGGCTTGTCGATGTATTTCTGGATCCTGTTCAATCGCTCCGTCACATAATCCTTGAACCAACTTTCCGACCCCGTATTCCGAAAGGTCACAGAAACCTGCATACCTCGCTGCCTCCTCATCCTTTTTAATGTGTTCGCCCTCGATTCGTATCATGGCGTCCCTGCAAGATTGACGCCTTTGGAAGGGCAGGACGACCGGCGGGATTCTGTCGCAGGGATGGATCTCGCTTCGGCTGATTCCGGATGGACGGAACGCCTCCGCGGGAAGGTCTGCCGGTACCGTCTAAAAAGAAGCTATGCCTTATAGGCCAGACACGGGAAATTGTCAATTAATTTTTAGGCTTTATGAAAAATTTCTTCCTCTTCGAGGACGGCAGGATTCCCATCATCTCCCGGTACTTGGCAACGGTGCGGCGTGCGATGGAGATGCCCTGCTCGCTGAGGATATCGACGATCTCGCTGTCGCTCAGGGGCTTGCGGGCGTCCTCGCCGCCGATGATCTTCCGGATCTCCTCCTGCACGCTCTTCGATGCAATCGCGTCGCCGCTCGTCTTGCTGATGCTGCTGTTGAAGAAGTACTTCAGTTCGAAGATTCCCCGGGGGGTGTGCATGTACTTGTTGGTCGTCACCCGGCTGATGGTGGACTCGTGCATTTCCACATCGTCGGCCACGTCGCGGAGCACCAACGGTTTCAGGAAGTGGATTCCCTTGTCGAAGAACTCCCTCTGGAATTTGACAATGCTCTCCGTCACCCGGAAGATGGTCCGCTGGCGCTGCTGAATGCTCTTGATGAGCCAGGTTGCCGACTGAAGCCGCTCCTTGATATATTTCTTGCAATCCTCTGCGCTGTTTGCGCCATCCGAGGTCCCCCCCAGGATCTCCCGGTAGAAGTTGCTGATCCGCAGCCTGGGCAGCCCCTCGTCGTTGAGGATGATCTTGTACTCTTCACCCACCTTGAACACAAAGACATCCGGGATGATGTACTGCGGGCCTTCATCGCTGTATACCAGGCCCGGCTTGGGATCCATGCGGCTGATGAGGAAGATGGCGTCCAGCACCTCTGCCAGCGGGACCTTCAGCTTCTTGGCAATGTTGTTGTAGTTCTTGGTCTCGAGGTCGTGAAGGTAGTCCCGGACGATGATCTCGACAAGGGAATTCTGTGCCCCGAGTATCTTTGCCTGGACCATCAGGCATTCCTTCAAGTCCCTCGAGGCGATTCCCGGCGGGTCGAATTCCTGTATCTTTGCCAGCACCTTTTCCACGATGTCGGTGCCGGTCTTCTCCTGTTCGGCGATTTCGTCAATGGAGGCTGCCAGGTAGCCGCTCGAATCCAGGTTGCCGATGATCTGCTCCCCGACTTTGCGCTCCGCCTCCGTCAGCCTGGAGAGGCCCAGCTGCCACATGAGGTGATCCGTGAGGGTCGTCTTCCTGGAGAGCATGTTCTCCCAGGAAGGTCCTTCGTCCTCCTCTCGGTCGTAGGTCACCCTCATGGGACCGTAGTCTTCCAGATAATTTTCCCAGTCGAAGTCCTCCTTGCCGTCGCCTTCGCCTGTGACCTCCCCGGTGCGCTCGACTGCCTTGACCTCGTCGACTTCCGGCGCGGGCGCCCCCTCCTCGCCGAATTCCTCGGTGGCCCTCTCCTCGAGCAGGGGGTTCTCCTCCATCTCCTGCTGGATCATGTCGACAAGCTCGATCCGCGAGAGCTGGAGGAGCTTGATCGCCTGCTGCAGCTGAGGCGTCATGATCAGCTGCTGGCTCAGTTTGAGGCTTTGCTTCAGTTCGAACGTCATTGACCTGGGACCTTCTTCCCTACCCCGCTAAAACTTGAAGTCGTCTCCAAGATAGAATTTCCTTGCAATCTTACTCTCCGCGATCATTTCCGGCAAGCCCTCGATGAGCACAGTCCCCTCGTTGAGGATGTATGCCCGGTCGCAGACGGACAGGGTCTCCCTCACATTGTGGTCGGAGATCACCACCCCGATGTTTCGTGCCTTCAGCTTGTGGATGATCTTCTGTATGTCAGCCACAGCCAGAGGGTCTATGCCTGCAAAGGGCTCGTCGAGAAGAATGAAGCGCGGGGACGTCACCAGTGCCCGCGTAATCTCCACGCGCCTTCTTTCCCCTCCCGAAAGGGAGTAGGCCCTGTTTCGGGCCAGCTGGGTGAGATCCAGCTCACCCAGTAATTGTTGGAGCCTATTTTTCCTCTCCTGGCCTCCGATGTCAAGCGTTTCGAGGATGGCCAGGATATTCTCCTCGACGGTCAATTTCCTGAAGACGGACGGTTCCTGGGGCAGGTAATTGATCCCTTTCCTTGCCCTCACATACATGGGGTCCCCGGTGATCTCCTCGGCGT
>DASRZY010000185.1:0-3412 GCA_035685905.1 Syntrophales bacterium
AGGTGAATTGTGCGGGGCAACAAAAAAGGCGCCCCATCTGTGAATGGCGGGCGCCTTTGCCTAACGTTTCTGTGTTTGAATACTACGGCGTATTCTCGTTTCAGTAGTTTGATTTTAATCTAGCATCGACCGTGCCAAAATTGATCCCGCTGTTTTTGTTGACCTTTTTTCAATGCCGAGGAATTCTGGCAGTCCAGCTCACGATGTTTGCCCAATATTTAATCATCACTGCTGCATGTTTCAGTCCCACAGAACTCCATGACGCCTCACTGCCCTGCAATGCTCAAATATCCGGCAAGACAACAGAGGCCGGAGCGCACCCGTTTCAGCTTTCGGTGAGCAGGATCGCCTCGGCGATCTGCTTCATCGATTTCCGCTTGTCCATGGCCAGTTTCTGCATCCTGCGGAACGCTTCCGGCTCGGACAGCCCATGTGCCTTCATCAGGACCCCTTTCGCCTTCTCGATGACTTTCCGGCTCTCGATGGTCTCCTTAAGGTCCTCCACCTCTTCCTTAAGATGTTCAACTTCATCAGCATGGGCAAATGCCAGTTCGATGGCGGGCCACAGGTCCTGGTCCCGTACCGGCTTGGTCAGGAAAGCAGCTATGCCGGTCTCGCCCGCCCGTTTCACGGTATCCGGGTCGTAACAGGCGGTAGCGAGAATGATCGGTATCTTGAGCTTTTTGCGGATTTCAGCTGCTGCCGTGATCCCGTCCATCTTCGGCATGGAAACGTCGAGGATCGCGATATCCGGCAACCTTTCCAGTGCCAGACTTACGGCGGCCTCGCCGTCGCCGCATTCTATTACTTCATCAAAGCCGAGGGCCTTGAGCCTATTTTTTAGGCTCATCCTGATGACCGGCTCATCGTCGCAAATAAGTACCGTTCTCAATTGTATCACCGCCTTGTACTGGATTTTATGGTTAAAGCAGGTAATCTGGAAGTATAGATATGGTTATCTAAAGCATAAACCGTTCCAATAAAATATAAGCGTTGTGCCCCGCACCTTTCTGGCAGGCTGTTGAAAAACGTCATGAGGACCCAAAGGGCCTAAAGAGGTCGGGATGCACGGCGCAAGCGAGCGAAAAAGTAAGGCGTATCTTGAATACGTTGAGCTTTTGAGCGAGCGGCAACACCGCAGGCCGGCCCCGCAGTAGTTTTTCAACAGCCTGCTAGAGCGTTTTGCCGGCGCCGGAGATATAGTCCGGCACTGCTGCGGTTGCCTGAAAATCGTGCACTTGCGCATCTGCACTGATTGGGATATGCTCTGATAATCAATTCGGGGGGGATCTGATGAGGAAACCGGTTATAGCAGCGCTTGCAGCCCTGGCGGTCATTACGGCGGCCGTGACCTTTTATGCCACCCGGCACACGGCCAATGGCCGTGATGCTCTCAAGGTTTCGGGAAACATCGAGGTGACCACGGTAGAGGTGAGCTTCAAGATCCCCGGACGGGTGCGCGAACGCCTGGCCGACGAGGGAGAGGTGGTCAAGGCGGGCCAGCTGGTCGCCCGTCTCGACAGCGCTGACTTCGTCCACGAAGTGGCCATCCGTAAGGCGGAGGTTCAGACCGCGCAGGCTGAACTCAGGGAACTGGAGGCAGGGTCGAGGAAAGAGGAAATAGCTCAGGCAGAAGCGGCACTGGCTGCCGCGGAGGCCGAGGCAAAGCGTCTCGCGGACGATTTCCAGCGGCAGAAGGAACTCTTTGCCCGCGAAGTGGTCCCGAAACAGAAATTCGATGCCGCCCTGGCCGCCCGGGATTCGGCGCTGGCGCAGGCGCGGCAGGCCCGGGAAGCGCTGGCGCTAGTGCGCAAGGGCCCGAGGCAGGAACGGATTGACAAGGGGCGTTCACGCCTGAAAGAAGCGGAATCGTCCCTGGCGTTGGCCGTGGAGCGCCTGGGCTATACGACACTGACTGCGCCGGCCCCCGGCCTGGTCATCGCCAAGAATATCGAACCGGGCGAGCAGGTTGCCGCAGGCACTCCCGTCATCACGGTCGGGGACCTCAGCACTCCCTGGCTGCGGGCCTACATCCCGGAAACCGAACTCGGCCGGGTCAAGGTGGGACAGAAGGCGCGGGTAACGACCGACACTTGGCCCGGCAAAACCTACGACGGCCTGGTCTCCTTCATTTCCCCGGAAGCGGAATTCACTCCCAAGAACGTCCAGACGGAGAAGGAGAGGGTCAAACTCGTCTACCGGATCAAGATCACTGTCGCCAACCCCGCGATGGAACTCAAGCCGGGCATGCCGGCGGACGCGGAAATAATAACGAATTAGGAACGAGGAACGGGGTACGAGGTTACATCTTTGTCTTGGAACTTCGCACCTTGATCCCCGAACCTCGATCCTCAGAGATATATGGATGCCATAAAAACAGACAACCTGACCAAGCGCTTCGACGACCTCATTGCGGTGGACAGCCTCGACCTGACCGTGGCGCAGGGTGAGCTGTTCGGGCTGATCGGTTCGGACGGGGCCGGCAAGACCACCATCATGCGGATGCTGACCGGGATCATGGACCCCACCTCCGGCTCCGCCCGGGTCATGGGGAGGCACACAGTCCGCGAGGCCGAAACGATCAAGGAAGAGATCGGCTACATGAGCCAGCGCTTCGGACTCTACCCCGACCTGACAGTCGCGGAGAACATCCACTTTTACGCCGACATTTACGGCCTTCCCCGAAAGGGGCGCGAGGAGAGGATCGACCGCCTCCTTTCCTTCAGCAGCCTCGCCCCTTTCAAAAAGCGCCAGGCAGGCAACCTTTCCGGCGGCATGAAGCAGAAGCTCGGCCTCGTCTGCGCCCTTATCCATACCCCGCAGGTCCTCTTCCTCGATGAACCGACCAACGGAGTCGATCCGGTCTCCCGGCGGGAGTTCTGGCGCATCCTCCACCAGCTCCTGAAAGAAGGGGTCACCATCTTCGTCGCCACCGCCTATCTCGATGAAGCCGACCGCTGCAACCGGGTCGGGCTCATCCACAAGGGAAATCTCCTCGCCTGCGACAGGCCGGACCGGCTGCGCGGGCTCATGCAGGGATCGATTCTCGAAATTCATGCGGATGATGCCCGTAAAACCGTCCGCCTTCTGCGGGAGCGCATACCCGGCGCCTCCGTGGGACAGTTCGGCGACCGGCTGCATCTTGTCACCGACGATATCGACAAAGGGACAGACCTGGTCACGGGCATCATGAAACAGGCGGGCAGGGAGCTCCGCGGCATCCGGCAGATCGAGCCGAGCCTGGAGGATGTGTTTGTGTCGGTGCTCAATGACGGCAGCAGGGAGAAACCTGGTGAACATGCCTGATCACGCCTTCGCCGTCACCCTCCGCGACCTGGAAAAGCATTTCGGCGACTTCGTCGCGGTCAACAGGGTCAGCCTCGACGTAAAAAAGGGGGAGATATTCGGCTTT
>DASRZY010000186.1:0-3334 GCA_035685905.1 Syntrophales bacterium
GACGGGGTCTGCGAGGTCCGTGTGACCCAGGCAGGTCCTCCCGAAAACCCGGTCCTCAGGGTGCGGGCCGGCGGGAAGAAACTGACGAGGGACGCGAAAGCACCGATCACGGCGACTCTCACCCGGATGCTGGGGCTCGAAACGGATCTCTCCGGTTTCTACGATTTGACCCGGCATCACAGGACCATGGCCGCCCTCGCGGAGCGGTTCCGCGGGGTCAGGCTGCCGAGGTTTCCCACGGTCTTCGAGGCCCTGGTCAACGGCATCGCCTGCCAGCAGCTCTCCCTCACCGTGGGCATCATCCTTTTGAACCGCCTGGCCGAATCGTATGGCATCCGCCTGAGCGCGCCCGGGGGGACCGTTTTCGGTTTCCCCCGGCCGGAGAAGCTTGCCGGCGCCGACATCGCCGGCCTGAAGAGGCTGGGCTTCAGCCGCCAGAAGGCGCAGGCGCTGATTGAACTTTCAAACAGGGTCAGCAACCGGGTCGTCGACCTTTCCGCCCTGGAGGCCATGGGCAACGAGGAGGCCGTCGAAAAGCTCCGGGAGCTGCGCGGTGTCGGCCGGTGGACGGCGGACTACGCCCTCCTGAGGGGCCTGGGCCGGCTCATGATCTTCCCCGCCGGGGATGTCGGGGCGCGCAACAGGCTCCAGAGCGTGCTGCATATCAGCAAATCCCTGGATGACGCCGGTGTCCGGAAACGACTCCGCAGGTGGGACGCATACGCAGGCCTGGTTTATCTGCATCTGCTGCTCGCGGGGCTGGCAGAAGACGGACATCTCTGATCCCTTTCGTCAACCTTTCTCCGAGGGGTCAGTAAGGTTTTTCGACGAACCGAAGCTGCCAATCCCCGATAGTATCCATCCCGGGAAGTCGCATAATGAACGGTAGATTGCTTATCGGGCAGGTACCGAACCGGGTTGAAATCCCGCGCTGAATCCACTCGATGAACGTATCCGTTGCCGGCACTCCGCAAAGGATCCCCCTGCGGCCGATTCTGCCGAGACAATCACCACAGACACGAAAGGATGGGTACCCCCGGGTTCAAGAGCACCGGGAGCTCTATAATGGAAGGAGACAGGATCATGGATCGACATTCGCGTGATGAAATCGCCAGGGTTGCCTATGAACTCTATGTGAAAGGCGGCTGCCTGCAGGGTCGGGATCTCGAATACTGGTGCGAGGCGGAACGGATCGTCGCAGGAGGGTATGCGGCGGCGCCCCCTGCAGCCGAGGCGCGGGAAAAAGGCAACGGCAAGGAGCGGAAAGGCAAACGGACCGTACGGACGCCGTCAAAGGGCTCCCGGAAGCGTGCGAAAGCCCGGGCATGACGGGGCCGTCGCTCTTTCGCGCATCGCGGGGTCGCTGTTTTTTGAAAGGCGCAGCAAGACGCCAGACCCCTGCTGGAAAATCGTTCCCCAGACTGGAGGTGTACCATGGCAAAAACAGAGATGAGAAAAGTTGCGGGAAAAGCCAGGCAGGCATCCCCCCCGATCCCTCTCATCGAGGAGAAGTGGTACGAAGATCTCTTCAAGAGGCCCATTTCCCTTTTCAACCACCCCCCGGGATGGCCCGCATTGAAATTCCCCGAGATGGCTGAAATGTCCTTCACGGCGGACATCTTCGAAGAAGGCAACGACGTGGTCGTGAAGGCGGACATGCCCGGCGTGAAGAAGGAGGATGTCGATGTGAGCCTCAGCGACGACATGATCACGATCCGGGGAGAGAGAAAGAAGGAAGAAGCGGTCGAGAGGAAAGATTACTTCCGCGTTGAGCGTGCCTACGGTTCGTTTACGCGGAGCTTTCGCCTGCCTGCCGATGTGCAGGCGGACAAGGCCGAAGCGAAGTTCGACCAGGGCGTCCTCGAGATCCGGATCCCCAAGATGGAAGAGTCCAGGGCGAAGACGAAGAAAGTGACGATCAAATAACGCCCGCGCACGCGATCCGGCGGCGCGATGATTGATCCCGTGCACGGCAGGGGGGAAGGCAGATGCCAGACAGCCAGGCAGCCCGGATCCAGGAACTCTGGCCCCTTGCGGTGTACGTCGCTGCCGCGTTCTGCCTGGTCGCCGCCATGATCGGGCTCTCCTGGGTCCTCGGCGAGAGGCACGCCGGGCGGGCCACGGGAGAACCGTACGAATCGGGCCTCGCACCCACCGGCGCGGCCTGGATCCGTTTCGACATCAAATATTTTCTCGTGGCCGTGTTCTTCGTCATCTTCGACGTGGAATCCATTTTCGTCTTTGCCTGGGCTGTCATCGCCCGCGACGCGGGGATGGAGGCATACCTGGCCATCGTGATCTTCATCGGCGTCCTGATGGCCGCCCTGTGCTACCTGTGGCGGATGGGTGCGCTGGAGTGGGGGGAGATGAAGCGTGGAAGATAGCCCACCCGCAGGAGGTGCATCGTGACGTGGTCCCTCACCGCAGCATCGGCACGGCATCCGCGCGCCGAAGGCGGCCCCGCATCGGATCAACCCGCGAGCCGCAGCTTCGCCCTGGCGAGGCTCCAGGATCTTCTTGCCTGGGGTCGCAAGAATTCCCTTTGGCCTTTCAACTTCGGCCTGTCGTGCTGCTACGTGGAGATGGCCACCAGCGCCACCAGCCGCTACGACATCGCCCGGTTCGGCGCCGAGGTGCTCCGGGGCACCCCGCGGGAAGCGGACGTGATGGTCATCGCGGGAACTCCCTTCATCAAGATGGCGCCCCTGATCCGGCGGCTCTACGACCAGCTGATGGAGCCCCGCTGGGTCATCTCCATGGGGTCCTGCGCGAATTCCGGCGGCATGTACGACATCTACAGCGTCATCCAGGGCGTCGACAGGATCCTGCCCGTCGATGTCTATGTCCCGGGATGCCCTCCCCGCCCCGATGCCTTCATCGAGGGGCTGCTGCTGCTTCGCGAGGCCGCCGGGCTCGAGCGGCGCCCCCTGAGCTGGGTGGTCGGCCCGCAGGGCGTGGTGCGGGGAGCGCAGCCGTCGATGCGGGATCGGAAAAGACAGGTGCGGCAGCAGTTGGTCACGTTGCGATCGCCCGACGAAATATAACCCGGGCTCGAAGAACTTCATCTTGGGCTTCCGCGCTTCAGGAGACGACATGGGCGAAAAGCCGGCGGTGATCCGGGATCTCGAGGAGAGATTCGGACAAAAGAACATCACTCTTCAGAACACGAAGGATGAGATCCCGACGGCGTGGATTCCCGGCGACCGGGTCCCGTCGATCCTGCGGTACCTCAAGGAGCAGATCCCTCAACCTTACCGCATGCTCTACGATCTCACTGCCATCGATGAGCGCGAACGCGTTCATCGCCCGGATCAGCCCGAAAGCGAATTCACCG
>DASRZY010000187.1:0-4080 GCA_035685905.1 Syntrophales bacterium
GCCTCCGGCTGTCTTCCAGCCCTGGCTTCCCGTGAGCCAGAGCGCCAGATCGGTACTCCCGCTGCCATGAAGCACGTTACTGTCCCCGGTGGGGATCTTGAGACTTGCCCGCAGCGCCAGGGCACGGGGGCTTTCCGCATCGTCTTCGTACAGCTGATATCCCGCTGTCAGGCGGAGGTCCCCCAGTCCCGAATTGCACTGATCGACGCGGAAGAGATTCGCGCCGTTGCGCTGGTAGTTGAAGAGAAGACGGCCGTTCGGGGCCTGATCGCGCCCTCCCTGCGGAAAGCCGAAGGTGGTGTGGTAATTCTCGATGAACCCGTCAAGAACCCCGCCGCTCTGGAAAACGTAGGGGATCTCGAAGCCGAGTTCGAGGCGATTCCCGATCCCGAACCGGCCTACAAGATCGAGGCGGTACGTCTCGCCGTCCAGCGTGATGTGTTCGCCCCGGGCGCTGTCGTCGACATAGTTATTGGCAACGTCGAGGACGAGGGTCAGCTCCTTGCCTCCCGCCGCAAGGATCCTCGAATCGCCCAGGGCCGGCAAACCGAAGATCTGGACGACAGGGCTCTGGTTCGTAGTGTGAAAAGGCAGGATATCGAAAGGGTGACCGGCAAGCGGGATGCAGAGCAGCAGGACCAGGGGGGCCAGGCAGAGGATTGCCGCGCGTTTCATGGTCAGGAAAATTAGCATCGCAACGGGAAAAATGGTAGGAAAAAATGGACAGCGATGGAAAGGAGGTAAAGACCATGGACAGGATTTCAGCCGGGACGAATGTCTTCATCTACCCCATGCCAGTCGTTCTCGTGGGGACAAACGTGAAGGGTAGGGCCAACTTCATGGCCGTGGGTTTTGTGTCGCGGGTGAACGCGGCGCCGCCCATGCTTTCCGTGGGGATTTTCAACAAACACTACACCAATGAGGGCATCAGGGGGAACGGGACCTTCAGCGTCTGCTTTCCCGATGCGGCGCTCATCGAAAAGGCCGATTACTGCGGCATCGTCTCCGGGCGCAAGGCGGACAAATCGGCGCTCTTCGACGTGTTCTACGGCGAGACCAAGACGGCGCCCATGATCGGGGAGTGCCCTCTCAACCTCGAATGCAGGCTCGTCCGAACGGTTGAGCTGCCGACCAACAGCCTCTACATCGGCGAGATCATCGCCTCCTTTGCCGACGGGCGCTGCATGACGCAGGGCAAGCTCGACGTCAAGAAGCTCAACCCGCTGCTTCTCACCATGCCCGACAACCGCTACTGGACGGTGGGTGAATTCGCCGGCGATGCCTGGGAGGCGGGAAAGAAACGGAAACTCTAACCGGTCGGAAGTCGCTCTGAAGGTAAAAGAAAGGGGTGATCAGCGATCACCCCTTTCATTCATCTGGAGCCGATGTGGGGATTCGAACCCCAGACCTGCTGATTACGAATCAGCTGCTCTACCAGCTGAGCTACATCGGCCTGCTGTCCATTTTGAAGGGAAACATATAAACCCAACCCTCCCTCTTTGTCAAGGCGAAACGCCTCGTTGCGAATAGAGGAGCGAGGATAAAGCAGCAATCAGCAAGGGCCTAATTCCCCCTGTACCCTTGACCCTAACCCCTTTACCCTGCCGCGTACGGTAATATCGATGAGCATTTCATTTGGGCCGGACTGCCTCAACCCGTGGAATATCCTCACAAAATCATGACATCCCCCCGATCATCTTCACCCTTTGCAATCCCCGTGTTTTCTGATAACGTTTCGGGCTGATCCATGGCAGGAATGGGTTCGCTATTTCCGGACCGCAACCGACGACAGACAAGACGGGCTTCCCATGAGCAACCAAAAAGGCGACGGGCAGAATTACCGCAGCTGGGTCGAGGTCGACCTGGACAACTTCACGCACAACTGGAACGAGATGCGCAGGCTCGTGGGGCCCGATGTGAAGATCCTCTCGGTGGTCAAGGCCGACGCATACGGCCATGGCGCTATCGAGATCTCCAACGTGGCCCTGAAGAACGGCGCCTATTATTTGGGGGTTGCCAACGCCGACGAGGGCGTCCAGCTGCGCGTGGGCGGGATCGATGCGCCGGTCCTCATCCTGAGCCCGTCCATGGGCCTCGAGATCGACGAGATCATCAAGTACAACCTCACCCCCTCCGTCTCCGACCTCGGCTTTGCCCGGGAGCTCCAGAAAAAACTGAAAAAGGCTCAGGTGAAGATGCCCATCCACATCGAGGTGGACACGGGCATGGGCCGCGGCGGCACGATCCACAGCGAGGCCTTCCGGACGATCGAGGAGATCCTCGGCTTCCCGAACCTGGCCATCGAGGGCATCTTTACGCATCTTTCCTCGAGCGAGGTTGAAGGGGACGATTGCAACGAGAAACAGTGGCGCCTCTTCCAGGCCCTCCTCAAGAAACTCGATGACAGCCGGATCTACATTCCCGTCAAGCACCTGGCCAACAGCGGCGGCCTGCTGAACTTCAATCCATTTCACCTGGACATGGTCCGCCCCGGCATCATGTCCTACGGGATTTATCCCTCGGAGAGCCTCAAGGCGAAGGCCGATCTGTTGCCCGTGATGAGTTTCAAGACGAAGGTCCTGCTCCTGAAGGAGTTTCCCAAGGGCTACGGGATCGGGTACAACCGCACCTACATCACGAAAAAGCCCACCCGGATCGCCACCATCCCCGTGGGCTACGGCGACGGATACGGCGTCATCCTGTCCAACCAGGGCGAGGCCCTCATCCGGGGCAGGCGCGTGCCCCTCGTGGGCCGAGTCTCCATGGACATGTGCACCCTGGATGTCAGCCGCCTCCCCGAGTGCGAAGTGGGCGACGAGGTCGTGCTGCTGGGCCGTCAGGGCGGTGAATACATCCCCGCAAACGACATTGCCGCCAAGGCCAAGACGATCAGCTACGAGGTGCTCTGCGCCCTGGGCAAGCGCGCCCCGCGCGTGTTCATCGAGAAGGGAAGGGCCGGCAGCGTCGAGCCGAGGCTGCGGCGCGTATTCATTCCCGACGAGGTGAAGTCGATCTCGCGAATCGACAATGTCATCCGACGCTGCTTTCAGACGCGCGCCCGGAGCTCCGAGCTGGGCGATGCCATCTACTACGAGATGTTCGAGGCCCTCTTCGGAAAAGAGGACCGGCAGCTCGAGCTGCGGACCAACTTCCGATACGACATCAAGGTTTCCGATTTCACGCCCGACGAGAGGGCCAAAGACGCCCAGGCGGGGAACTTCTTCAAGGTCTCGACCCACATCGAGTACTCGAAGACCCTGCGCAATTCCATCTTCCTCATCGGGTGCGCGCTCAACAACCGGCAGCTCTCGCTTCTGTTCGACGATCCGCGCTGCGAATACCGGTGGCTGCTGACCACGAGCGACGAGGCGTTCCGGGAGAGCGACTTCCGGGTGGTGCGCGTCTGCGTGGACAACGAGGCCGTCCCGATCATCCGCTCGGAGACGACGGAGCGGGGCTACGAGATCTGGTGCGGCGGCGGCGATTCGCTGCGCAAGAAGCTCAATCGCCAGGTCCGCATGAAGATCGAGATCGAAACGAAGAAATTCCGCAGCAACAACCTCTTTTCGGTCTTTCTCGTCTACCCCACGCGGGGGCTCGACATCGATTTCAACTACGAGGGGATGAACCTGAAGAACGTCCGCGAGATCAGCTTCTTCGCGGGCAAGCACCCCTATCCCGAGGTGACGAAGGAAACGGGCAAACGAATCCGGATCCGGATCAGCGACGACGAGTGGATCTTCCCCAACAGCGGCGTCACGTTCCTCTGGGACCTCTAAGGCTCGAGGAACGAGGATCGAGGAAATAGCTGCCAACAGCGAACAAAACGGCAAGGAGAAAATCCCCCTCTTTCCCCCTTTGATAAAGGGGGATGTAAGGGGGATTTAGACCGGATAGACCGGATAGACCGGATAGACCGATAGACCGGATAGACGGGACAGACTGGACAGACCGGATAGACTGCATGGACAAACTTCGTGTCGGCATCATCTTCGGCGGGATGTCCTCCGAGAAGGAGGTCTCCCTCAACAGCGGCCGCAACATCTACGACAACATGGACCGGGAGAGCTTCGAGCCGGT
>DASRZY010000188.1:0-7854 GCA_035685905.1 Syntrophales bacterium
GCGGTGATCAGGACACGATATGCGAGCTGGATGCAATCCTGTCGCAGAGAAGTGAATCATTTTCGTCGGAAAATCAGGGAGTCGGATTTATCCCATATTTCTTGCATATCGTTGCACCATGAACCAACACGGAGAGGGATGCTTGACAATGATGAAGAGCCGCAATGTTTATCGAGTTAAATATTTCGCCTGCCTGATCATCGGGCTCCTTGTGATTCCCGCATTCGCAGCGGCCGAGGGCACCGATGTCGAAATCAGGTATTTTGCCAGGGGAAAGAAGGTGATCCCCTTCACCTATGACCTGGGCAGCTGGCGTGTGACGGATATCAAGCTCCCCGACCTCGTCGTGACAAACCGTCAGAAACGCAAGATCGAGATCGAAAGCATCGATGTCATCGGCAGGGCAGCCGGATCGGAGGCCGTCCGCTACAAAATACGGGCAGGGGAGATGGCAGAGCTGATCTCACAGAAAGCGAAGGCCATCAATGCCAATCCCCCTCTCTTCTTCGTGAGAACGGAGCATGGAGACGTGGTCATGCCCGATGGGCCCGTGTCCGAAGGCCCCGTCGTCGTACCGGGCGCCAGCGTGATGCTCCCTCTTGCATCGGTCCTGTATGTCCACCATGTCGGCCATCAGCGGATCGACGGGCTGCAGCTGGATATCTCCGTCCGGTCAGGAGGCAAAAAGAAGCTGCACAGCGTCCCCGTGGCACTGACATTTTACGAGGTGAAGGGGAAGTACATCTTCCCGCTCAAGGGAGACGTCCATCTGGGAAATCTCGCCGCGAACATCCTCCATCACCGGAATGCATCATCCCAGGAGTTTGCCTTCGACGCGGTCGGTGCAGCTGTCGGCGGAGCGGAATCCTTCACGGACTCATCGACACCGAATCCCCGAAAACTGTCCGACTTTGCCATCTGGGGCAGGGACGTCCTCGCCATCGGTGAGGGCACCGTTGTCGACGTGGCGGACCGATTCCCGGAGGAACGCATGAGCGATCTCGCGAAAGTGATCACACCGGGATACACCATGTCGCTGATCATGGAACTCGTCGACAAGATCGGCCCGGGCAATTCCCTGGCCGGCAATTACATAACGATCGATCACGGAAACGGGGAATTCAGCATGTACTGCCATTTGAAGGAAGGGACCATCCGGGTCAAGGCAGGGCAGAAGGTGGCAAAAGGCGAGGTCATTGCACAGGTCGGCAACACGGGAAACTCGTCGGAGCCGCACCTTCACTTTCAGCTCATGGACTCGAGGGATTTCTTCAGGGCAAACGGGCTTCCCGTCATGTTCGAAAATATCCCGTCGGAGGACGTGATCGCGACGTACCGGATCAAGACCAATGTGCTAGGCTTCAGCGACAATCTCTACTCCACGGTCCGGTAACGTGAAAGCCGATGACCCTCGTATCCGTCGATTTGCTCAGTCCATCCGCATGATGACCCTGAAATCATAGGAGGGCATCTTCCGGTCGTTCCCGATGACCAGGCCGCATTGAATCAGCTTCTCGCCCGTTGCCGGGTCTTGATCGTGCCAGCGGTCGAGAAATTCCTCGTTGGGGATATACGCGTAATGACCGAGGGTCGAAGGGTCCATAAAGTAAAGATTGTGTTCGTCGTATCCCACGGCAACGGCGTAATGGCCCTCTTTCCACTCTTTTTTCCAGTTTACACCGGGCTTGCCCCAGGCTTGTAGCGGAAGAATGGGTGGTCTTCCGCTGTCGATGATCTCCCTGAGAATATCGATCGTCATACCGCATCGCTTCCACATCCAGAAATTGCGCTTCTGCGGATCGGGGAATTTCCGGTTGGCAAATCGGAGGATTGCCCGATAGCTGGTCCCGTTTTGAGGGCTGGCTCCCAGGTATCTTGCCAGCTCCATCTGCCCGAAGTCCTCCCCGTAATAAAGGAGGACGGACTGCAGGGCCGCCGCGCCGCACGTGTAATCCGTCGTCTGCCCGACCAGGGGGACACGGATGAGATTTTTTACCTGATCGAGATTCGGAAGCGGTTGATGCGTCTGCAGGGCGGTCGATGCGGCCTGGGCGCAGGCCCGGGGTTGATGACTCCCGGGAGCGAATGAAACAAGGACTGTAAGGAGAATGACAAAGACGATTCTTCCGGGTTGTCGTCTCAAAGGACCCTCCTGGCCTGTATTCGATGAATGACGATCTCTGTCAGGAAGGCCCATGTCTGCCTTTCATGCACGACAAAACGAGGCGCCCCTGATTGATTCCTTACGAACCCGCCGGGCGAGCCTGCACCCAGCAATCCGATACAATCTCGGCGAGAGTCTCGTTTTTCTGATTGGCCGTTGTCCATCGCATCTTCACGATGCCCCAGCCGGGATGATGATGCGAGGCATTCACTTCCAGGATGTCGATTGTGGCATGAAGGATGTCCCCGGGCCGGGTTGGCCGGGGCCAATGCAGCGAAACGTCGATTCCGATCAGCCCGTTTGCGACGTCCAGGCCGGCCCGTACCACAAGGCCCATGGTCAGAGCCGCCACATGCCAGCCGCTTGCCGCCAATCCTTTAAAAAAAGAGTTCTGCGCTGCCTCCCGGGACAGGTGAAACGGTTGAGGGTCGTACTGTCCGGCGAATTGGAAAATCATCTCTTCGGTCAATTCGATGGAGGCGGTCTCGTAACGATCTCCCGCTTTGAAGTCCTCGAGATACCGGGCCATTGTGCTTTCCTTCTGCCTGATTCGCTGGATACCATTCGGTGCTGTACATCGTCGATCCGAGCATCCCATCCCGAACAGCATGAATACGAGACGTGCCGTGGGATCGGAAGAATATCCACGCCTCTGCTTACGGAACATCTTTCGAGTCGCCGAAAGAACAATATGCCGGCGTTTCCGTCGACGAAGGTTCTTTTACGCCAAGATCGAGCAATTGTTTTCTATAATCGGGCCAATTGATTTCATAAGGGAAATTCAGACGATCGCTCGGAATGATCTTGATAAGTCCTGCTGCACGATCTTTCCTGTTCGACTCCCATGCGGTCTCGCCGCCCGCGCGAACGCCGAGATAAATTTCATCCTGCTGTGATCTGCTCACGCCACTCTCCTTCATGGCGATGAGCAACAGGTTGTCGGCCTGCTCGCGCGTGCAGTTTTGCATCCAGTAGAGATAATCATGGACG
Source organism: Syntrophales bacterium (assembly GCA_035685905.1). Lineage (GTDB taxonomy): Bacteria > Desulfobacterota > Syntrophia > Syntrophales > UBA2192 > UBA2192. The sequence continues at coordinate 3,155 of DASRZY010000188.1, forward strand.
ATTGCCGCTTTGCTGAAGCGGCCATACGGTGACAGGCCGAACGACCACAACGGTTGCGGGATGCTGGCGAAATCCGTGACAAAGCCCTTTGGAACGCTGATGATGACGCCTGAATTCCCAATGGAATAATCAACGCTTTCAACAAGCATCCAATCCCGGCTGTCCGCGAACGGTTTGACAACCGGCGGCGGAATCGGCAATTGGGCATAAGCCATACCCGACATGCACAGCAAGATGAACAAGCTTGTAAGTATATTTTTTTTCATAGTCTTCAGCCCTCGCATTCCAGATTCCTGTCGGGCGATTCAATCCCCCTGGCGCATCACATCGGCCATAGGGTGTAGGTTTCATCACGGTGAGTTGAAGAAGCCGATCACCGCTTGCTGAAAGATGCGATGGCCTTTCTGCAGGTGCATCATATGACCCGCATTGGGAACGACGACATACTCCTTGTACGGATTCGGGAGGTCGCTGAAAAAAGGCAGCAATCCCTGCAGGTCGGCCACATCGTCGTACTGGCCATGGATAATCATCGTGGGAACGGGCATCAGGCGGGCATTGATCATCGGCATGATGGTGACCATGTCCAGCTGCGGGCCTGTGGCGGATTTCAACTCGACTTGGGCTGCCGCCTTCGCGTAGGCATCGACCACTTCCGGATCGTTGGCATCGGCCGGCGTCATCGAGTAGAAGCGGGGCTTCCAGCCGGCTTCCGGGATGGCAATGTAGGGATTCTTGCGGAAGACATCGATGCGCGGCCGCCTCTTGGCGATGTCGGGGCTGTTCACGTGCATCTGCGCGTACGAGGCGTACTTCTCTACCTTCCCGGGCTGTGCCATCACGAACATCCCGCCGTACTGGGTGCCCCACGACCATCCGAGAAGGCATACCTTTGAGACCTTTCTCTCTTTGAGGATGTAGTCCACCACGGCATTGAGATCCAGGCTGGCTTCCATCGTCGTCATGAGGCCCTCCGGGTGAGTCGAGCGGCCGAATCCGCGAACGTCCGGTGCGAAGACGTCGAATCCCGCCCTGGCAAGGACATCCATCAGGCTGTACGTGGCCTTGCCGGGAACCTGGAGATCAAAGCTTTCCTTTCCTGCCGTGGCAGATCCATGGCACAAAACGATGATCGGCTTGCCTGCCGGGCTTCCCATGGATTTTTCCCAGACATACAGCCGGATGTTTCCGTTGTTCACCCAGTGCTCAGCCCCGGTTATCGGTTGAGATGCAGCGGTCCCAATCGTGGCGAGGACCAGGAACACACCCATGAGAGCGATAACGATTTTATTTCTCATAACGACCTCCTGCTGATTGTATGCCGGGAATTTCTTCCCGACGGGGTGAAGTGTATCAATTCTGATTTTTGCGAAAGCGCCGGCCACGTCTGACCCCTGTCAGGGCGGATGGCAACCTTCTTGTTGATTATATCACGTCAAGACCGGGAGATGACAAGACGCGGGAGCAACGAAGGCCCGCGAGCATATCTCCAGGAAGCAAAAAGCAAGTCCCGACCTCGATTCCAGTCTCGATCGTCAAGGCTGCTCCCGGCTTCAATCCTTCACCGGTTGATCTTGATCCCGCATTTCCCGGCTCCGACATTGAAGTCAACCAGGAAGGCATCGAACGCCTTGGTCCATATGGGGATGGACTGGCTGGATACAAACAGGCTGTGTCCGTCCTTTCCGAAGGGAGGCTGGATGACCAGTCGGCCTTTGCCGCCTTCTTTCTGGAATGTCGAGAACCATTCATTGGCATACTTGGGAGAGAAATATTTGTCGTTTTCCGCGTAGTGCCAGAGGACGGGCACCTTGATGGTCTGTGAGAGTTTAGCGAACGTAGCCTTGAGGGACTGCGGGTCACAGGGTTCGCCGGGGTGGGCTGCCGGGTCCCCGCCGTGGCCGCCCGAAAAGTTGACAACAGCAATGAGTCCCCCGGGGTTCATGCTTGCTGCTGCAAGGGAGGCCAGTCCGCCTGTGGATTGCCCGACCAGGATCACGCAGCCGGGATTGATATCGGGTCGTTTCACGGCGTAGTCAACCGCTGCGACGATGTCCGATCCGGCGGCCCGGCACGCCTCGTAGTATATCGGTGACGCGCATTTTCCTGTGTACTCGGCATAGTCACCCCCGGTGGCTCCAAAGCCGCGCCGGATCGGCACGATAACGGCGAAGCCCCTGCTGACAAACTCTCGGATTTGAGGAATTCTCCGGTATCTGCCGATCTTGGCCCGCTCGAGCGCATTGGGCGCCGTACCATGGCTCAGCACGACAAGAGGGAAGGGGCCGTTGCCGTCGGGGCGGAAGATCGTTGCCGTCAGGGGCACCTCTTTCGCGCCAAACAGGCCTTCGACCCGGACTTGCACCTGGACGACCTGTTCATGCAGATCGGCGAGGGTCTCTTCGTCGGCGGCATGTGACAGGGCCGGTGAGACAACCAGGAACAGCAGAAACAGCAGACGGAATCTCATTCTTGATCACCATGTCGCTCCAGCGGGCACCGAATTATGTGCAACCCTGACCCATGACTTCAGAAACTGCAAAGGCAAAAAGCGAGACCTGAACCCCATCCCTGCGTATGTCCAGGGCGTTCTCCGTCCCTGGCCGCTGTTCCGAATTTACAGGGCCTTCGCATTGATGAACTGGATTATTTTTGCAAGTGCGGTACCCGGCCCGAATATTTCGGCGATGCCTTCCGCCTTCAATTTGGGGATATCGTCGGGCGGGATCGTGCCCCCCAGCACCACCGTCATGTCCCCCGCGCCTTTTTCCCTGAGCAGCCTGACGACCTCGGGGGCGAGTATCATGTGATTGCCCGAGAGCGTGCTCAGGCCCACGACATCCACGTCTTCCTCCAGGGCCGATTTTGCGATTGTCTCCGGGTTCTGGTTCCCCAGGTAGATGACCTCCATGCCGGCATCGCGCAGTGCGCGGGCCACGACGATGCTGCCCCTCCAGTGTGCGTCCAGGCCGAGGCGTGCGATCAGGATCCTGGTCTTGCGGTTCATTCTGACCTCCATGCTTTTCACTTCAAAAGAGCGGTGGGTTCCACGTGCCGTAATGTCGTTTCAGGACACCCGTTACCTCTCCCTCGGTGATGCGGGCCGGGACGGCATCGACGATCACGTCCATCAGGTTCGTGCCCTGCTCGCAGGCCCGGGCGATTCCGGCGAGCGCCTTCTCGACGTCCGCCGCATTGCGTTCTTTCCGAATCCTTGCCAGCTTTGCCTCCTGCACCGCGAGGGTCTCGGGCACTTCGAACAGAGCGATGGGAAGCACCTCGTTTTCGATCTGGAAGCAATTGACCCCGACAATGAGCTGCTCGCCCGATTCGACCGTCCGCTGGTAGGCATAGGCGGCGTCGGCAATCTCCCGGTGGATCCATCCTTTGTCTGTTGCCTTGACGATGCCCCCGATCCGGTCGATCTCCCCCAGGAGGCTTTCCATCTTTTCTTCGAGATCAAAGGTCAGGCTCTCGAGGAAATAGGATCCGCCGAGCGGGTCCACCGTGTGGGTGACACGGGTCTCGTGCTGAAGGATTTGCTGGGTCCGCAGGGCCGTGAGCGAGGACAGCTCGGTGGGGACGCAGAGCGCCTCGTCGTAGGCGTCGGCGTGGATGGACTGGGCGCCGCCCAGCACGGCCGACAGGACCTGGTAGGACACCCGGGCGACATTGTTCAGCGGCTGCTGGGCCGTCAGCGAAACGCCGGCTGTCTGGACGTGGAATCTCAGGATGAGCGAGCGGGGGTTCTTCGCGCCGAACCGGCTCTTCATGACCTTTGCCCAGAGCCTTCGGGCTGCCCGGTACTTGGCGATCTCTTCGAAGAAGTCGCTGTGGGAGGAGAAGAAGAAGCTCAGGCGCGGTGCGAAGCTGTCGATGTCGTACCCGCGCCGGATCATCTCCTCGGCGCAGGCGATGGCATTGGCCATGGTGAAGACCGCCTCCTGGACTGCCGTGCAGCCGGACTCCCGGTAGTTGTACCCCGCGAAACTGATGGGGTTCCAGCGCGGGGCGTATTTCGCGCAGTACTCGATGGCGTCGCAGCTCAACTTGAACGACGCCTCGGGAGGCAGGACGCCGGGCGCCACCGTGATGGCCGTCTCCATGAGAAAATCGTTCTGGCTGGTTCCTGTCAGGGCCTCAAGGGGGATGCCCCTGGCCTTTGCGTTTGCGAAATACATGGACTGGACGGTGATGTTGCAGATGGGCTGGCAGGTGACCAGCGAGGTGCTGACCTTGTCGATGGGGATGCCGTCGAAGAGGGCCCGCATGTCCTCGATCGTGTCGATGGAGACGCCGCCCTTGCCGGCATCGGCGCGGGCATCGGGGTCGGTGGAGTCGTAGCCGCGCAGCGTCGGGTAGTCGAAGACGCCGTTGATGCCCGTTGCGCCCTGCTCGAGAAGGAATTTGTAGCGCTTGTTCGTCTCTTCGGGCGGACCGAAGCCTGCGAGCTGCCGCTGCGTCCACGTGCGGCCCCTGTACATGGTCGGGTGGGCCCCCCGGATGAAGGGCACTTCGCCCGGAAAGCCCAGGTCCCGCATGTAGTCCAGGTGTTCTACATCGACCGGTGTGTACAGCGGCTTGACCGGAAGACCCGAGAGGGTGCTGTAATTCCGGTTCTGTTCTTTCTGTGCCTCGTAGCAATGCGATTGCCACCGCTCCGCATTCTTGCGAACACCCCGAATCGCCGTTTTCTGGAA
>DASRZY010000189.1:0-16993 GCA_035685905.1 Syntrophales bacterium
ACGTTCATCTGGAAGACGTTGGGCCGCTGCTGTTCGAGAAGGGAGGCGCTTTTCCCCTGGTCGCGGGCCTGTTCATAGTCCCGCCGGGCTTCGTCACGCTTCTTGATTTGCGCCTCGATGACGCGCTTGCCGATCGTCATCTTCATCCCGTGGATGGCTGCCCGCGTCGAGGCCGGAAATACGTAGATCGCCTCGAGGGGCTTTTTCCCTTCATTCTTATAGAACTGGGTGACCAGGACATCGGCAATCACCCCGGAAATCCGGACCGACGCCGAGGTGGATTTCAGGGGAAGCCGGTCCAGGGTCGGGTCGTCGCTTTTCACGAAGAAATAGGGGGACAGGGTCCGGTCGCCCGATGTCTCCGGATGGGCATAGGCTGCTTTCCCGGGAACCGTCAGAGCAACCAGCATAAACAGGATCAACAGTCGAATCGCCGATTTCATGGATACCTCCTATATTCTGTGGCTTCTGATGGGTTAGACAAAGGAGGCTCTGGAAAAGTTCCCGCCCGCCCGAAGTGTGCAAATCGAGGATGGCTTCTGGGTTCCGGAATCCGGATGCCTGATTCCGGCCGCGAAGCGGCCCCTACCCTGTACCCTGGCCCCTGGACCCTTGACCCTGACTCAGGTAACATTTTTGTTCTCGAATGTGAAATGCCCTTGATTTTTGTGCTTTTTATCGGTATAGGAACAATCCCGTAACGAAAGAGAATCCATCTTCCCGACAGGATGTACCATGAGCCGATTCAACTACGAAGAACTCGCCGCCCTGCACACCATTGCGAAAATCCTGACCCAGGCCGGCGAGCTGCGCGAACAGCTCGAGAAGATCATGAGGGAACTGAGCAAGCGCCTGGGGATGGATCGCGGGATGATCTCCATCCTGGACCAGAAAACGGGCGAGACCTGGCTGGAAGTGGCCCGCGGCGTCGATATCGAAGGACTCGATATCAGCTACAAGCCCGGCGAGGGGATCACCGGAAAGGTCGCCCAGACCGGTCGTCCCATGGCCATCGCGAACCTCGGCAAGGAGACTCTCTTTCTCGATCGCACGGGAGCCCGGAAGCACCTGGACCGCTCGCAGCTGGCCTTTCTTTGCGTACCGATTATCTACGACGGGAAGGTCGCCGGTGTGCTGTCAGCCGACAAGCTCACCCACAAGGTCACCGATCTCGAGGAGGAAGTGGCCATTCTGTCCGCCGTGGCGGACCTGATCGCCAAGGCCGTCCACGGGTTGGGCCTCGAGGAGGAAAACCGGCGGCTGCGCAAGATGCTGAGTCATGCGCGGGCCATCTCCACGGACATCATCGGTAATTCCAAACCCATGCTCGACGTTCTCAATATGGTCTCCCAGGTGGCCGATTCGGGGACGACGGTTCTCATCAACGGAGAAACGGGGACGGGAAAGGAACTTGTGGCCCGGGCGATCCACGCCAACAGCCCCCGCAAGAACGGCGCTTTCATCCAGGTCAATTGCGCCGCGATGCCGGATACTCTCGTGGAAAGCGAACTGTTCGGCCACGAAAAGGGCGCCTTCACCGGGGCCATCCAGCGGAGGCGCGGTCTTTTCGAAGAGGCCCACGGCGGGACGATCTTCCTCGATGAGATCGGGGAGCTCTCGCAGACGGCACAGGTCAAGGTGCTCCGTGTCCTCCAGGAAAGACAGCTGCAGCCTTTAGGGTCGTCACGGACGGTGACGGTCAACGTCCGGATCATCGCCGCAACGAACCGAAACCTGGAAGAGGACGTGGCAGCGGGCCGTTTCCGTGCGGATCTGTTTTACCGTCTCAACGTATTCCCCATCTACATGCCTACGCTGCGGGAGCGGGGAAGCGACATCATCCTGCTGACGGATCACTTCATCGTGAAATACGCCAAGATTCTCGGGAAGCGCGTGAAGCGGATCTCCACACCCGCGCTGGACATGCTTCTGGCCTACCACTGGCCGGGAAACGTCCGCGAGCTGGAAAACTGTATAGAGCGGGCCGTCATCCTTGCTGCGGGGGACTCCATCGAGAGCTACCATCTGCCCCCTTCCCTCCAGCTGAAATCCAAGGAAGCTGCAAAGAAAGAGCGGGGAAAACTCGATGCCCTCGTCGGAGCCTACGAGCGCTCCCTGATCATCGATGCCTTGAAGGACGCCCGCGGCAACCAGAGCAAGGCGGCAAAATTCCTGGGGACGACGAAGCGGATCATCCAGTACAAGATCACAAAGTACGCCCTGGACCCGAAACGGTTCAAATCCAAACGGATCACCGCATAAACAGTTCATTGCTTTTTTGTGGGAGATGCATATGTTACGCATTCCAGAATGACAGAGGGTAAGGCGTAAACAAAGTTGTGATATCCTGCCTTCAAATCTCAAGAAGCGATGTTCCTCTTAATTCAACACAATTTTGTTCCTGTTTTCGCATCTGGAACCTCGGCGAAAGGACCCTTGCATGCCTCACCTCCCTCTCGGACATGCCCTGGGAAAATGAATAATCCTTTTTGTATCGAGATATTATAAATTATCTATGTCACGTGGAGGATAGGACTTCCCCTGCATTTCCAGCGTGGCACGTTTTTTGTCATTATGATTTCTACCAGTCCTTTATACAATAATGGCCAGGCGGAGCTGATAATCATGAAAATGAAGAAAATGGATGGTCAGATGGCGTCTTCCCTTGCCGGACTCATGAACGCGTATGAGCGGGCTCTCATCATCGATGCACTCGTGAGCACACAGGGGAATCAAAGCCAGGCCGCGAAACTGCTGGGCACATCCAAGAGGGTGATCCACTACAAAATCCACAAGTACGGGATCGACCCACGACGTTTCCGGATGGACATCTAGCAGGAGCAGGCGGGGCCCGGGAAAGTTACAATTTTGTAGATTGCATTTCTCGAAGAACAAAATTGTTTTCTTTTTCCCTGTCCCGGATCGGACGAAGGCATCGGGTGAACACGGCGATGTGAAAGAACCTAATTATTTCGCGCCATTTTGCCTGCAGCAGTGAAGGGCGCAACAGTTCCAATCCACCCGTCCATGGCACGGATTTTGACCTTTGACGGGGACCACTGCATTCAATTCGAGGAAAGCACAATGTGTCGATTATTTTCCATCACCAGCAAGGACCCCCTTTCCCCCATGATCGCCCTCGAGGCACTCAACGTCATGAAGGAAGGACACGACGGATCCGGCGTGGGCCTGTACATGACCGATCTGGCCGGCGAGTTTTCCGCGTACAAGGATTGCCCCATCCTGTCGGGCATCTTCACGAAAGAGGGGATGAAGAAACTCAACGAGTACATGACGGCCCGCGGCTTCACCCCCAAGCACGAGGTGGTGATCCGTCCCAAGAAGGCCCCTCCCCAGGGCACGCCCAGCCGAGATGCCTACCTGTTCGCCGTTTACGATTGTCCTGCAGAGTGGGCGGACCTGAGCAAGGAAGAGCGGTCGCTGCGCTACATGATCACCCGTGTCCAGTTGCGCCAGATGGGTCTCGAGGACGGTTCCATGATGGTCTTCAGTTTCTGGCCCGATGTGATCATGCTCAAGGAGATCGGTGATCCTCTGGAAGTAGCCGACTACCTTGACTTCGACAAGCGGGGAATCATGGCCCGGAGCATGCTGGCCCAGGGGCGTCAGAACACGAACTACGCCATCACGCTGTACGCCTGCCATCCCTTCTTCATCCAGGGCGTGGCCACCATGACAAACGGAGAGAACACGGCATTCGTCCCGATCCGCGAGTTCCTCATGTCGAGGAATTGCCCCGGTTACATCGGCTATCAGTCCGACTCGGAAGTCTTCACCCACATCATGCATTACACCCAGTACCGTCTTGGTATGGGACTCGAGGCCTACAAGCACATCATCACCCCCCTGAAGGACGAAGAACTCGCCCGGCACCCCGACGGCCAGTGGCTGCGCCTCCTGAAGCATACGTGCCGGCCCCTCATCATTGACGGCCCCAACTGCGTCATGGGCTTTCTGCCCGACAAGACGATGTTCATCGTCCATGACAGCAAGAAGCTCCGCCCCGGCGTCATCGGCGGGAAACCCGGCCTATATGCCGTCTCCTCGGAGATGTGCGGCCTCGATTACGTGATCCCGGATCGTGACAAGAGCAAAGACTTCCAGCCCATGAAGTACGACGTGGCCTACGTGGACCGCGATCGTGCGGAGGTAAGCATATGGAACCAGTGGGAAACCTTCACCCATCAACGCTAAGCACCAAGGACCTGCACTGGCGGATCCTCTGGAGCAAGGAGAGGTGCACCCTTTGCGGCCGCTGCACGGCCGTCTGCCCCGTGCAGGCCATCGAGTTGGGCGTGCATCGCAAGCGCGCCGTCAACGTGCCCCTGGGAATCAAGGAAACCCCCGGCACGGCGTTCACCGTTTATCACGGGATCGACCAGCGCACCGACGCGGCGTACGCCTGCATCGGCTGCGCGATGTGCAACCTGGTCTGCCCCAACGAGGCGATCATCCCCGTTCACAACGACGAGATCGACAAGCAGAGATTCCACATCAACACGGGCGGTGTCCCCCGAAGGCGCGGCGGGCGGCGAAACAACCCGGGAAGCCTCCTGGACCAGATCAAGTTTGTGCGCATCTCCATGCTCACCGACCCGGCTCTCGATGCCGGCCGGCACGAGTTCGAGCTGCGCACCCTGCTGGGGCGGGTTCTGCCTGCCGAAGAGGCCCTCCTGTTCACCCGGGAAAACGGATGGATCCCGCCGGTCCGGGAAATCTACCCGCTGCTCATCGGCAGCATGTCCTTCGGGGCACTCTCGCCCACCATGTGGGAGGGGCTCCAGATGGGTGTCGCCTACCTGAACGAAGAGCTGGGCATGCCGGTACGCATGTGCACCGGTGAGGGCGGCTGCCCGCCCCGGCTCCTACGGTCGCGTTTCATCAAGTACGTGATCCTGCAGATTGCAAGCGGGTACTTCGGTTGGGACGAGATCATCCACGCCCTTCCCGAGATGAAGGAAGACCCCTGCGCCGTGGAGATCAAGTACGGCCAGGGCGCCAAGCCCGGCGACGGCGGCCTGCTCATGTGGTACAAGGTCAACAGCCTCATCGCCAGGGTGCGCGGCGTCCCCGCGGGAGTGAGTCTGCCCAGTCCTCCGACACATCAGACGAAATACTCCATCGAGGAGTCCGTGGCCAAGATGATTCAGTCGATGTACATGGCCTGGGGATTCCGCGTGCCCGTCTATCCGAAGATCTCCGCAACGAGCACCACCAATGCCGTTCTCAACAACCTGACCCGCAACCCTTACGCGGGAGGGCTGGCCATTGACGGCGAGGACGGCGGCACCGGGGCAGCCTACAGCGTCTCCATGGATCACATGGGCTACCCCATCGCGAGCAACATCCGCGACGCCTACCTCAACCTGGTCAATATCGGAAAGCAGAACGAAGTACCGCTTTTCGCTGCCGGAGGAATTGGCAAGAACGGCAACCTCGCCTCCAACGCCGCAGCCCTCATCATGATGGGCGCAAGCGGAGTCCAGATCGGCAAGTATGCCATGCAGGCCGCGGCGGGTTGCCTCGGCTCTGAAACCGACCGCTGCAATGTCTGCAATATCGGTCTGTGCCCCAAGGGGATCACCTCCCAGGATCCGCGCCTGTACCGGAGGCTTGACCCCGAAAAGGTGGCCGAGAGACTCGTGGACATGTTTCTGAGTTTTGACACGGAACTCAAGAAGATCGTCGCCCCGCTCGGGCGCTCCACATCTCTTCCCATCGGCATGTCCGATGCCCTAGGGATCGCCGACAAGGCAGCCGCAGAACGGCTGAAGATTCAATACGTCGTGTAATTTCGAAGAGAGAGAGAACGGTGAAAACGAAGAACACCAGGGAAAAAACAAGCAACCAGCAATCCGCCATCGTCATCGAAGGGATGGAGAAGGGGCGGCGCGTCGACTCGCGGGTCCTGGAGGAGCGCCTCCAGCAGGCCGTCGAATCGGGCCACAGGAACATCGAGGTGAAGGCCTTCGGCCAGCACGGCATCGGCGGGAGACTGTGGAAGGCGGGAAATGAGCCACTCGATGTGAAAGTGACCGGCAACCCGGGGCAGCGTGTGGGCTCCATGGGCTTCCCCAACACGCGAATCGAAATCATGGGGCCCGCATCGGACGATGTGGGCTGGCTCGACGCCGGCGCCGACATCATCGTGCACGGCCATGCGACAAACGGCTGCGGCAATGCCATGGCCCAGGGCAAGATCTACGTGGCAGGCGACATCGGCGCCCGCGGCATGACGATGACCAAGCACAACCCCCGTTTCGCGGCGCCCGAGCTCTGGGTATTGGGCGGCGTGGGCGATTCGTTCGCAGAGTTCATGGCGGGAGGCATTGCCGTTGTGTGCGGGCATGAGCCCCTTCACGCCGACAATGTCCTCGGCCATCGCCCCTGCGTGGGTATGGTGGGCGGCAAGGTGTTCTTCCGCGGACCTTACAAGGGATACAGCGAGGCGGACGCCAAGCTCGTCGATGCCACAGACGAAGAGTGGAGTTGGCTGACATCAAACATGAAGGAGTTCCTTCGTGCGATCCATCGATCGGAGCTTCTCAAGAGCCTGACGGCGGACCGCTCGGCCTGGAAGATTCTCGAGGCAAGAAAACCGGGCGAGAAGGGCGCCAAGGCGATTCGCAAGATGGCGGACTTCCGCCGCTTCGTGTGGGACAGCGAACTCGGCAAGGGCGGGCTGATCGGCGATCTGACCGATCTGGACCGAAGCCCCGTCCCGCTCATCACGAACGGCGTTCTGCGGCGTTACGTGCCCGTCTGGGAAAATCTGAAGTTTCTCCCTCCCTGCCAGGCCAACTGCCCGACAGGCATCCCCGTACAGAAGCGATGGGAAATGGTCCGCAAGGGTCTCGTCGACGAATCCGTCGATATCGCGCTGGCATACACGCCTTTTCCCGCAACGGTGTGCGGGTACCTCTGCCCGAACGTATGCATGCAGAACTGCACGCGCCAGATCGTGGGGATGAAGCCCGTGGACATCACCGTCCTGGGCAAGGCGAGCCTCAAGGCCAAACCCCCGAAACCGGCGGAATCGACGGGCTACAAGGTTGCCATCGTCGGCGCAGGTCCGGCAGGCCTCTCGATTGCATGGCAGCTTTACCTCAAGGGTCATCAACCCATTGTCTTCGATCGCGGGGAGGCGCTGGGGGGCAAGATCACCAGCTCCATCCCGAGCCTGCGCATCCCCGACGACATCGTCCGTCATGAGATCGAGCGGATCAAAGGACTGATCCCGACGATCCATCTGAAGCGCGACATGACCGCCAGGGAATTCTCGAAACTGCGCGACGAGAATGACTTCGTCGTGATCGCCACGGGGGCCCAGAAACCGCGCATGCTCCCGGTCCCGGGTATCGAACGGGCCGTGTCGGCCCTCGAGTTCCTGCGGGCGAGCAAGGAAAACCGTGTCCGGGTCGGGAAACGCGTTGTCGTGATCGGAGCAGGCAACGTCGGCTGCGACGCCGCGGCGGAGTCGGCACGGCTGGGTGCCACGGATATCACACTGATCGACATCCAGGAGCCCGCTTCCTTCGGTAAGGAGCGTCAGCATGCCGAGGCCGCAGGAGCCAAGTTTGTCTGGCCCGTGTTCACGAAAGCCATCACGGTTCAAGGCGTCGAGCTCACAAGAGGCGATGTGCTCCCTGCCGATACGGTCATCGTGGCGGTTGGCGATCAGCCCGACCTCGGCTTCCTGCCCCAGGACATCGCTACGGACCGGGGCTTCATTGTTGTGAACGAGCGTTTCCAGACAAGCGACCCCAAGGTCTTCGCCGTGGGCGACACGGTCAGGCTCGGGCTGCTGACGGAGGCCATCGGCGCGGGACGCAAGGCGGCTGAAGCCATCGACGCCCTTCTGAAGGGCCGGGAAGTAGCCTTTGACACGCTTCCGCCTATCCCGACGGCCCGGATCAAGCTCGAATACTACGACCCGCGGGTGAAGGGCTTCGGCGACGTGGACGACTGTGCAGGCGAGTGCGCATCCTGCGGCTCCTGCCGGGACTGCTCTGTCTGCGTCACGATCTGCCCCCAGAATGCCATCTCGAGAAACGACCTGCCCGGCGGCGCGTACGAATACGCCGTGAACCCGGATCTCTGCATCGGCTGCGGCTTTTGCGCGGGCGCATGCCCGTGCGGGATCTGGCAGCTCGTGGAGAATGAGTCGCTTGAGAGCGTAACCGGGACAACTTAGAGTCAGCAATAGAAACGCTATCAGATCTTTGAAAAATTGTTCTGACAGTCATCCCTTATCATGAGAGTCGTGAACCATTCGTCACTGAGTCGTTGAATAAGTGCTCTCCCGCATGTCGGTCACTCTGCACCAGAATTTGAGCCAAAATGGTATCGTGCACTTCCGAATATACAATTTTGTGCAGATCAAGATGCGGCCTGTGATGCAAATGTTTCGTACCAACTTGCACGACTCATCCTCTCCGAAACTGCTGCGCTTTGTTCAAGTATTGAATTAGAAATGAAATATTGCTCTTTCAGAGGGGATGTTGACAGTTCAATTTCGGAGAGAAAAATCAGGATGAAAGTCGCCGTCTTCATCATCCGGGTTGGCAAAGGATTTGCTCCTGTAAAACTAAATTTTTAGGCTCATATTACAAATGACAAAAGGAGGAATACGAATGACCCCCAAAGACGTATTGGCCTATGCAAAGAAGCAGGGTACCAAGATGGTGGATTTCAAGTTTCTGGACTTCCCCGGGATCTGGCAGCATTTTTCGGTTCCCGTGAGCGAGATGGACGAGAAGTCCTTTGAAGACGGATTCGGCTTTGACGGCTCGAGTATCCGCGGCTGGCAGCCCATTCATGCCAGCGACATGCTGATCATCCCCGATCCCGAGACGGCTGTCATGGACCCCTTCACCAAGGAGCCCACCCTGAGCCTGATCTGCAATATCGTGGACCCGATCACAAAACAAAAATATTCCCGTGACCCACGTCACATCGCGCAGAAGGCGGAAGCCTATCTGAAGTCGACCGGTCTTGGTGATACTGCGTATCTCGGACCGGAAGCGGAATTCTTTATTTTTGACGACATCCGCTTTGATTCGACTCCCAACTCCAGCTACTACTTCGTGGACTCCGTGGAAGGCATCTGGAATTCCGGCCGGGACGAGAAACCCAACCTCGGCTACAAACCCCGATACAAAGAAGGGTACTTCCCGGTCCCACCCACGGACAGCTTCCAGGATCTGCGCACCGAGATGGTGATGGTCCTTCAGCAGGTCGGCATTACCGTCGAAGCCCAGCATCACGAAGTGGCCACAGCCGGGCAGGCTGAAATCGACATGAAGTTCGAGCCGCTTGTCAAGATGGGCGACCAGCTGATGTGGTTCAAATATATTCTCAAGAACGTGGCCCGGCGCAACGGCAGGACGGTCACCCTGATGCCGAAACCCCTGTTTGGCGACAACGGCTCGGGCATGCATGTCCACCTGAGCATCTGGAAAAAGGGAAAGCCCCTGTTTGCCGGCGACCGCTATGCGGGCCTGAGCCAGATGGCGCTGTACGCAATCGGCGGGGTCCTCAAGCACGCCAAGGCGCTCTGTGCCTTCACCAGCCCGACGACGAATTCCTACAAGCGGTTGGTTCCCGGCTATGAAGCGCCGGTCAACCTGGCTTACTCCAGCCGGAACCGCAGCGCTGCCGTCCGTATCCCCATGTATTCGGCGTCGCCCAAGGCCAAGCGATTGGAGATCCGCTTTCCCGACCCCTCCTGCAACGGTTACCTGGCGTTCAGTGCACTGCTCATGGCGGCACTGGACGGAATCCAGAACCGCATCGATCCGGGCGAACCTCTCGACAAGGACATTTACGGGTTGTCGCCGGAAGAGCTGGCCCTCGTTCCCTCTACCCCGGGGTCCCTGGACGAAGCGCTCAACAACCTGGAAAAAGACCATGAATTCCTGCTCAAGGGAGACGTTTTCACGCAGGATGTCATCGATACGTGGCTTGAATACAAGCGTGTCCATGAAGTGGACGCGGTGAGACTGCGCCCGCATCCGCACGAGTTCATGCTTTATTTCGATATTTAGATACATCTCGGGGAGTTGGACTGTTTCCGCTCTTCCGTTTCCGTACGGCTCGACAACGGGGCCCGGCTTGCGGCCGGGCCCCGTCTTTTTTGTTTACATCATCGTTTTCCAATAGTATTTTCATTTCGACATAATTATGCTTGTTGCACCGCCAACCTCCGATCATCGTTTGGCTGACCGTTGCCTGGAGCGCATGGCCCAGCTTCCGCAGGCAAAGGGGTCTTTTCGCCGCGTTGAGCCTCTCATCCTGGCTGCGTTAGACTCGTGCGCCGATCCCGACCGCGCTCTGATCAATTTTGAACATTTTGCGAACGCTGCAGACCTGCGTGCGCTGTTTCCCTATTTGGCACGCAACCCGCGAGCCGTTGAAATCCTCGTAACCGTCTTTGCTGCCAGCCAGTTCCTCACCGAAATCCTGCTCCGCAACCCTGAAAATTTCGGTCTGCTCGTGCGCCGCAAGCAACTGTCGCAGCCCAAGACGATCGAACAGTTCCTCGAGGAAACCTCTTCCAGTGCGTCGCAACATGTGTCCATGCGCGAACGGATGGATGCCCTGCGACGCTACCAGCGATCCCAGCTTCTGCGTATCGGTGCCTGTGATTTGCTCGATTACTTCGATCTTCCGACGACCACGGCCCAACTGTCGAACCTGGCCGTCGCACTGGCACGTGCCTGCCTGGCACTGGTGACCGAGAGCGGCAACCGCAAAGCCAGGTCACGCGCGGCGTCGATCCCGCCTCTGGCTGTGATCGCTTTGGGCAAACTCGGCGGAGGCGAGCTGAATTACAGCTCCGACATCGACCTGCTCTTCATCACGGATAACAGCACCGAAAAGACCGTCCGCCTTGCGGAGCGCTTCATCGAGGCGCTGTCATCATCGACATCCGAGGGATTCCTCTACCGCGTGGATATGCGTCTGCGGCCGTGGGGGGACGACGGCCCCCTGGTGTCCACCGTCGAGGGATATCTCAACTACCTGCGTCAGCACGCCCTGCTCTGGGAAAAGCAGGCTCTGCTCAAGGCCAACCCCATTGCAGGTGATCCTGCCCTGGGAAAAGAATTCCTCCGTCGCGTCGAGCCCCTGGTGTTCGGCTGCAGCGCCGATCAGGTTCGAGGCCATGTCCATGCCATGAAACAGCGAACGGAGATCGCCCTGCGCCGGCAGGGACGCCACTGGGGCGAGGTCAAGCTGGGCGAGGGCTCCATTCGGGATGTCGAATTCGTGGTGCAGGTTCTCCAACTGGCTTACGGGGGATCCCGTCCCGAGATTCGAGCGCGAACCACTCTGAAGGCCCTGCCCAGGCTGGCGGCCGCCGGGTATCTCACTCCTGACGAAGCGCGCATCCTGACCGACGGCTACATCTTTCTGCGTACCGTGGAACATCATCTTCAAATGATGCACTTCAGGCAGACCCATACCCTGCCCTCCGATCCGACCGCGATCGCGGGGCTGGCCCGCCGCCTCGGTTTCAAAGGGTCTGATACCGACGAGCAGGCCGAGCGATTTTCATCCCGCTACATGCAGCATGTCTCAGCGATTCGATCCGTCTACATGCGGCATGTCGGCACGGACGCTGCGAGACGACCCGTGCAAGCTCCTCCCGAAATCAGCCTTCACCTGTCCCGCCTGGAAGCCGCTTACGCAATCGCCTTCAGCGAGGCCGACATTCGTCATCACGCAGAAATGGCAGATACGCTCGATGAAAAACACCTGGCTGTCGTGGATGCCGAACCCGTCAACGGCGGAAGCTGGCGTGTAACGATCGTAGCCTACGATTATCCGGGGGAACTTGCGATCATCTGCGGGTTGCTGTTTGTTTACGGATTGAACATCAACAGCGGAGAAGCCTTCACCTATGAGCCAACAGGTTCGGATGAAGCCCCGGGCATACTGGATTCCGTTAACCCTTCCGTGTCAAAGAAAAGCACGGTCGCCCCGGGAACGTCTCGACATCGCAAGGTCCGAACAGCCTTACGGGCGGATGTGCGCCGGAAAATCGTCGATGTCTTCCTGGTCACCCCCATCCGTCCCGGTCAACCCGACTGGAACCAATACAATGAGGACCTGATCGGCTTGCTGAAAAAAATGCGTCTGGGGCAACACCGCGAAGCGCACGGTGAACTGGCTAAACGGGTCGGTACCGCGTTCCAGGAGCGGTCTGAAGAAAGGGTCCCCCTCTATCCTGTGGATATTGAAATCGACAACGACCTTTCGGAACACTATACCGCCCTGAGAATCGACACACCCGATACGATCGGCTTTCTTTATGAATTTACCAATGCACTGGCGCTCAACCGGATCTACATCTCCCGTGTCATCGTCGAGTCGGTTGGAAACCGGGTTCATGACACCCTGTATGTAACTGATGAGCGGGGGCGCAAGATCACATCGCCCGAAAAACAGCGCCAGCTGCGCGCGGCTACCGTGTTGATCAAGCATTTCACCCACCTGCTTCCCAGCTCGCCCAATCCCGCAGCAGCCCTGCTTCATTTCCACGAATTCCTGGGCCGTCTCTTCGAGCGCCCCGACTGGCCCGATGAGCTGGCTTCGATCGAGCGCTCCGATGTGCTGGCCGCACTGGCGCGTGTGTTGGGGGTCAGCGATTTCCTGTGGGATGATTTCCTGCGGATGCAATATGCCAGCCTGTTCCCCGTGGTAAGAGATGTGGATGACCTGGCAAGCGGCAAAGGCAAGGATCAGCTTTCAGCCGAACTGGCAAGGCAAATCTCTGCATCTCCCGGGGACTGGCGCGCCGTTCTCAACGCCTTCAAGGACCGCGAGATGTTTCGCATCGACATGCGCCATCTGCTCGGCCACATGCCCGACTTCTGGACCTTTGCCGCGGAGTTGACCGATCTGGCCGAGGTGGTGGTGAGAGCAGCCCTCCGCCGCTGTTATGACGAGCTCGCTGCACAGAACGGCCCCCCCTTGCTCGAGGACGGCAAAAGCTGTCCGGTCTCGGTTTTTGCCCTGGGAAAGTTCGGCGGCCGCGAGCTCGGCTTTGCCTCGGATATCGAGCTGATGATCGTACATGGCGGCAAAGGGAAAACGAAGGGACCGAGAGGAATCACCGCGGCCGAGTTTTTTGAAAAGTTGGCCCAGTTGTTTGTGCGCTCGATCCATGCCCGCCAGGAGGGCATCTTCGAAGTGGATCTTCAGCTCAGACCGTACGGCAAAGCCGGCAGCATGGCCGTTTCACTGGAGGCCTTCCGGCGATATTTCGCCCCTGACGGCCCCGCCTGGGCCTATGAACGCCAGGCGCTCGTCAACCTGCGGCCTGTCAGCACCGGTCTTTTCGCCGGGGACAAAGATCTGGCGAAGCAGGTCCTCGATTTGCGGGATCATTACGTATATGGCGGGGACCCATTCGATGTCACGGCCATGCGGGCGATGAGAGAGCGCCAGATCCACCATCTCGTCACCGGTGGAACGTTCAACGCCAAGTACAGCCCCGGCGGTTTGGTCGATGTGGAGTACCTTGTCCAGGGGCTGCAGATCACGCACGGCGGAGCCAATCCTGCACTTCGTTTGACCAATATCCGTGAGGCGATGGCAGCCCTCAATAAGGCAGGCGTCCTCTCCAACATTGACTACAGACGTTTGAGGAAGGCCTACACCTTCCTGCGCTGGCTGATCGATTCACTGAGGGTGGTGCGCGGAAACGCCCGGGATATTACCATGCCGCCCAGCGGCAGTGATGAGTTCACCTTTCTGGCCCGTCGGCTTCTCTATGGCGCAGATCTGGACCGCTTGCGGGATGATCTGGCCCGTTACACCGCCGATGTGCGGGAGCTGAATGCAAGGCTTTTGCTCTGATTGCAGGATAGGGAGAGCGCAATCATCTGGATGCATTAAAATTCCTCGCACCAGGCTGCCGGGAATTTAGAAACGTATGGAAGGGGACGTCCGTTCTTATGCTCGCTTGCCCCGCAGCAATGTCCGACGCCGTTCGACAGGCTCGCGGCAGGAGCTCAAGTCAGGCGCTGCGGGGAACGCGCGTGCAATCGTTTTCGACTTGAATTGGCCGGCGGTATCGTGTAGGTATATCCGAGGCTTGGATACCACCCTTTCAAGTACTGCCGTCTCATTACGCTCCTGTCCCTTCATATCGGATTGAACGGATGAACCACCGACGACAAATGAAGGAGGATTCAATGACCAATATCAGAGATGCCAAAGATGTGCTTAAATTCGTCAAGGACAAAAATGTCAGCTTCATTCAATTCTGGTTCACCGATGTCCTTGGAAAACTGAAATCCTTCAGCGTAACCCCGTCGGAACTCGAAGAAGGCTTGGCGGAGGGTATGGGCTTTGACGGCTCCTCCATCGAGGGGTTTGCCCGCATCGAAGAGAGCGACATGATCGCCATGCCGGACCCCGCAACGTTCCAGCTGATCCCCTGGCGCCCCAGCGACCGCCCCGTGGCCCGGATGTTCTGCGACATCATGAACCCCGACGGCACACCGTACACGGGCGACCCCCGTTATGCATTGAAGAGGATCCTCGCCAAAATCGCAAAGCAGGGATACACCTACTACGTGGGCCCCGAGCTGGAGTACTTCTACTTCGCCAACGACAGCGAGGCCGAGATCCTGGATCAGGCCGGCTACTTCGACGGCCTCCCCATCGATCGGGGGACCGACCTGCGTCGCCAGACGATCTTCGCGCTCCAGAGCATGGGTATCCGCGTGGAATACAGTCATCACGAGGTGGCCCCCAGCCAGCACGAGATCGATCTTCGATACCAGGATGCCCTGACGATGTCCGATACGGTCATGACCTACCGCGTGGCCGTGAAGGAAATCGCCCGGCAGAACGGCGTCTACGCCACCTTCATGCCCAAGCCCATCTTCGGCCAGAACGGAAGCGGCATGCACGTTCACCAGTCGCTCTTCAAGGGCAGCAAGAACGCCTTCTTCGAAGCCAAGGACAAGTACCACCTCTCCGGGGTCGCCAAGAGCTACATCGCCGGGATCATGCGCCACGCCCGCGAAATCACCTCAATCACCAACCAGTGGGTGAACTCCTACAAGCGCCTGGTGCCCGGTTACGAGGCACCCGTTTACTG
This sequence comes from Syntrophales bacterium, assembly GCA_035685905.1. Lineage (GTDB taxonomy): Bacteria > Desulfobacterota > Syntrophia > Syntrophales > UBA2192 > UBA2192. Next base: position 15,137 of record DASRZY010000189.1, read on the forward strand.
CGCCTGGGCGCGCCGAAACCGCTCCGCCATGGTCCGCGTGCCCATGTACAAGCCCGGCAAGGAGAAGGCCACCCGTATCGAGTTCCGCTCGCCTGATCCCACTTGCAATCCCTACCTGGCCTTCGCGGTCATGCTGGCGGCGGGGCTGAAGGGCATCGAGGGCAAATACCCCCTGGCCGAGCCGGTCGAGCATGACATCTTCGAGATGGACGAGAAGGCCCGGGCCGAGGCGGGCATCAGTTCTCTGCCTGGAAGCCTTTGGGAGGCCATCCAGGAAACCAAGCAGAGCGTGCTGGTAAACGACGTTCTCGGGGATCATATCTTCGGTAAATTTATAGCGAACAAGGAAAAGGAGTGGGACCTCTTCCGGACCCATGTCACGGACTTCGAGCTCTCGCGGTATCTGCCAATGCTGTAAGGATAAAAAGTAGGTAACCCGGCGGGCGGCCCTCCTTTTCATGAACCGTTTGAGAATATTGAAAGTTTCAGGTATATAAGGGGCGCGGGTGCGTTCCCCGCAGTGTTCGGGGACCACCCGCATCGCCTTGTCTGACAACGTCTTCGGGGATAAGGAAAGTCATGCATCTTCTCAAAAACCGACCCCGCGCCCTGCTCGTCCTGGAAGATGGAAGCGTCTACCGGGGGTTTGCGTTTGCCCACGTGGGACAGGCCCTCGGAGAGGTCGTCTTCAACACGGGCATGACGGGCTACCAGGAAATTCTCACGGATCCCTCCTACAAGGAGCAGATCGTAACGATGACCTATCCCCTCATCGGCAACTACGGGATCAACCCCGAGGATATGGAATCGGCAAAAATCCACCTCGAGGGCTTCATCGTCAAGGAGTACCAGCCCCACCCCAGCAACTGGCGTTCCCGCAAGACGCTGAAAGAATTCCTTGAAGAGCACAAAAAACTGGGCGTCGAGGGAATCGACACACGGGCCCTCACGCGCCGGATCAGACTGGCCGGGGCCATGAAGGGCATCCTCTCCACGGAGACGGATGACACCCGGCTTCTGCTGGACAAGGTGCGGGCCTACCCGGGACTCGTGGGCAGGGATCTCATCCCCTTTGTCAGCTGCGAGAAGCCTTACCTCTGGAAGGACAACGGCCACCGCCCGATCAAGCAGCTCGAGAAGAAGAAATCGCGAGACCGCCTGCGCGTCGTCGTCATCGACTGCGGTGTGAAGTACAACATCCTGAGAAACCTGGAAAAGCGCAGCTGCGACGTCATCGTCGTCCCCTGCCGGGCGACGGCGAAGGAAATCCGGGCTTACAAGCCCGACGGGGTGCTCCTGAGCAACGGCCCTGGTGACCCGGCCACCCTGCCCTATATTGTCAACACGGTGCGGGAACTGCTCGGTCAGACGCCCATTTTCGGAATTTGCCTCGGGCACCAGATCCTGGGCCAGGCCCTGGGCGGGACAACGTCCAAGCTCAAGTTCGGCCACCACGGTCTCAACCAGCCCGCCAAGAACGTGAAGCGCAACTGGGTTGAGATCACGTCCCAGAACCATGGGTTCATCGTCGTCCCCGAGTCGCTCAAGGGCAAGCTCGACAAGACGCACATGAATCTCAACGACGGAACCCTGGAGGGTCTGTTCGTCCCGGAAAAGAAGGCCTTCAGCGTCCAGTACCACCCCGAGGCGGCCCCGGGTCCTCAGGACGCCAACTACCTGTTCACGGAATTCACTGACCTCATGCTGAAAGAGAAGCGCAAGCATGCCAAAGCGTAAAGACCTCAAAAAGATCCTCATCATCGGCTCGGGGCCCATCATCATCAGCCAGGCCTGCGAATTCGACTACTCCGGCACGCAGGCCTGCAAGGCCCTCAAGGAGGAGGGGTTTGAGGTCAT
>DASRZY010000190.1:0-12416 GCA_035685905.1 Syntrophales bacterium
CCTAAGAAATCAACAATTATGCGATTATTAAAAGTCACCCTTACATCAAGAGCAGAAAAATTTGCTATAGAAATAACTTCCGTAAAAGGAATTTCATGAATCTTATTGTTCAATAAATAAATGTCATCATATGGGTCATTGCTTCCGAGTATAGTCCTGTTATTTCTTATTACTCGCCAACTCCGGTAATATGAACCTATTTCCCATTCACAATAGAACTTATCCTGTAAACGAGGGTTATTATGAAATATCTTTTCCCCAAAACCAAACGATAGAGATCTTGAATTTCCGACTGCCACTCGATTGCATTTTTTACCATATATTAAGCTGATAATATTCAGGATTTTATTATTCATACCCAAGGCTTTCTATTTTATTAATCCTCTATATATCGTAATCGACATTTTACAACCGAAACTTATGAATTCGGAAATACAAAACGACCATCAAGGGGTATCAATTATCGATTGTACTCTACTGTTCAATCGCAGAGAGTGATTGTAACGCTTTCAGGAAGAAAGAGCAACTGAATGGCCCTCAGTCGCGAGACGTGCTTTGGGTCTACGTTGAGCGACGAGGGACGAGGGCAACGCCGCAGATGGGTATTTGGGGCGCCCGGATCCGCACTGCGGGGCGCCCCGGCAAGGAAATAATCGGACAGGATCGTGCACCCTGGCGGGATGCGCCCCCGGGCAACAGCCCATTTATCAAAATGTTGTGGAAACCAGTTCGAACACAAACGTCCCGATGATCACCTTGCTCTCGATCTTCACGGGCACCTGCCTTTCATCGGCGGAAAACCAGATCATCAGGTCAGGCTGTTCGTCCTTTTTCTTGAACACGTCTTCGATGCGCTTCATGTCGGGCATGACGAGAAGCGTGTCATAGGTCTTGCCATTGATCGTCAACTGTTCCTTGCGGACAACGGTCGCCTTGGTGTCCCAGTGCTTCTTGCCGTCCGTGACGGGGAACTCCAGCACGTCGCCCAACTTGAGTCTGTTCATCCGGATGAAGAAGAAAAGTCCCAGGGGATCGATGGTGCCGGCAGGGATGGATATTGTGTCCCCGACGTTGCCGTTCTCGGTGCGCGTGACTGTCCCCTTCGCCCAGTCGTACGTGACGACGACATCCCGGGGGTGGTTCCCCTCTTCCTTCTCCTTGTACAGGACCGTGCGCATCCGATTCAGGTCCATGTAGGACTCCTTGTGCTCCCGGACCTTGTAAATGAGATCCATCCCGGCATTTGTCGTCGTCGTCATCGAGAAGTGCCAGGTTCTGACGTCGTTGATGATCTGGTCTGGAAGGATCTCGATCACGGACTGGCCGGCGGAGACAAAGCCCCATCGGGCCTGGTAGACCATCTTCTCGCCCTGCCGGAACGGCAGATCTTTCGCCAGGGCATCACTATCCCAGCCGGAGATCGCAGCCAGCACGCAGAGAACGATCAGGACCAGCCCGGGTAAACGTCTTCGCATATTACATCACTCCCCTACTTCCGGCACGGCCGCGATCATCGTGTGACGCTTCCTTCAGATAGCGCGCGAGCCACCGGGCCGTGTGGGAAACGCTCTTGCGTTTCAACAGGTCGCGCGGCGTGCCTTCGGCTACGATGCGGCCGCCTCCATCGCCTCCCTCGGGGCCGAGGTCGATGATCCAGTCAGCCTCACGGATGACTTCCAGGTTGTGCTCGATGACGAGGACCGTGTTGCCCCGGTCGACGAGCTTCTGGAGAACGGCGAGCAGTTTCTCGATGTCGGCCAGGTGCAACCCCGTCGTCGGCTCATCGAGGATGTAAAGCGTCCTGCCCGGTCCCTCCGTCGACAGGGAAAGCTCCCGTGCCAGCTTGATCCTCTGGGCCTCGCCGCCAGACAGCGTCGGGCTGGGCTGCCCGAAGGTCATGTAGTCCAGACCGATGGCGACCAGGAGCTCCAGTTCCCTGCGGATTGCCGGCACTGCGGCGAAGAATTCCAGCCCCTCGCCGAAGGTCATGTTCAGGACATCGTGGATGTTCTTCCCGCGGTATTGGACGGCAAGCGTCTCCTCGTTGTAGCGCTTCCCGCCGCAGGTCTCGCAGTCGATGTAGACATCCGGCAGGAAGGACATTTCCACCTTGATCTCCCCCTGCCCCGCGCAGGCCTCGCAACGTCCGCCCGCCACGTTGAAGGAAAACCGCCCCGGGCCGTAGCCCCGCATCCGGGAGTCGGGAAGCCCGGCAAAAAGCTTCCGGATCTCGTCGAAGAACCCCACGTAGGTGGCGGGCGTCGAACGGGGCGTGCGCCCGATGGGCGTGTGATCGATCTCGATGGCCCGCGAAAGCTTCTCCCAGCCGGAAATCCGGTCAAAGGACCCCGGTCCGTGGCCGTTTTTGGAGAGTTTCGCCCTGAGAGCCTCGTAGAGGACCTCCTTGACGAGGGTCGACTTTCCGGAGCCGCTCACACCGGTCACGCAGGTGAGCGTCTCCAGGGGGACAGCGGCATCGATCCGCTTGAGATTGTTTTTCCGTCCCCCTGTAATCGTCAGCCATGGCCGCTCGCTAACAGGACGAAGCCGCGATGTGATCACCCTGCGGTGGCCGTTCACCCAGGCGCCGGTCACCGATTCGGGATTTTTCTTGAGATCGCCGAGCGTTCCCTGGGCAACGACACGCCCCCCCAGGGGCCCTGCGCCCGGGCCGAGATCGACAATCCAGTCGCTCTCGCGAATCGTCTCCTCGTCATGCTCGACGACGATCACCGAGTTGCCGCGCTCGCGCAGATCCCGAAGCGTCGAGATCAACATGGCGTTGTCCCGCGGGTGAAGCCCGATGGTCGGTTCATCCAGAATGTAACAGATCCCCGTGAGGTTCGAGCCCAGCTGCGCCGCCAGGCGGATGCGCTGCGCCTCGCCGCCGGAGAGGGTCTCCCCGCTGCGGTCGAGCGTCAGGTAATCGAGCCCCACCTGCCTGAGGAACCGGAACCGGGGCATGAGCTCCGCCACGATCCCCTCCGCGATGGGCGCTTCGTGACGCTCGAAGGAAAACGACCGGATCATGTCCTCGGCACGGCTCACCGACAGTTCCGTAAGCTCCGCGATCCCCTTCCCCTTGACGCGAACGGCAAGGGCTTCCTTCCGAAGCCTTTTGCCGTCGCAGTCCGGGCAGACGGCATCGTCGACGACACCGAGCCCCTCGCACCGGGGGCAGGCCCCGTAGCGGCTGTTGAAGGAGAAGAGCCTCGGGTCGAGAGGCTCGAAGCCCCTCGAGCAGCGGCGGCAATAAAGCTTCTCGCTGAGAATCCATGATTCGCCCCGGTCGTCGACGACCCTGAGGCTGCCCCTGCCCAGTGCAAGCGCCCTGCCGACCACAGCCTGCAGCTCGGCGCCTGTGACGCTGCCTCCCTTCACCCTTCCGATGACGGCGTCGATGTCGTGCTCCCGGAACCGGTCGAGCGCCGGGACGGGATCCAGGGAGAGCGTGCGGCCGTCGACACGAACCTGCTTGAAGCCCTGTTTCTTGAGCCTGGTCAGCAGTTCGCGATGGAAGCCCTTGCGGCCGAAGATGAGCGGCGCCGTGAGGGTCACGGAACGGCCGCCGAAGCGCCGCCCGATCTCCTCGAGCATCGCCTCGGGTGTCTGCGACACGATGGGCTCGCCGCATCCCGGGCAGTGCTGGATGCCCAGCTTGCTGTAGAGCAGCCTCAGGTAGTGGTAGATCTCCGTGAGGGTGGCGACAGTGGAGCGGCGGCCTCCCTGGCTCATGCGCTGCTCGATGGCCACCGTGGGCGGGATGCCCGACACGTCGTCCACCTCGGGGCGATCCATGATCTTGAGGTACTGCCGGATGTAGTTGGGCAGGCACTCGAGGTAGCGGCGCTGCCCCTCGGCAAAGATGATGTCGAAGGCAAGCGTCGATTTCCCGGAGCCGCTCACTCCCGTGACGACGACAAGCCTGTCCCTCGGGATGGTGATCGACAGGTCCTGGAGGTTGTGCTCCCGGGCCCCCCTGATCTCCACGGCCTGTCCGCGAGCCTCTGCGATTGTTCTGTCCCTCTTCGCCAAAGAGGGCATGGCCCTGCGGGCCTTTTCCAGATAGGGCTTCAGGTAAACACCCGTCTGCGAGAGGGGATGATTGACGATCTCTTCCGGTGTCCCCGCGGCCACGAGCCGTCCGCCTTCATCGCCGCCCTCCGGCCCGAGGTCGATGACGCGGTCGGCGCATTTGATCACCTCGGGGTTGTGCTCGATCACGATGACGCTGTTTCCTGATTCGATCAGGTTCTCGAAGGCCTCGAGCAATACCGAGACATCCCGGGGGTGAAGCCCCACGGTGGGCTCGTCGAAGATGAAGAGAGAATCGCGGACCTTCTCCAGCCCGAGGCGACGGGCAAGCTTGATCCGCTGGGCCTCGCCGCCGGACAGCGTGTTGACGGGCTGCCCGAGCCGCAGGTAGCCGAGCCCCACATCGACAAGCGGCTGAAGGGCCCTTGTGACTTTTTTCTGTGCGCTGAAGAAGGCCATCGCTTCGCTTGCCGTCATCTCGAGGACGTCGTAGATGCTCTTTCCGCGGTGATGGACCTCGAGCACCTCTTCCTTGAAGCGCCTGCCGTCGCACTGGGGGCACGGGAGGTAGACGTCCGAAAGAAACTGCATCTCCACTTTTTCGAAGCCCTCGCCTTCGCAGGTCTCGCAGCGGCCGCCTGCCGTGTTGAAAGAGAAGGTCGATGCGGTGAATCCCTTTTCCTTCGCTTGCGACTCGGCTGCGAAGAGAGCCCGAATGGGATCAAAGGCCTTGAGATAGGTCATCGGGGTTGCCCGCGGCGTCTTCCCGATGGGCCTCTGGTCCACGAGAATGACGTCCTTCACCCGGTCGGCCCCTTCGATCGATTCGTGCCTGCCCGGGCGCTCCTCGACGCCGCCAAGGCCGCGCTTCAGGGCCCGGTAGAGGATGTCCACTCCGAGCGTGCTCTTCCCCGACCCCGACACGCCGGTAATGGCCGTAAAGACACCGAGCGGAATTTCGACATCGATCCCCTTGAGGTTGTTCTCGGATGCCCTTCGAACGGTGAGGGAAGAAGCCGGTATTCTTCTCCGCGAAGGCACGGGAATCCGGAACGTGCCGCGCAGATAGCTTCCCGTGGGGGAGTCCTCCGCATCCAGGAGGCCCTTCAGGGAGCCGCTGTAGAGAAGCTCGCCGCCCCGCTCGCCCGCGCCGGGCCCCAGGTCGATGATGTGATCGGCCCCGGCCATGATCTCGGGGTCGTGCTCGACGACGACAACGGTGTTTCCCTGGTCCCGCAGGGTTTTCAATATTTGAAGCAGTCGCCCGCTGTCGCGGGGGTGCAGGCCCACGGTGGGCTCGTCGAGCACAAAGAGGGTGTTGACAAGGGACGAGCCGAGGGCCTTGGTGAGGCTCACCCGCTCCACCTCGCCGCCCGAGAGGGTTCTCGACTGCCTCTCGAGGGTCAGGTACCCCAGGCCCACGTCGAGAAGGTAGTGCAGCCGTTTTCCGACCTCCGTCACGAGCAGCGCGGAGGCCTCGTCCAGGGCATCCGATGCAAGGCCGTCGATGAAGCGCGATGCCTCCTCCACGGTCATGGCGTAGAGCTCGGCGATGTTCTTCCCGCCGATCTTCCAGAGCAGCACCTCTTCCTGGAAGCGGGTGCCGTGGCAGGCCGGGCAGCTGTGGTAGCCCCGGTAGCGGGAAAGAAACACCCGCACGTGGAGCTTGTAGCGTTTCGTCTCGAGCCACTGGAAGAATCCGCGGACGCCGTAGAAGCTCTCGTCGCCTTCCATGACGAGCCGTTTCTGTTCTTCGGCAAGCTCGCGCCACGGAACCGTCACGGGGATCCGACGCCGCTTGCAGAAATCGAGCAGGTCCTGGAACTCCACGCGGGCGATACCCGTCCAGGGCTTGACGGCACCGTCGCGGATCGATTTTCCCGGGTCGGGAACGACGAGATCCATATCCACGTCGATGATGCGCCCGAAGCCGCGGCATTTGGGGCAGGCCCCCGCCGGGGAGTTGAAGGAAAAGGTGTTCGCCGTGGGCTGCCGGTAGGAAATGTCGCAATACGGGCACTGGAGGGCCGAGCTGAATCGCTGCGTCCTTCCGCCGGCATGCACGTCCATTTTGCCCCGCCCTGCCCTCAAGGCCATTTCCAGGGAGTCGACGATCCGTTTGCGCTCTTCTTTCCGGAAGACCAGTCGGTCGGCCACGATGTCCCAGGAGGCTTCGCCGCGGGCCTCTTCAATCGGCCGAATCTCGCCTCCCTTCCAGATCCGATCGTATCCGGAACGTCTCAGATCCCGCTCGCGGGTGGAGGGGTCGCCGTTGAGAGCTGCCGGAAAAGTCAGGACAACAGGGCTGTTTTCCGGAAGTTCCCTGAGCTCGCAGTAAATGGACTGGGCCGTGTCTTTCCTCACGGGGTTTCCGCACCCGCGGCAGGTGAGGGTCGCCATCCGCGCAAAGAGTAGTTTCGCGTAGTCCGTGATCTCCGTCATCGTCCCGACAGTGGACCGGGAGGTCCTGACGGGGTCGCCCTGCTCGATGGCCAGGGCCGGCGGAATCCCCTCGATCCGCTCGACCCGGGGGCGGTTCATGCGGTCGAGAAACTGGCGGGCATAGGGGGAGAAGGTCTCCACGTAGCGGCGCTGCCCCTCGGCATAGAGCGTGTCGAAGGCGAGGGAGGACTTGCCGGCGCCGCTTACCCCCGTGATGACGGTCAGGGTGTTGAGCGGGATGTCGAGATCGAAGCCTTTGAGATTATGCTGCCGGACCCCAAGGATCCGGATGGAATTCAAAATCATGATGAACTATTGTAATCACCGCCTCTTGAAACGGCAACCGGTCTTTTCCGATTTTCTTCAAGATATCTGGAAATGGGGCAAGGGGATGTGGAGAGAGACAGATGAGGATGACGGGCCCGATTGGGCCCGTCATCCTGTTTTGGGCATTATCTTATCTTGTTCATCCGGGTTCCGCCACTGATTGATTCTCTCGATTTGAACAGGACAGCTCTGCCATTCCACGACATGAGCCAATCCAATCGCTTAGAAATAAATAAGACATTTATCATGGGCAAGTTCGATTTTTCCTGATGGCAGGATGTCCGTGCGGGATGTATCGTTTAGTTACCCTACATTTTCCCCCCTCTCTTCAACCCTCACCTCATCCGGATCCCGCCTTTGCCGGATGAGGTGAGATTTTATGGCGCAACAGGGGATACCGGGTTTACTGCAGAGACGTCAGAAGGAAACCATTCCACGTCATAAAGCCGGCCGGTGCCGATACAGAACATCAACCATCTGACCGTTCGGGTTGAAACCGATGCTGCAGGGAAAACCCACCTGGCAATCTCGAATCAGCAAATCAAACAAACGGATCCTCCGGAAGTCAATCGCCGCCTGTCTCGTGCCCGCATTCCTCGCTGCCTGCTCGATACCAAGCGTATTGCAGTCAACTGCCCAAAGTATCTATGTGGTCGCCGTAGATGAGCGCCCCGCATGGACCCTGGCCCAGGACAAGCAGATCGAGCTTTCCATTTCGAAGAACTTCCAGGACGACCCCCTTGTCCGCAACCTCAACATCGCGGCTTATTGTTACAACGGCAATGCGTACCTGGTCGGTGAATACGACACGGCGGAAGGGGCGATGAAGGCCATTACAATCGCCACTCACACAGAGGGGGTGAAGTCTGTCACACCCTACCTTCTCGTGAAAGGAGGGACGGTTTCCTGCCTGTGGGGCGATGACCTGTTCATTTACACGAAAGTAAAAATTAAATTCATCGGCGACGAGGTCATCAAATCGACCAACATCAACATCAACGTGGTTCAGTGCCGCGTGGTGCTTCTCGGCATCGTCGCAACCGGCGATGAAGTGTCCAGGGCAATTGCCCTGGCACAAGACGTCAGCGATGTGATTGAAGTGAAGTCGTTCCTGATTCCTACGCATCAGGAGGGGCCGTGAAGGATCCGGAGTCTCGCAGATGAAGACGGCAAGAGGCCTTTTCTGATTCAAGGCCTTGATTTTCCGTCCGATAATGAGTATGTTGACACTGTGAGCAAACCGGATCAAGCTTGTAACCAATTGATTATGTTGAAAATAACAAACGGAACCCCTCATAACCGCCGGCTGTGTCCGATCGCAGTTTTTTTCCTGGCGCTCTTTTTCTTCCTTTCACCCATCATGAACCATAACAGTTACTCCGGGGAGCCGATGGGCATTATCGACAACATCAGGCAAATCGAGAAGAACGACATCAAGCGCAACATACCCAGCGAGACCTATTACGGTTACGTCAGGGGTCAAATTCCCATCATGATTTCCGCCCCTCACGGGGCGAGGCATTACCGGGCGTGCGAAAACCGCTGGAAGGCCGAGGATGCCTATACCTCCTCGCTGGCGATCGAGCTCGGACGATTGACCGGGGCCCATGTGATTTACCTGAAGAACAAGGCGGCCGAGGACCCGAACAGCGACATCCGTTCCCGCTACAAGGATTTTCTCGCAAACATCGTTCGGGAAAACGGCATCCGATTCATCATCGATCTGCACGGCGCCCACCGGGATCAGCCCTTCAAAATCGACGTCGGGGTTCTGGACGACAGGGCGGAAGAAAGCTCCTGCCCGACGTTCAAGCCCTTCATCGCAGAGGCCTTCCGGGACTACGAAGACGGCCTGTTCAACAAACAATTCCGGGCCAAAAGCCCGGGCACCATCACATCCTTTGCGAAGCATGATCTAGGCATCGAAGCCGCCCAGTTCGAGATCAACGCCCTGTGCAGAATCTTGAAAAGCCGCACCGACCCCTCCCTCGGAACCAATGAGCAGGATGTCCTGGAACTTGTCGGAAGGCTCCAGAAGATGATTGCCGCCATCAACGAGAAGATCACCGAAGACTCTTCGAAAAGCCCCCTGGCCGTTCCGACGCTTCTCGGCAAGCGCTAGACCATGGGTTCGGGCGGCCCCACCTCCGGTTTGCTCGAAGCCCTCAGCATGCGAAAGCCCCAATCCACTCTCCCAAAGACGTAAAGCCCCAGGAGGATCCCCAGCAGGACGCCACCCGCCAGCCACGGATTGTACCGCTGCTGGTAGTAGATCTCCCCCTCACCCGGTTGCGGCAGGGTGGCGGGGCTCATGGGCAGACCATATTGCTTTGCGAGCAGTTTCACATTCTCGATGTGAATGACGGGGATATCTTCCTTGAGAAAACGGTTGATCACGGAATCCGCCTTGCCTTCCGCCGGCAGCTCCGCAAGGAGCAGGCCGGGCTTCAGGATCCTCTTGAAGGGCCGTATCCCGGCAGAGATCATCCCGCCGCCGACGTTGATGTAGACTTTCGGTGTAGTCTCGCTGTAGTAAATGCGCATGCGCTCATCGATGTTGTCCCGGACCGTCGGGACGCGGATCATCGTCAGATCGTTTCTCTTGATGGCCTCCGCGATCAATTCCCGTCCCTTGCCCGTCATCTCCCTTGCCTTGTCATACTTGCCGCCCATGGTAGCCGCAGACGAGCGGAAGGGGAACACTCCCTTCTTGTAGAGGAGATGCTCCATGTCGATCCAGAGAAACGAGGGGTCATTGGCACCCCATTGCGAGGCGCCCACCGAATCGATGATCGTGGGTTTCAGATGAAGAGTGGTCAGGGCCGAGTAGACGCATATATTGAGGGCCGGGAAGGAACCGGAGAGGCTTACCGCCACGGGATCGCCCTCTTTCACTTTTGCCTTCTTCAACAGATCGACGATGACGGCCGCGAAGTTCGGGTTGATCGAGGTCTGTTTGGCATCCAGATCGCCGGCATCGCTCGTCACCGGCGTCACGAAAGAGCCGATCAGCCCCGACGCGGCCGGGTCGACTTCCTGATCAATGGGCAGGCCTCGCTGCAGCCTCTCCTCTTTGACGATCTCCATGGCCGTGAGCGCCAGTTTCGAGGCGGCCAGCTTCTCTCGATAGTAAGGCTTCCGGGCATCGATCTTGAAATGTTCGACGGCGGCAAGCCCCCCCACGGAGAAGAGGGCGACAAGGATGAATGCGTAGAGCGGCATGCCCTGCGGGCGCCAGTAGACTTTTTTCATGGGTTCAGCCCTGCCCCGAACACGAGGATGAGGATGAGACGAACGATGACGGAAGCGGTAAGCAGCGAGCAGATGGATTCGATCACACCCCGGCGGTCGAGCCAGATCGCAATCAGCCCCGGGATGATGAAACCGATGACGGGGTACATCTCCTCGCCTCCCATCGCCTCGCCGGCCAGATAACGCGCGGCGACCCCCGTCAGGTACCCGGCCAGGATCATCAGGATCGTCCGCCGCCTGCCGAAAATGATCATCGTCGAGCCGATGGACCGCACAATGCCGAAAGCGACAAAGCCCGCTGCCAGGGTCACCAGCACCGTAACCGGGTCGGTGAGATGAAGGGCCATGTAGCCAGGGACAACCAGTCCGGCCCCCGCCATGCCCAGGGCCTCGGAGAGGATCAGGCTGACGGCAAGACCGATGCCGATCGAAACGGGGAGCAACTCGATCACGGGGCCTCCTTTTGCGCTGCCTGCGGCAGAATGCTGCGGTTGCGGAAAAAACGCGTGAGGCTGAGCCCCTGCCCCTTCGCATTCCCCATGCCCACCACGACGGCGGATTGACCCGCCAGTTCGAGAATCATTTCAAACAGGTTGCTGTCGCTTTCGTTTTCAGCGGAGAGAAGTTTCCTGGCCGGCATTCCGCTCGATACTGCGGATCTGGCCAGGAAGTGCGTTCCGCCGCCCATCAGCAGGTAATGGTCAGCCGGCCGCCACCGGATGGCCGCCTCCCCCAGCTGCTCGGAACGATGCGGCCGGTCGGATCGGCAATTGAAAATCATGATCCGTTTTTCCACATCGGGAAATCGATCGAGGGCCATGTTCCAGAGCATCTCGGACGATTCGGGATCATTTGCGGCAAATGCATTGACAAAGTGGATGTGGCGCCCGAAGAATTCCACGTGGGAGACCGTCATGACACCGGGGTCGGGAGGAGCCTTCCACATTCCCTGCAGCGCAGTCCGCCGGTCGATGCCCAGGTCGATACAGACCTGCAGGGCCAGCGCAACATTCTCCCTGTGCTCCACATAACGGAAGGGTTCCATCTCTTCATCGCGAATGGCGGCCACATCGGCGGGTGTCACCGGAAAAAGCCGCGTCTGCCGATCCCGGGCTGCGTCTTCGAAGACGGGAAGATACTTCGTTTCCGCCGTGAACAGCTTGGCCCCGAGGGGCGTTGTCCCGGCGAGAGCCAGCGCTACGTCCTTCTCATCCGGGCCCATCACGTCCAGGTGATCGGCGCGTGCATTCGTGATTACGCCGTGGGTGGCTTTCAGGAACCAGGATTCGCAGATCCACTGCAGTTGCGGCTGCAGGGCCATGCACTCGATGACAATGGCCTTCGCATCGTAGCTGGCCGATACCGACACGATCCGCACCTGCTCGATCACGTTGGCCCCTGCGGGCCTGAATATCGGGTACTCAGACGCGTCGGGCAGGATCATCCGGGCCAGAGTCCCCGTCGTTTTGGCGCAGGTCGTGATGCCTCCCTCCCGAAGACCTCCGGCGATGAGGCGAACGACGCTCGACTTCCCGCGGGTGCCGTTCACATGGATGCGAATCGGTATTCTCGACAGATTGCGCCTGTGCAGATACGCCTCTGCGGCGCCCGCCGCAATGAGAAGGAGAAAAATGACGAGAAGGATTTTGACACCGATCATTTGACCCTGTAAGCCGTGTGATGGTTCATGAGTAGACGAAAAAGCGGACCCATCTGTCCGGTTTTCTTTGTCCGTATCGCTGCTGATTATAGCATCATCCCCCTGCGCGCGAGATCAGGCCTTCCCTGAATTGAACCAAGCCATTTCCTGATAGCTCCCCGCACCTTTTGCTTGATCCTTTTTGCCATTTGTCTTTAAATGTCTCCCATGGAACGGCATTCATTCGACATCACGGTCATCGGTGCGGGGGTCGTCGGCCTTGCCATTGCCGAAGAGTTGTCCCGGCACTTCAAGGGAATCCTGCTGCTGGAAAAAAACGAGAGTCACGGGCAGGAAACGAGCAGCCGCAACAGCGAAGTCATCCACGCCGGGATCTACTATCCCGAGGGCTCCCTGAAGGCCTCGCTCTGCCTTGAGGGGAAAAGTCTTCTCTACGATGCCTGCGAGAAACGGGGAATCCCCCACCGTCGGATCGGCAAGCTCATCGTGGCCACCAGTCCGGAGGAAGAAGAGACTCTCTGGGCCCTTCAGGGCAAAGCCGAGCGAAACGGGGTCGATGATCTCCTCCGGCTCAGCGACAAGGTCATCCGTTCACTCGAGCCTTCCGTCTTTGCCACGGCGGGGCTCCTTTCGCCTTCCACGGGCATCATCGACTCGCACAGCCTCATGCGCTCACTCCTTGTCGGCTCAACGGATAACG
>DASRZY010000191.1:0-9642 GCA_035685905.1 Syntrophales bacterium
AGCTGGAAGAGCGGCGCCCAGTTCCTCACATTCCAGGCAGAGGTTTTCAGCGAGACGGACATCAAAACCTCCCGATGACCGGTATCCTTTTCATCATCGGACTCATCTCGATCCTGGGGCAGGTTGTTCTCCTGCGGGAGCTCAACGTGGCATCCTTCGGGGTCGAGCTTGTCTACGTCCTCGCCCTCGGGTTCTGGCTGCTGGCGACGGCACTGGGGGCCCTGTCGGCCAGATCGTCCCGCACATCCGGTGGGGTGGGCGCTCTCTGCATGCCGCTGCTGCTGTTTGCAGCATTTCTCCCCGCGGCCGCGGCCTTTGCCCGGGCAAGCCGAATCCTGCTGGGCAGCGTACCCGGAGCATATCTCCCGCCTGTCGAGCAGTTCAGCACCATCGCGGCGGCCCTTTTGCCCGCCGGATTTATCACGGGCTATCTTTTCCGGCGCGCCGCGGGTTTCTTCGTGGCCAGGGGCAAGACCGTCGCAGCGGCTTATTCCATCGAAAGCGCCGGGGGGCTGGCCGGAGGGCTTTTTTCGACTCTCGGCCTTACCTGGGGTCTTCAGAACGTCGCCCTTGCCCTGATCTGTTCGCTCATCGCCGCGGCGGCAGCCGCCGCGGCAGTGGCTGCAGGCAACAGAGGCAGGGCACGCATGCTCCCGGCCTTTGTCCTGTGCGGAATCTTCCTGATCGCCCTCTACCACGCGCCGGCGCTCGACCGCACCATGACGCGCTGGAACCACCCTTCCCTCCTGGAGAGCCGCGATACTCCCTACGGCCGGATCACGATCACGAAACTCGAGAGTCAGGTCTCCGTGTTTGTGAACGACGCTCTCGCCTTCGAAACCGAGGGTACGGAAGCGGAGCACTTCGCCCACCTGGCCGCCCTTCAGCATCCCCGGCCGGGGCGCATCCTCGTCCTGGGCGGCGGGATCGAAGGGACGGTGGGCGAGTTGCTGAAACACGGGCCCGACGTCATCGACTATGCCGAACTGGATCCCGCCATGATCGGGATGGTCATGGCCAATCTGTCTCCCGACCGGCAGTCCTCCCTGGTCAAGCCCGGTGTGAAGATCGTCGCGGAAGACCCCCGCCTCTTCCTGCAGACTTCAGGACACTACGACCTCATCCTCATCGGAATGCCCGAGCCCTCTTCGGGGCAGGCCAACCGCTTCTACACCCTTGAATTCTTCAAGCAGTGCCGGGATCACCTCAACCCGGGAGGCATTGTCGCGATGAGGCTTCCGGCCGCCGAGAACCGCTGGACGCCGCAGATGACAGAGCGCGTGCTGAGCATCCACGGTGCGCTCTCACGAGTCTTTGCAAACGTGCTCATCATCCCCGGGGAGACAACCGTTGTCACGGCATCCTCCGATGCCCTTCCCCATGATCCGCAGGTCTTCATCGACCGGCTCCACGGCCGCAGGATTGACAGCCGCCTCGTTTCCGAGCCCTTCATACGGTATCTGCTGACCAACGACCTGTTTTCCGAGATCGAGAAGCTGGTGCAGGTTCGCACGGCCCCTGTGAACACCGATGCAAGGCCCATCTGCTATCAGTTCACGGCTCTGCTCTGGCTGTCGAAATTCTTCCCGTCCCTGACCGGCCTGGGTTTCGAGGACATCGAGGACCTCGTGAAGAAAAATCGGATGGGGATCGGGGCTGCCGCAGGGATGTTGCTTCTTGTCTTTTTCATTGCCCGCATGAGACCCTCCTGGAGCCGGGTGCTCCTCGTGGCGGTTGCCGGTTTTGCCGGCATGGTCCTCGAGACGGTTCTGATCCTGCGGTACCAGACCCTGCACGGAGTCCTCTACCGCGACCTGGGAATGCTCATCACGGCCTTCATGCTGGGCCTGACAGCAGGGGCCATGACGCTCGCGATGGCCGCCCGGCACGAGAGCCCCTTCCATGAACCCGGGAGGAAATGGGGAATCGGCCTCGTTGCGGGCTTGATGCTCCTCGGATTTCTCGTTGTCCTCCAGACCGGGCTCGGCCGGTTCGCAGGCCTTGCCGAAACAGCGGTTCTTCTCGCTGCGGCCGGTTACCTTGTGGCGGGGATCTTTGCCTACGCGAGCCTCCGCGGGGTACCGGAACAGGAAAAGGTGATTTCGCCACTTTACGCCGCAGACCTCATGGGCGGCTGCGTCGGCTCCGTTGCCGCAAGCATGATCCTGGTGCCGCTTCTCGGCATGGACATCACTGCAATGGGCATGACGGGATTATCGCTGCTGGCGCTGATACTGATCTGAAGGGACCAGGGACGAGGGGGTAGGGACCAGGCAAAAGACAGTAGAAAGCAGACAGCAGGCAGCAAACAGCCAATAGCGGATCTTGACTGTCTGCTGTCGGCTGTATGCTGTTGGCTTCGAGAAGTCGCCGGAAGCAAAGCAAATAGGAAAAGCGGGGAGGACTAACCGATGAACATGGAACTGAAGGAGCGATTTTTGGAGAAGTGGAAGAAGTATTTCGGCGGGGCGGAGCTCCCCATCACCAGTTTCTATACGGACGATGCTGCAGTGGCCGATGGAGTGAAGCCTGCGAAGGGCCACCGATGCTTTCTGGCGGATCTCGCAAAGATCCGCCAGGGAAAAAGCCTGCGTTTCGATCTGACGACCGTCGGCTGTTACGGCGGCAGGCGCTACATGGGTTTCACGAAGGAGGTCATGCCGGATTTCGAGTACTTCCTGTCCTGCGGTATCCCGGGAACCCTCGAGGGTGAGCGCTACAAAAAGTCGCCCGAACTGGTGAAGGAGTTCGAAAAGCGCACCCCGGAATTCACGGCACCCGCCCGTCACATCGTCTTCAAGCGCTGGGATGCGCTCGAGGCAGCAGACGAGCCCGCCGTGGTGATCTTCTTCGCCCCGCCCGACGTCCTCTCGGGGCTCTTCACGCTGGCCAACTTCGACGAGGCCGACCTCAACGCCGTCTACTGCCCCTTTTGCGCGGGCTGCGGCGCCATTGTCAAATACCCCTTCATCGAAAAGGAATCCGCCCGCCAACGGGCCGTCCTGGGCATGTTCGACGTCTCCGCCCGGCCTTTTGTCCCCGGCTCGACGCTGAGCTTTGCCGCCCCGATGAAGAAGTTCACGACCATGGTCGACAACATGGACGAGAGCTTCCTCATCACGAAATCCTGGTCGGCAGTGAAACGGCGCATCGGCTGAAGCCCGGGGCCGCAGTGAACAGAAGAACAAAGAGGGGACCGGTCCCCTATTTCTTTTCACTCGCCGCTGCCGCGGGCAGGAGGATGTGGAACACCGAGAAATGCCCTTCCCGGGATTCAATACGGATCAGGCCCTCGTGATTGCGGATGATGGAATAGCTTACGGCAAGGCCCAGCCCCCGGCGGGATTCCTTGGTCGTGAAGTAGGGATCGAAGATCTTTGAAAGATGCTCCTCCGGAATTCCACTGCCCTGGTCCCGTATGGAGATCTTGAGGTATCGGCCTTCCCGGATCGGCAGCCTGTCCGATGCCTCCACGATGGCATTGCCCGCCTGGACGTCGATGACGCCCCCGCCGGGCATGGCTTCCACGGCATTGTCGAAGATATGCCGCAGCACTTGCTGGATCTGGCCTTCGTCCACATCGGCCGGCCAGAGATCTTCAGCAATGTTGATATCGACCTTCACGGCATGCCCGCCAGGAATCAAACCCGCCAAATTTTTCAGAAGCGGCGCAAGGTCCGTCACTTTTCGGACTGGATACCCTCCCTTGGCCACGGTGATGAGCAGGTGGGTGAGCTCCTTGGCGCGGAGCCCCGCCTTCTCCGCGATGGCCAGGCCGTCCTCGAGCATCTTGTCCTCGTCGGGAACGGAAATCTTGGCCAGGAAGACATTCCTCAGAATTGCGGACAGCAGCGTGTTGAAATCCTGGGCGATCCCGCCGGCCATGGCACTCAGGGATTCCAGTTTCTGCGCCTTGTGAAGCTCCTCCTCGGCTCGCTTCTGTTCCGTGATGTTCTCCAGCGTCTCCATGGCCCCAACGAGCCTGCCCTCGGAGTCACGGATGGCGGCAGCCGTAAATCTCAGCCAGTGGCCGTTTTCACCCAGTTCCGGGAAGAAGTCCGTCACCTCGTAAGCCTCCTCGATGAGAGGGGACTTCCGGCATTTGCCGGCATACCAGCTCTCGATGGCGTCGAAATCCCGATCGACGAGCAGATCGGCAAGGCAGGGCCTGGCCCCGCTGCGGTAGAAAGCCCTCCAATGGTCGGTCGACCCCTGGACCTCCTGAGCACGGATCCCGCTGAGCTCCTCCAGAGACCGGTTCCAATAGATGACCTTGTGATCCTGACCGATGACGAACGTGGGGATCGGCGAGCCCTGGATCACGTTCTGGAGCATCCGCTCGCTGTCCCTCAGGCTGTCTTCGGCATGCTTCCTTTCGGTGATGTCTTCCAGGGTCTCCAGGGCGCCTTCTCCCTCGCCTGCCGGGCCGCGTATCAGTGCTGCCGTGAACCGCAACCAGCGGCCGCCATCCCCCAGTTCCGGAAAGAAGTCTGTCGCTTCGTAGGCATCCTCGATGAGCTCGGACTTTCTGCACTTCCCGGCGTACCAGTTCTCGATTGCAGCGAAATCCCGGTCCACAAGCAGATCGGCGAGGCAGGGCCGGGCCCCGCTGCGATAGAAGGCCCTCCAGTGTTGCGCTGTCCCGACGACCTCGTGCGCGGGGATACCGCTGAGCTCCTCGAGTGCCCGGTTCCAGTAGATCACCTTGTGATCCCGCCCGATGACAAACCCGGGAACCGGCGTGCATTGGAGCACGCTCCGGAGGCGCTGCTCGCTTTCAACGAGATCGTTTTGCGACCGCCTGCGTGTCGCGCTTTTTTCGCGAGGGGACTTCGCGCTTTCGGACAGGGAAGCTCTTTTTCTGCTCTTCATGAGGCCGGCCTCTGCAAAGTCAATCTGTTCGACTCGGGCCAGGGACGGATCGATCGCTTGCGCGCTGACGAAAACAATTGGATAAAATTGATTTTTCCCGTTTCTGTTCTTATACTACGATTGTTGTCATTTGTGAACCCTGCTTCATGAGGAGCAACCGTGAGACGGCTTGCCCACCTATCGGATCTGCACTTCGGCCGCGAGGACCCCGCTCTCGTACGGGAGCTGCTCGCCGACCTTCGCAGGCTTGAGCCGACGCTTGTCGCCGTGAGCGGGGATCTCACCCAGCGGGCCCGCCGCCGCCAGTTCCTGTCCGCCCGCGCTTTTCTCGAGCGGATCCCGTTCCCCAAGATTGTCGTGCCGGGTAACCACGACATCCCCCTGTACGATCCCGTGCGCCGGTTCCTGCTGCCCCTGCACCGCTGGCGCCGCTACATCGCCGCAGACATGGATCCCGTTTACATCGATGCCGAGATGGCCGTGCTGGGCGTCAACACCGCACGGTCGCTTGCCTTCGTGAACGGCCGCATATCCGACCGCCAGATTGCGCTGCTGCGCTTGCGGCTCTGCAGCATCCCCGATCACATCTTCAAGATCGTTGTGACACACCACCCCTTCATCCCCCCGCCCTTTCCGCCCTATTCGATCGTGGGCCGCGCGTCGAAGGCCCTGAACGTGCTCGAAGAGTGCGGCGTCGATTTGCTGCTGGCCGGGCACTACCACGTGGGCTATTCGGACGACATCCGGAGCCACCACGAAACCATCCGCTCCCACATCCTCGTCTCCCAGGCCTCGACGCTGTCCAGGCGCGTGCGGCGGGAGCCGGCGGCCTACAATGTCTACGCCATCGATCCCCCCGACATGACCCTGACCGTCCGGGCATGGAACGGCAAGCGCTTCGTCACGGCCGAGACGTCCCATTACAAGGAAATCAAGGACACCTGGTCCCGGATCGAAGACACTCACGCCCGGCTCGAGACGGGCACCAAGCCGCCTGCCTCCCGGGGCCGGCCGCGCAGGATGAAATAAACGCGGCTTGACAGGTCACAGTGATTCACGTATTCGGTCTGCCGGAGCACGAGCTCGGACGGTCGAGTATCTAAGGAATCCAGCCGCATCTCGCTGGTCACCTTCCAATCGTTCCAGGGCTGTAAGTGCAAGGCCGTATTCTCCCGGGCACCGAAGGGAACAACGGCAAGAAGGAGCACAGGCATGGCGGAGCGTACGCGAATCGTCATCATCGGCGGCGGTGTGGCAGGTTATCCTGCCGCAATACGGGCATCCCGCATGGGAGCCGAGGTGATTCTCATCGAAAAAGACGCCCTCGGGGGAACGTGCCTCAACTGGGGATGCATCCCGACAAAGGCGCTCCTGCAGTCGGCGAATGTCATCCAGATTCTGAAAGAATCGGATACGTTCGGAATCAAGTGTAAGGGCTACGAAGTGGACTTCGGCGCCGTCATGGCCCGCAAGAACACCGTGGTGGCCCGGCTCACCCGCGGCGTGGGCGCCCTGCTGAAGGCCAAGAAGGTGAAGGTCATCGAGGGAACGGCATCCTTCGTGGACCCGAAAACCGTGCAGATCGGCGAGACGGGTGAAAAAATCCAGGGCGATGCGATCCTCATCGCCTCGGGCTCGAAGCCCGGCAGGATCCCCATCGATGGCATCGACGGGCCCGACGTCATGGACTCCAACCAGGTCCTGTCCCTGAAAACCCTGCCGAAGAGCGTCGTCATCATCGGCGGCGGCGTCATCGGGGTCGAGTTCGCCCAGTTCCTGATCGCCATGGGCACGGCGGTCACCATCATCGAGATGCTCCCCGGCCTCATCCCCGGCGTGGACAAGGAGATCGCCGCCGTGCTTGAGAAGCGGATCGCGGCCCCAGGCGTCAAGATTGTCACCGGCTGCGCCGTGAAGAGCATCACCCACAAAAAGACGGAAAACACCGTCACCTACTCGATCGGCGACAAGACCGAGACGGTCACGGCCGAGAAGGTCTTCCTCACCGTGGGCCGCAAGCCCGACTTCTCGCTTCTCAACATCGACAAGGTGGGCATCAAGCACGAACGGGGCGCCATCGTCGTCAACGAGTGCATGGAAACGAACGTCCCCGGCATCTACGCCGCAGGCGACGTGGTCGGCGGGATCATGCTTGCCCACCTGGCTTCGGCCGAGGGCGAGTGCGCCGTCCGCAATGCCCTCGGACACAGAGACGTCATGAGCTACAAGGCCGTCCCCGCCTGCATCTACACCAGCCCCGAGGTCGCTTGCGTCGGCCTCTCGGAGGAGCAGGCCAGGGAGCGCGGGGAGATCCTGGTCGGCCGTTTCCCCTTCCGCGGCAACGGCAAGGCCCTGATCCTCAACGAGGTGGAAGGGATGGTCAAGGTCATCTCGGACAAGAAGTTCGGCGAGGTGCTGGGTGTCCACATCATCGGCCCCCACGCCACCGACCTGATCGCCGAGGCGGTGCTGGGGATGAACCTGGAGATGACCGCGGAAGATCTGGCAGGCGCCATCCATCCGCACCCCACGGTGTCGGAGGCGATCATGGAGGCGGCCATGGCCGTCACCGGCGGGGCCATCCACATGCCCTGAGGGCCGGCCCCGCCCCCCTTCTGCGGGGGCTTTG
This sequence comes from Syntrophales bacterium, assembly GCA_035685905.1. GTDB lineage: Bacteria > Desulfobacterota > Syntrophia > Syntrophales > UBA2192 > UBA2192. The sequence goes on from DASRZY010000191.1 coordinate 7,502, forward strand.
CCATTGAAAAAGACGAAGTCTCCGTCTCGTCCGGCAGACCGACGTCGTCGTCGAGGCCTTCCGGCCGGGGACCATGGAACGCATGAAGCTCGGCTACGACGTCCTGAAAGAGGAAAACGCGGGGCTCATCCACTGCGCGCTTACGGCCTTCGGCCAGGATGGTCCCTACCGGCTCCGGCCGGCCCATGACCTCAACCTTCTTGCCCTCTCGGGCGTGCTCGACCTGCTCGGCGTAAAAGACGGCCCACCCGTTGTCCCTCCCGTCCAGATGTCCGGCCTCGGCGGCGCCTTCCAGGGCGCTGTCGGTATCCTTGCGGCCCTCCTGAGCAGGCAACGGGACGGCAGGGGGCAGTTCATCGATGTCTCGCTCCTTGACGGCATCTCCGCCTTCGGGGCTCTCGAGATGTCCCGGTACATGGCCGGGCACCATCTTCCCAGGAGAGGACGCACGGAAGGCGGAGGAGGATATGCCTGTTTCAACGTCTACCCGGCGTCTGACGGCCGTTACCTGTCCCTGGGTTGTCTGGAGCCGCACTTCTGGGAAAATTTCTGCCGCGCCATCGGCAGGGAGTCCCTGATCGCCGAGCAGTGGGCTTCACCGCAGAGGCAAGACGAGATGATCGCGGAGATCCGGTCCATTCTCCTGACGCGGCCGCTCGAAGAGTGGCTCGGCCTTTTCGACCCGGAGAAGATCTGCATCGCCCCGGTCAACACCTTCGAAGAAGCGCTGCAGGATCCCCACATCCGTCAGCGGCAAACCTGGTTCGGGGCAACCCTTCCCACGGGCGAAACGGTGCCCCAGGCCGCCCTTCCCGTCCGTCTCGGAGAAACCCGTCCGGGCTGGCGCTCACACCCTCCGGGGCTGGGTGAGCACACCCGCGAGATCCTCATGGGGATGGGGCTCACGGACACTGAAATCGATGATCTCAGGGCTCTCAATGCAGTTTGATGCAGCAACGCGTCAGCCGTGCACAACAGCCGAAACGGGCCCGGTACGAGTCGGCTGACGAAGCCGATTTTCAGCCCCTTCAGCGTATTTGTCCCCATGGCACTAATCTTATTGACAAAATAAGTTTCTTTTCATACAGATGCGGTCACTACCTTGAAGGAGGGAGGCCCATGCACAAGCCATCGTTGAAATCCGTTTTTATCGGTCTCATCCCGTTTGTTGCCATGTGTTTCACCGTTGTCCTGTGGGACCAGGTCCACCCGTTCGTCCTGGGGCTGCCATTCAACATCTTCTGGATCATCCTGTGGATCCTGATCACGCCCATCATCATGTCTTTTGCCTACAGATCGGAGAGGACCGACATCGATGCGAAGGACAGCGCGATGAAAGGAGGGGCGTAACATGGATAACAGCACAATCGCCCTGAGCGTCATTTTCGGAATCGTCCTGGTCAGCTCCATCGTGGGCATGTATGCAGGCGGCCGCTACAAGATGAACCTGGAGCAGTGGACGGTGGCCGGCCGGGGTTTCGGCCTCATCCTCGTCTGGCTTCTCATGGCCGGAGAGATCTACACGACCTTCGCCTTTCTCGGCGCAAGCGGCTGGGCCTATTCCCGCGGCGGCCCCACGCTCTACATCATGGCCTACCTGACGCTGGCCTACGTGTTTTCATTCTATTTCCTGCCGCAGATCTGGGAAGTGGGCAAGAAATACGGCATGCAGACCCAGTCGGACTTCTTCCATAAGCGATACAACAGCAAGAACCTGGCAGCGGTCGCCTCGCTCATCGGCGTGATCTTCATCATCCCCTACCTGCAGCTGCAGCTCACGGGCCTGGGGATCATCGTCGAGGTGGCAAGCTTCGGTGCGATCAGCCGGGTGACGGCCATGCTGGTTGCCTTCGGCCTCGTGGCGGCCTTCGTGTTCATCAGCGGAGTGCGCGCCGTGGCCTGGATCAGCGTCATTAAAGACTTTCTCATGCTCTTTGCCGCTTTCTTCATCGGCATCGGGCTTCCCTACATGTATTTCGGCGGGGTCGGCGAGATGTTCACCGCCCTGGTCAATGCAAAGCCGACGCACCTCACGATGCCCGGTGCGACAAAGGTCATGGGGCATTCCTGGTACATCTCGACGGTGCTGCTGACGTCGTTCGGGTTCTACATGTGGCCTCACCTCTTCAGCGCCACGTTCA
>DASRZY010000192.1:0-3321 GCA_035685905.1 Syntrophales bacterium
AAATGCATACACATTTAACAAGGGGAGATCCTTGTTCACAGGAAAAGTGAATCTGTCAGATAAACGTAAAGGGGAAAACCACAGGAGGTTCCACGAGATGAAACGAGCGAGCATTTATTTTATCACAGCGGTAGCTTTGCTGGCACTGGCCGCAGTGCCGGCGCTGGCCTGTAACGGAACGATTGGCAAAGGCTACACGGCCAAATCCGACGTTGATTACTGGGAATTCTGCTATTACATTGATCCGCAATACAACAATATGATACCCGTGGGGCCGGCCTATCACTTTGGAGCACAGACAGGGTATACGGATGTCCTCGTCCATTACGAGGGAGAGCAGGAGTTCACAGCCACAGACAGGCTCGACAGGAACAGGGCACACAAGGTGACATGGAACCGGCATGTCGACGGGACGGCGACGATCTACGCGCCTTACGGAACCGGGACATTTGCGGCCAGGGCCATGAGTGCAATGCCCCAGCTCACGGTTCAGGCGCAGGATCACACGGGATCAATTTTCCCGCTCACTTGTTATCCGACGGCTCCTCCAGATTTGACCGGTGCCGTTACACTATACAATGGGCCCTTCGTGATCAAGGAAGTCGTCAAGGACATCGGCAACGACTCGGGCTGTTTCGACGCAAACAATCCCGCACCGACGAGCTTCACCGATTGCCTCATGAATGCGAACGGCCAATGGCGGGACGGTCTATGGAATAAAGTGGAATACCTGAACTATCATGCCAAGATCACGGGCAAGCAGCATGTTTACAACTGGACGATGGAGATTCGCGAGCCCGGCAAAATCTGCTACCAGGACAGGGACGGTTTCGATGACTGCTATACTTATGGGGAGTAAGTACCAAGAAAAGGGGTCGGCAGATTTCAGATCAGAGTGCGTCTGAGAGACGACCCGACTTTACTATAAAGGCCAGCCGAACTCCGGCTGGCCTTTCTTTTCTCTGAATACTCAGCCGGAAATCTTCAGGCCTTTCGTGATGACGATCGCGCCGATTATGGCTGCGGTGAGAACGCCGGTGAAGGCCCCCCAGCCGAAATCCTGGTAGATCAGCCCTGGCAGCCAGGAGCCCAGCGCCGCCCCTGCATAGTAGATCGAAATGTAGAGCCCGTTGGCGACAGCCCGGTGCTCTGTGGCAAGCTTGTTCATCGTCCCCATGGCGGTTGCATGGACGAAGAACATGCCCCCGCACATGAAAAACATGATGGCGAAAATCGCCGCGCCGCTGGGCACGTTGATGAGCAGCATGGAAGAACCGAACACGGCAAGGCCGGCCGTGATCGCCCGCCTCTCGCCTCCGAAAAACCCGATGATGCGGGTCGCGCCCGCCGAGGCGATCATTCCCGTCGTGTAGCCGGAATACATCATCGCGATGACGAAGGCCGAGTAGGTCGGGTCGATCTCCTTGAGTCGGAAGGGCAGAAACGTGAGAAGGGCCATGAAGGCAAAGAAGATCGCGAAGGCAACGGCATAGAGCCTCGCGAGGTTGCCGTTGTGGAGAATCGGCACGACGGCCGAGAGATTGACCGACGAGACGGACATGCGCGAGTCGGCCCTCATCCTCGAGACGGCGACAAGGCAGCCGCCAAGCGCAAGGGCGAACAGGAAAAAGGCGTAGCGCCATCCGGCGCTCGTTGCAACCCAGCCCGCGAGAACCCGCCCCACGAGCCCTCCCATGATGTTGGCCGTCACGAAGTAGGTCATCGCACGCTGGATGTGCTCCCGGTCCACCGTGTAGGCAAGGTACGACGTCAGGGCGGCCAGGATTGCCGGCACGCAGGCCCCCTGCAGGAGCCGGCTGGCAATGAGCAGGCCGTAGGAGTCGGCCGCACCGAAGGCCGCCTGCAGGAGAGAGAGAATCCCGATGGTGACGAGCAGCATTCTCTTGGCGGGCTGCGATTCCAGGAGAAGGCCGTAGAACAGGGGTGCGATGCCCAGGGGCAGCATCACCGCCGTCATGAGAAGGGCCCCGCCGGAGGTTGTCAGGCCGAATTCTTCGGCCAGCAACGGCAGGATGGGCTGCGGCGCGTAGATCGACGCATAAACCGTCATGGTGGTCGTGAGGACAATAAACATGTCGCGCGCACGCATCGGCAGTTTATGCCTCCGTTTCACCCTGCTTGCAACCTTTTTGTGCCCGGCTCCCAATCGCCGCAGCCTGATGGGTTCATCCCCCTGTTTTGCCCACAGCCGGCTCATATTGCCTTTCGCCGCTTTGCGCGTAGATTTGAATCAAACAAGGGCATGGAGTCTCAACAGGACAACAAACACAAGGCCAAGAAAAGGAGGGCACGGTTATGGAACTTCATCACAACGGGCATACGGGAAAGTACATGTACAACTCCCCGGCGCTGACCTGGGAGCGGGTGCCGACAAATATCCCCCACGTGTGGATCGAGCACCTGAAACTCTCGGACCGCACCGTTCTCATCGTCAACGACGAGCTCGGCGGGTTCGACATGGACACCCAGAGCGAGACCGTCCGCTACGGCATCATCGAAAAAACCTTTCCCGAGGTCGAGAAGATCGGCTGCAGGCTGAGCGGCTGCATCGAGATCGAAGATGACGAGACGATTGAGAAACTCAAGAATATCAGCGTGTGAGGGAAATACGACCTGGCGAGACGACCTGCTCACGGGTTAAGGGGTCAGGCACATGGGCCTGACCCCTTTTCTTCTGCCGCAGGCCCCGCCTCCGGTGAGGCCGTCCTTGACTTGTCCTGCGGGCTCTGTTAGCAATATTCAATGTGTAACCCGCCTGCCGGGATGCCGGCCGAAGCGGGAATCAGAAAGGAGAACGGACACATGGCAGCCAAGCAGTGGCCGACCCCGCCGGCAATGCAGATAGACGCGGGCAAGAACTACCGGGTGATAATCGAGACGACGAAGGGGAATATTGTCCTCGAGCTCTACCCCCAGCATGCCCCCAAGACGGTGAACAACTTCGTCTTCCTCGCGAAGGAAGGCTTTTACGACGGCGTCGTCTTCCACCGCGTGATCGACGATTTCGTCATCCAGGGTGGCGACCCCACGGGCACGGGCCGCGGCGGTCCCGGCTACAAGTTCGAGGATGAATTCAAGGGAAATCCCCTGAAGCACGGCACGGGGTTCATCTCCATGGCCAACTCGGGGCCGGGCACCAACGGCAGCCAGTTCTTCATTACCCACTCGCCCCAGCCTCACCTGGACGGGAAGCACACGGTGTTCGGCAAGGTTGTCGAGGGGATGGACGTGGTCAACGCAATCCGCCAGGGAGACAAGATGGTGAAGCTGTCCGTTGCGGAGGCTTGAGTTCCGGCAGCA
>DASRZY010000193.1:0-9072 GCA_035685905.1 Syntrophales bacterium
ATGGGGGCCCGCATCCATTACGGCCACCGGGAGTCCAACCTGGAGACGGCCGACGTGGTCGTCACCTCCACGGCCGTGAAGGCCGACAACCCCGAGGTCCAGGAGGCCCACCGGCGCAACATCCCCGTCATCCCCCGCGCGGAGATGCTCGCGGAGCTTCTCAAGATGAAGTTCTCCGTCGCCGTCTCCGGCATGCACGGCAAGACGACGACGACCTCCATGGTCTCGACGATTCTCGCCCACGGGGGCCTCGACCCCACCATGGTCATCGGCGGGAAGCTCTCGTCGATCGGGAGCAACGCGCGGCTGGGCGACGGCGAGGTCATCGTGGCCGAGGCCGACGAGAGCGACGGCTCCTTCCTGAAGCTCTCCCCCACGATCGCCGTCATCACGAACATCGACCGCGAGCACCTGGACTACTACAGGGGCATCGACGACATCAAGGAAGCCTTCGTCCGCTTCGCCAACATCGTGCCCTTCTACGGGGTGACGATCCTCTGCATCGACGATGAACACGTGAGGGAGATCTTCCCGCAGATCAAGCGCCGGACGCTGACCTACGGGCTCTCCGAAGGGGCGGACTACCAGGCGAAGAACATCTCCCTCGAGGGCCCCGAGTCGCATTACACGATGTATCACAAGGGGGTTCGCCTGGGCGAGATCACCCTGCGGGCGCCGGGCCTGTTCAACGTGCTCAACTCCATGGCGGCCTTTGCCGTGGCCCGGGAACTCGAGATGGATTTCACCGCGATCCGCGACGGGCTTGCCGCCTTCCATGGCGTGCAGCGCCGCCTCGAGGTGAAAGGCGAGGTGAACGGCATCACCGTCGTCGACGATTACGGCCACCATCCCACGGAGATCCTTGCCACGCTGAAGGCGGCAAGGCAGCTCTGGAAAGGCCGCCTCATCGTCGTCTTCCAGCCGCACCGTTACACGCGCACAAGGGCCCTGTACAAGGAATTCCTCACGTGCTTCCCCGACGCGGACGCGCTCATCCTCATGGACATCTACCCTGCGAGTGAGCCGCCCATCGAGGGGGTCAGCTCCTTCAACCTCTTCAAGGGGATCGAGGCCGTGGGGCACAAGAATGCGGTTTATATTCCGTCGGCCGACGGGATTGTGAGCTACCTTCTCCAGACGGCCCGGCCGGGCGACGTGATCATCACCCAGGGCGCCGGCAGCGTCTGGAAGGTGGGGACGGAGTTTCTGAAGAAGGCAAAGGAGGAGAAGGCAAGCCGCTGAGGCGGGCGGGGTGACCCCTCCACGCCCCTTCCTCGGCGGCTGCCATCCTTTGCAGGCTGGCAGAAGTTGATACGTGAATACGTTGACAAGTTGAGAAGGAGAGAAACCGGAAAAAGAACAAGCCAAGATCTTTTTCCAAACGTCGTTATCGATCAATCAAGGACGGTCATGAAGCTCGGTCCGGACTGGAGAAAAGAACTGGGAAGCCTGGTCAAGGGCAAGGTGCTCTTCGACGAGTGCATGGACCGCCACACCTCCATCGGCGTAGGGGGGCGGGCCGACGCGCTCGTCTTCCCGGAAAGCGTGGCCGAGCTGGGGAAACTCGTCGCTCTTCTGCGTGCCGAAGGCGTCCCCGTCTTTTTCCTGGGCAACGGCACGAACCTCATCGTCCGCGACGATGGCTTTCGCGGTGTCGTCGTTTCCACGAAGAATCTGCGCTCCGTCCGCCTCGAACAGCGCGGGGGTGACCGGGGGGCGATTCACGCCGAGGCGGGCGCATCGCTTGCCGAGGTGGTGGCCCTGTCGGCCAGAGAAGGCCTCGCGGGCATGGAGTTCTGCGCCGGCATCCCCGGCAGCGTCGGGGGCGGCGTGCGGATGAACGCCGGGGCCTACGGCAGCGAGTTGAAAGACGTCATCGAATCGGTGGACCTCCTCAACGGCGAGGGAAACATAAAATCATGCGCCCGGGAGAGCCTGCAGTTTCAATACCGCAGCCTCGCGCTCCCGGAGGGGGCCTGCATCGCCGGCGGCGTCTTCGTGCTTGCCCGGGGGGACCGGGCGGCGATCGAAGACCGGGTTCGGGAAATCCTGCGGACCCGCACGGGGAAGCATCCGCTGGAATACCGCAACGCCGGCTCCGTCTTCAAGAACCCGAAGGGGATGCCCGCGGGGAAGCTGATCGACGAGGCGGGCCTCAAGGGGGCCCGGATCGGCGGGGCGCAGGTCTCGGAGAAACACGGCAATTTCATCGTGAATCTCGGCAGCGCCACGGCAAAGGATATCTGCTCGCTCATCGAGCATGTGCAAAAGAAGGTCCTCGAGGCGAAGGGCATCGCTCTGGAGCCCGAGGTGAAGATCATCGGGGAGGAGTGAGTTGAGACGATCCATCCGCTCATCGATGGAAACACGGCTGAACCGGGTGCGCCGGCGCTCGCGGAGGATTCTTGTCGAGATCGGCAAGACGGTCCTCCTGATCTCGTCGGTGGTCGTGATCGCCTCCATGCTCATCTTTGCCTACAATTTCATCATCGTGTCGCCCTATTTCCAGATGAAGGGCACGCTGGTGAGGGGCAACGAACGGCTCCAGAGCGACGAGGTCATCGCGCTGGCCGGGCTCAAGCCCTCGCAGAACATCCTTCTGACCAACCTCGGTGCAGTGGCGAAGAAGGTCAAGGCAAACCCATGGGTGAAGGAAGTGTCGGTGAGGCGCGACTTCCCCGACCGGCTCATCATCGAGGTGAAGGAGCGCAAGCCCGTGGCACTGGTCGAACAGGGCGACGGCCTGTACTTCATCGAGCGCGACGGCACAGCCTTCGAGAAAATCGGAAGCGGTGAGAAGACGGATCTTCCCGTGCTCACAGGCTTCTACGGCAAGGGCGCCGAGAACCGGGAGATGATTCTCAAGTCGCTGGAGCTGCTGGACTTCATGGCGTCCTACACGGAAATCCCGGAGATCCGCCACATCTCGGAAATCCACGGGGACGATCTCTTCGGGCTTTCGCTCTTTGCCGAGGGGCTCTGCCTCAAGCTGGGCTTCGGCGAGTACGACGTCAAGCTGCGGCGCATGAAGCCCGTGCTGGTCGACCTCGCGCGCCGGAACGTCTCGGGGTATTTCATCATCGACCTCAACAACCCCGGGAAGGTGACGGTTCAGCACCGCGACTTCAGAGTGCCCGTGAAGGTGTCGGGCGGGGTGAGGGCGTAGGCCGCAGGGGTGAGGAGAGAATGAAAAGGAAGGGCACAGTTCATAGGAGTAACTGAATGGCGAAAAAGATCAACATCGTGACAGGTCTCGATATCGGGACGACGAAGGTGACGGCCGTCGTGGCCGAGCTGACCAACACCGGCATCGACATCATCGGGATGGGATCGGCCCCCACGGAGGGGCTGCGCAAGGGTGTCGTCGTCAACATCGAGAGCACCATCGAGTCCATCAAGAAGGCCGTCGAGGAAGCCGAGTTCATGTCCGGCGTCGAGATCAGCTCCGTCTTCACGGGGGTCTCCGGCAGCCACATCAAGAGCATGAACAGCCACGGCATCGTCGCCGTCCAGGGACGCGAGGTGGAGGAGATGGACGTGCGGCGCGCCATCGACGCCGCCAGGGCCATCAGCATCCCGCTCGATCGGGAGATCCTGCACGTGCTGCCCCAGCACTACATCGTCGACGAACAGGAAGGGGTCAAGAACCCCGTGGGGATGGCAGGCGTGCGCCTCGAGGCGAAGGTTCACATCGTCACCAGCGCCACGGCCTCGACGCAGAACATCATCAAGAGCGTGAACCGCGTGGGCCTCGACATCGACGAGATCATCCTGGAGCAGCTGGCCACGGCCGAGGCCGTCCTGTCCGCCGACGAGAAGGAGCTCGGGGTGGCGCTCGTGGACATCGGCGGCGGCACGACGGACATCGCCATCTACCGGGAGGGAAGCATCAAGCACACGGCCGTCCTGCCCATCGGCGGCCACTACCTCACCAACGACATCTCCATCGGGCTTCGGACCCCTGTCATCGAAGCCGAGAAGATGAAGCTCAAGTACGGATGCGCCAACACCTTCATGATCCCCCAGAGCGACACGATCGAGGTGCCCAGCGTGGGCGGGCGGGAGGCCCGGAGGGTGTCACGGCAGATCCTGGGGGAGATCATCGAGCCGCGGATGGAGGAGATCTTCTCGCTGGTCAACAAGGAATTCGTCAAGGCGGGCTTCGAGGATCATCTCACGGCGGGCATCGTTCTGACGGGGGGCACGGCACTGCTTGCAGGAATCACGGAGCTTGCCGAGCGGGTCTTCCAGATGCCCGTCCGGAAGGGGTTCCCCATGGGGGTCAGCGGACTGACGGACATCGTGAACAGCCCGCTGCACGCCACGGCCGTGGGGCTCGTGGTCTACGGAAGCAAGCGGGTGTCGCGGCGCGGCGCCCGCAGCAACGGCGGATGGTGGGGACGGACAATGAAGAAAATGAAGAAGTGGTTTTCCGAATTCTTCTAACGGGAGGAAGACATATGTTTGAATTACTGGATGGCGGGACAACGTCCGGCGGGACGGCCCGGATCAAGGTGGTCGGTATCGGGGGTGGCGGCGGCAATGCCCTGAACACCATGATCAATTGCAACCTGCAGGGGGTCGATTTCATCGCGGCCAATACGGATGCCCAGGCCCTGCGGGCATCGCTTGCGGCCGCGAAGGTCCAGCTGGGAGGCGACGTGACCCGGGGGCTTGGCGCCGGCTCCGACCCCGAGGTCGGAAAGCGCGCGGCCATCGAAACGATGGACTCCATGAGATCGGCCCTCTCCGGCGCGGACATGGTCTTCATCACGGCCGGCCTGGGCGGCGGCACAGGGACGGGCGGGGCGCCCATCGTGGCCGAGATTGCCCGAAGCATGGGGGCGCTCACGGTGGCCGTCGTCACCAAGCCCTTCCTCTTCGAGGGGAAAAAGCGCGAGCGGCAGGCCGAAGAGGGGCTGGCGGAGCTCAAGAAAATCGTCGACACCCTCATCGTGATCCCCAACCAGCGCCTCCTCAGCGTGGGCGGCAAGACGATGTCGCTGCTCGAGGCCTTCAAGAGAGCCGACGAGATCCTTTTCCACGCGGTGAAGGGCATCTCGGATCTCATCATGGTGCCCGGCCTCATCAACCTGGACTTCGCCGACGTGAGAAGCATCATGAGCGAGATGGGGCTTGCCCTCATGGGAACGGGAATCGCCAGCGGCGAGAACCGCGCCGTCGAGGCGGCCCAGAGGGCCATCTCGTCGCCGCTGCTGGAGGACAATTCCATCCAGGGCGCCCGCGGCGTGCTCCTCAACATCACGGCGGGGCCCGACATCACCCTCTTCGAGGTGAGCGAGGCCTCCACCCTGATCCAGGGCGAGGCCGACGAGGAGGCCAACATCATCTTCGGAACCGTCATCGACGAGAACATGGGCGACGAGATCCGGATCACCGTCATCGCCACCGGGTTCGAACAGGGCGGGAAGAAACGGCAGTCGGCTCCCAACGTCTCGCACCTGAGCAGCTACCGCCAGCGCGAGGACCTGAGCACTCCGGCCTTCATGCGCAAGGACAAGGACAAGACGCCCCTGGCCACCCAGGCGGTCATCAAGATGGGGGCCGGCGATGATGACGAGGACTCGAACCTCGAAATCCCGACATTCTTGAGGAAGCAGGCGGACTAGCATGGCCGGGAGGATGAAAGAGCGCGAGCCCTCCCTCCTTTCACAAGAAGAAGGCACGGTCAAAACGCCTTGGCAGGACAGGATCCGCATCTGTCTCGCCTACCCGAACCATTATCGGACGGGCATGTCGAACCTGGGCTTCCAGACGCTCTATGCCCTTTTCAACAATACCCCCTCTTTCCTCTGCGAAAGAGTCTTCCTTCCGGATCCCGGGGATGAAGCCGCCTTCTCCCCGGGATCGACTCCTCTTTTCAGCCTGGAATCGCGGCGGCCGCTTCGCGACTTCGACATCGTTGCCTTCTCCGTCTCCTTCGAGAACGACTACCCGAACATCCTGAAAATCCTCGAGATGGGGCGTATCCCGCTGACGGCCGCGGCACGCGCAGAAGGGGCGCCTCTCGTGCTGGGCGGCGGGATCTCGGTCATCCTGAACCCCGAGCCGCTGGCGCCCTTCTTCGATCTGTTCCTGCTGGGCGAGGCCGAGGAGATGGTGCCGGAATTTCTCGACCGGTATCGGGTGCTGCGGGCCGTCGCCACGTCACGCGACGAGATCCTCGCGCGGCTGCAGCGGGATGTCGCGGGGGCCTATGTCCCGAAACTCTATCGCGTAACCTACGGGCCGGGGCAGCGCATCGAGTCCTTCCGGCCCGTCGACCCGACCTATCCGGCCACGATCCGGGTGCGACACGTCAAGGACGTGAACGCCTTCCGGACGCACCAGGTGATCACCACCCCGCACACGGAATTCGGCGACATGTTTCTCGCCGAGGTCAGCCGGGGCTGTTTCCGGGGGTGCCGCTTCTGCCCCGCCGGATTCGTCTACAGGCCGGCCCGCTTTCGCACACGCGCAGCGCTTGCGCCTTCCCTGGCGGAAGGGCTCCGGAGAAAAGGGCGGGTGGGGCTGCTGGGCACGGCTGTTTCCGATCACCCCCAGCTTGCGGAGATCTGCAGGCAGGTTCTCGACGAAAAGGGCGTCTTCTCCATCGGCTCGCTCCGCATCGACCGGATCTCGAAAGACCTGGCAGGGCTTCTGGCAGCCTCGGGCGTGGAGATGGTGTCGCTTGCTCCCGAAGCGGGCTCGCAGAGGCTTCGCGACGTGATCCGCAAGGGGGTCTCGGAGGAGCAGATCTTCCGGGCCGTGGAACATCTCATCGAAAACGGCATCGTCAACCTGCGGCTCTATTTCATGGTGGGGCTCCCGACGGAAAGGGAGGAAGACATCGACGCAATCGTCGATCTGACCCGGAGGATCGGCCACCACGCCGTCAAGACCACGAAGGGCACCCGGCGCTTCCGGCGGATGACCCTGAGCGTGAACCAGTTCATCCCCAAGCCCGCAACCCCCTTCCAGTGGCAGCCGCTTGCCGATGCAACCCTTGTCCGCAAGAGAATCCGGAAAATCAAGAGGGCTCTCGGGAAGGAACGCTCCATAACCGTCATCCACGACCTGCCGAAGTGGAACTACGTCCAGGCGCTGCTCTCGCTGGGCGACCGTCTCGTCGGCGAGATCCTTCTTGCCGTTCACGCAAACGGCGGCAATTGGCCCCAGGCCCTCAAGGGCGTCAATGTCAATGCCGACTACTATGTCTACCGCGAGAAGGACCCCGGCGAGTTCCTGCCCTGGGACTTCATCGACCACGGCGTGAGCCGGGATTTTCTCTTCGAGGAATACCGGAAGGCCATGGAGACGGCGAAGGGTTCATGAAGCCCATGTCGTCCATTGACGGACAGGCTCAACCGGCGTTATAGTGCTTGCAGACGAATCGAGAAAGGATGGGATCCATGGTCAGAGAGCCGCTCTACTTCGCCTATTCCACCGACATCAACGCCCAGGACCTGCAGAAATGGTGCGATAAAAACGGTTACGACTACCCGATCGCACGGAAGGTGGCCAATGCCTATCTGCCCGACACCGAGCTCATCTTCAATTACCGCGAGCGCGAGCGCAAGGGCCGTGTCACGAACATCCGGCGCCGCTTCGGCCAGGCCCTGCCGGGGGTCCTCTTCGAGGTGAAGCCCGGCGGATGGAAGGCCATCGAGGCAAAGAAGATGGCGCCCCGCTGCTACAAACCCATACAGACCATTGTCCTCACCGAGGACGGCCGGGAGCACGAGGCGACGGCCTACCATGTCATTGCCGACCGGATCGCCGGCTCGTTCCACCCTCCGCGTGTGGATTACGCCGCGATCCTGCGGGAGGGGCTGCTGTCGCACGGTTTCGACGACGGCATGCTCAACGCTGTGGCCGCAGGGCGCGAGGCGCCCTGGTACATTGATCACATCTTCGTCTACGGGACCTTTATGAAGGGCTTTTCGCGGCATCATCTCCTCGAGGCCTGGGCCCACCCCATGACCCGCCAGGAAGCCCGCGCGCCTGGGATTCTCTTCGATTCGCGCAAGGGGCATCCCTGCCTGATCCCGGCGAAAAAAGACGGGCAGAGCGTGAAGGGCGAGCTCTATCGCCTCAGGGACAACCGCCAGGCCTTCGAGATGCTGGACATCGTGGAGGACTTCCGCGGCTACGGGAACCCCCGCTCCGAGTTCCGCCGGGCCATCGTGCGGGTGGAAGCCATCGACGGCAAGCGCCTGCCGGCCTGGGCCTATTTCTACAACCTTCCGACAGCCGAACTGGATGTGATCGAGTCGGGGGACTGGAAGAACCGGCCCTTCCTGGCGTAGAAAGAGACACCATCAAACATCAAGGGGCGGGATCTCACGGGCGATCCTGCCCCTTTTCGTTTCCGGGGTTGAATTCATGCGAGGCGATGAAGTTGTGCAGGCTGTTCTCGAAGCGCAGTCCACCCCATCGGGATGCTGGACCCGAAAAGGGCAATCCCTCGAACGGCTATGCGACTCGTGACGGGGTTTTTACGTTTCTTGGAACCGGTACCAGAGGAATACCGCGCCGCAGAAGATGACGAAGGCTAATACGGGGTGACCAACGAAGTCGTCGAGCTTGCCGAAGGCTGCCCCTATGCAAATGAGGATCACGGAGACAACGAACAGAAGTTCGACGAGCACTTTAACGGGAGAGGGAAACCTGTTTTGCATCGCACACCTCCCTGTGTCGTTTGACCTCTTCAAACTCAGAGAGTGCAATAAAGATGCCCGAGTCGAGTTTGATCTCCTTTTTTGTTTTTATATGCTTTTTTTATCCCGCTCACCCTTTCAGACCCTGTCACCCCTCCCCGTCAACCGGATCGAGGGTCTCATGAAAAGGTCTTATTCGGGTCGAAACGGGCCTCGCTACTACAAAAAATGTAGTCGTGTCTCCATCCGATGTAAAGACCGTGCCGGCGAAATCCCCGCAATCGAATTCGGCGTCGAAGACCAGGAAAGATAAGCGCCATCAGGTGAGTCGCAGATGGAGAAGAAAGGAGATGGCGCGATTGGGAAGTTGAGTGTGTTCTGTTTATTTTCTACGTCGAAATGAAGTGCCTGT
>DASRZY010000194.1:0-2911 GCA_035685905.1 Syntrophales bacterium
GATCGAGGCTTTCGAAGCAGCCCTGAAAGAAGAAAAGCCCTACGACCTCCTTTTTCTCGACATCATGATGCCCGAAGTCAACGGCGTTGACGTGCTGAAGGCCATCCGCAAGATGGAGCAGGACAAGGGCATCCCTCCCGAGGGGAGTGTCAAGGTCATCATGACGACGGCCATGAACGACGCCGATGTCATCATGGAGTCCTTCAGCGCCCGCTGCGACGGCTACATGGTCAAACCCATCCGCAAGGACAAGCTCTTCGAGGAAATTGACAACCTGGGGCTGCTGACCCGGGAAAAATAGCCTTGGCCTCCGCATGCTGGCGGAATTCCACACTGCCGCTTTCCCCACATTCCCTTCGCTTCAATCCCTTTGCCCCGTTTTCTGTCAACTAACCAGACGGCTGAAAGCTTCCAAGCCGAGCCCGAGGATTGCTTTTCCATTTAGGCCTTGACCGCAGATCGTCCGGACGATAAAAAAATACAGGGGTCGGCAGACAACTGCCGCGATACGGAAAGCGAGGCAGGAAGGCATGATCGCAAGCACGGAGGGTCGAGGTTGAAAACTGGCGTTACTCACCTCCCCCTT
Source organism: Syntrophales bacterium (assembly GCA_035685905.1). Taxonomy (GTDB): domain Bacteria; phylum Desulfobacterota; class Syntrophia; order Syntrophales; family UBA2192; genus UBA2192. Next base: position 587 of record DASRZY010000194.1, read on the forward strand.
CACGGCGGGAAAGCGCCGGCATGGCTCTTCGGCCGGATGAAACTCCTTGCCCGGGAGATCGTCCTTGTGATTCTTTACGAATATGGGGCCCAGGAGCTGCTCCGGCGGCTCTCGGACCCCTTCTGGTTCCAGGCCCTGGGATGCGCCCTCGGGTTCGACTGGCATTCCAGCGGCCTCACCACGACGACCTGCGGGGCGATCAAGGAAGGCATCCGGGGAATGGAGCATGAAATCGGCTTCTTTGTCTGCGGCGGAAAGGGGCGGGTGTCGAGGGCCACACCGCGGGAGATTCTTGCGCACGGAAATCACCTGCGCGTGGACCCCGAGACCCTCGTCCATGCCAGCCGCATGTCCGCCAAGGTGGACAGCGCCGCCGTCCAGGACGGTTACCAGCTCTATCACCACGTGTTCCTGTTCGATCGCGAAGGGAAGTGGGCTGTCGTCCAGCAGGGCATGAACGATGAGACGAAGTACGCCCGCCGCTATCACTGGCTGGGTCTGCAACCCGTGGACTTCGTCTGTGAGCCCCACCAGGCCGTCTGCTGCGACAACCGCGGCGAGGCGCTCAACCTCGTGGCACGGGAAGGCGGGCCGAACCGTGCCGCTTCTGCATCCCTTGCCTCGGAGCCGCCCGAGCGGATCCTCGGCGAGGTGAAGCACATCGAGAGCCTGGAGATGCCTGCGCACCACCCCGTGACCCGGGAGGAGATCAACACGGCCCACCTGCACCGCGTGCTCCTGAAGACCTACGAACGCAAGCCCGAGGATTTCGAGACTCTCCTGGGCATGGCGGGTGTCGGAGCCAAGACGCTGCGCGCCCTGGCGCTGCTCTCGGAGCTTCTCTACGGGGCAAAGCCCTCTTTTCGGGACCCTGCACGATTCAGCTTCGCCCACGGCGGCAAGGACGGTCACCCGTACCCTGTGGACCGTGAACTCTACGACCGGTCCATCGAATTCCTCAAAGAGATTGTCAATGCCGCAAAAATCGGAGATCATGAAAAGAGAAGGGCCTTCAGTCGGCTGACTGCATTTTACGGCGCGAGAAAAGCAAAACTGGAATAATGGAGTATTGGAATGATTGGGGAAAAGTGGTAATGAGCTTCTACGGAGAATATCGCATCAACGGAGGCGTACGATGAGGATCGGGATTATCGGGATCGGAGGAATCGGGGGATATTACGGAGGAAAGCTGGCGTTGAAATATGCCGGTTCGGGCGAGCACGAGATCATCTTCTTTGCCCGCGGCGAACACCTGGCGGCGATCCGTAAGAACGGGCTCAAGCTCATCACCGTTGAAGGAGAATACACGGTAAGGCCGACGCTGGCCACGGACAAGCCCGCCGAGATGGGAGTCCTGGACCTCGCCCTTTTCTGCACGAAGAGCTACGGGCTCGAGGATGCAGCCCGGGCAATCGCAGGGAATCTCCGTGACGGGTCCGTGGTGCTGCCGCTTTTGAACGGTGTTGACATAACGGATCGCCTCAAATCGATCCTGCCCAGGGGTGCCGTCCTTTATGGCGGCGTGTTCATCAGTTCGGCGATCCAGGGGGCCGGCGTCGTGAAGCAGGTTGCCGGCACCGGCCAGCTCTTTTTCGGCCCGGCGAACAAAGCCGACGTGGAGAAATACCGCCAGATCGAAGCCCTGCTGCAGGGCGCCGGGATCAAGGCGGAACTCTCAGCCGATGCCCTGCTTCCCCTCTGGACGAAATACATCTTCATCGGCCCGATGGCAGGGGTCACATCGTTGAGCGGGAAGGCCTTCGGTGAGGTCCTGGGAGATGCCGAGAGCCGCGCCATGGTCGAAGGGATGATGAAGGAGGTCGAGGCCGTTGCACGGAGAAAGGGCGTCAACTTCCCGCCGGACATTGTGCAGGCCTCCATCGGCAAGGCTGCCGCATTTGCCCCGACAACGAAGACCTCCATGCAACTGGACTACGAGCGGGGGAACAAGACAGAATTGGATATTTTCATCGCCTACATCGTCCAGGCCGGCAAAGAGCTTGGCATCCCGGTGCCTTTGCATGAGAAGGTGTATGCGGAGCTGAAGAAAAAAGGTTAGCTGGAGTCGGATACAACCGACCAGTCGTGAATAGTCAGATCAACTAAGACGGGTCCTCCTGAGGGGGATCCGTCTTTTCTTCTGGAGGTCACGAGCCGGCGGGACGGGAAGGGGATCCCGTTCCAGATGCCGTGCTCGGTAACGAGATTTGCCGCTTTGGCCCAGCCGCCCATGACTTCGGCCGTGTAGTTGTGCTGGAGCAGCAGGCCCGAGACGGGATCGAGGAGAAATTTCTGCACGCGGCTGTGCGTCGGGATGCTGTCGGG
>DASRZY010000195.1:0-6912 GCA_035685905.1 Syntrophales bacterium
CTGGGGGCCAATCAGATTCGGGGCATCAGCTTCGGAGTCGCCGAGCCGTCTCTGCTTCTTGACGAGGCGCGCAAAAAGGCCGTTGCCGATGCACAGCATCGAGCAGGGATCTATGCAGAGGCGGCCGGAGTGAAACTTGGAAAACCGATCCGCATCGAAGAACAGACAGGTGGCCGCCCCGGCCCGTACCCGGTTGCGCGCATGACTGCCGACACGGCATCGGCAGTGCCGGTCGCACCGGGGGAGCAGACCTTCAGCGTCACCGTGACGGTGAGCTACGCAATCATCGACTCGAAGTGAAAGGAAGGATTGCCATGCCGCAAAAGATAAGGATCGTCGTCGGTGCGGTAACTTTAACAGCCGAGCTTGCCGACACGGACTGCGCAAAGGCCATCGCCGCGATGCTGCCCATCGAAGCGGTCCCGAACGAGTGGGGCGATGAGTTCTACTTTGCCATTCCCGCGAAGCTTCCCCTTGACGCCACGGCCACGCGGAAGGTAAAAGCCGGTGATATCGGCTACTGGCCGCCGGGCAAGGCGCTCGCCATCTTCTTCGGGCGCACACCCATGAGCGCGGGCCCGGACCCCGTGCCGGCAAGCGAGGTGAACCTTGTCGGCCGGATCGTCGATGATGCGTTATTACTCAAAAAAGCAAAAGGCGCCGCAAAAATCCGCATCGAAAAGGAGTAAGCATTGAACAAACTCGCCCTGCCCATCCTGATTCTTTTCACACTGGCCCTCATCGGTTGCGGGGCATCGCAGAAGCCCGTTCTGTACCCGAACAGCCACCTCAAGGCTGTCGGCAACGCCCAGGCCCAGCGGGACATAGACGACTGCATGCAGACTTCGGAGGCCTACGTCAAGAAGAACCAGGAATCCAAGATAGCCGAAGGGGCCGTGAAGGGCGGGGCAGTCGGAGCGGCTTCCGGCGCCGCAATCGGCGCCGTGACAGGGAATTTCGGAAGGGGTCTTGCTACCGGTGCGGCAGGCGGAGCGGCTGGCGGGGCAACCTATGGCGCCTTCAAGACTGCGGAGCCAAGCCCTGTCTTCAAGAACTTCGTGAACAAGTGCCTCAAGGACAAGGGCTACGAGCCCATGGGCTGGCAATAGCGGCTGATGCCGCCGGATTCGGGCTTCAGGCTTCGGGAATCAGACTGGAAAATCAAATCCCCCTCAATCCCCCTTTACAAAAGGGGGAAGTGCAGGGGGATGTTTTTTGCCTTGTGGCTTGCGGCTTGTGGCTGGTTCTTAGAGATAAGGGAAGACCCCTTCAATCACCTTTTCAAAATTCTTCTTCACGTTTGCTGCCCCGGTGACCATGCCCATGTGGCCCGGAAGCAGGTATTCGACATCGAGCTTGGAAAGATTACGGATGCTCTGCTTCAGGAGCTTGCTGTCGCCGCCAGGGAAGTCGGAGCGGCCCACGTTCATCTGGAAGATCACGTCGCCCGGGAAGAGTGCCTTCTTTGCCGGCCAGTACAGCCCGATGGAGCCCGGCGAGTGCCCGGGCACGATGGAGATCTCAAAGGTCTCGCCGCCCAGTTTCAGTTCCCCTTCCTTCAGGGGCAGGTTCACGTCGACAACGGGGGCCTTCAGGCCGAAGAGCTTGTACAGGGAGGCGCCGGGGCCCCGCATGAATTCCATCTCGATTTCCGAAAGGGCGATCCTGACCTGCGAGCCGTCAAACAGCTCCGAGGCCTCGTAGTGGTCGGGGTGCGAGTGGGTGTTGACGACGTACTTGATGTCTTCTTTCTTGATGCCGTCCTTTGCCATCCGCTTCAGCAGATCGGGCAGGTGCTTGCTCAGCCCCGGGTCGACAAGCGCCCCGACGGGACCCCCGATGAAGAAGCTGTTGCAGTTGTTTTCAAAGTAGTTCGTCCACTCGTAGGTATAGAGGCTCTCGGCAAGTTTCATGACTCCATCCTCATTCAAGAATTCTCAGCAGACTAATCACAGAACGGGCCGGGAATCAATGGGAATATGGAGAATGCCCTTGTCTTCCCCCCGCCCTTCGGCTATAGAGCTTTCCATTGACCCGTGAAGCCAGTGACAGGGGAAGCCTGCCGATGGAGAACCAGACGAAGGCCTATCTCTATGCCGGCGCCACTGTTTTGTTGTGGTCCACCGTGGCCTCCGCCTTCAAACTCACCCTGGATCATCTGAGCTTCCTCGAGATGCTGCTTGGGGCTTCCATTGTGTCGATGACGGCCCTCTTCCTGATCCTGCTTGCCCAGGGGAAGCTCCCCGTCATCAGGACGTATTCCGGGGCCGAGATCGCCCGCTCGGCAGCACTGGGCTTTCTCAATCCCTTCCTCTACTACGTGATCCTCTTCAAGGCCTACTCGCTGCTGCCCGCCCAGGAGGCCCAGCCCCTCAACTGGACCTGGCCGATCATGCTCGTGCTCCTCTCCATCGTGATCCTGAAGCAGCCGATCCGCTGGGTCAACGTACTGGCCATCGTCATCAGTTTTTCCGGTGTTCTCACCATCTCCACCCGCGGCGACGTGCTGGGCTTCCGTTTCACGAACCTGCCGGGGGCGCTCCTGGCGCTCGGCAGCTCGGTCATCTGGGCCCTTTTCTGGATCTACAACGTGAAGGACCGGCGCGACGAGATCGTCAAGCTCTTCCTCAATTTCGTCTTCGGTTCGATCTTCACCCTTGCGGCGGTCCTGCTTTTCTCCGAGATCCGAGTGCCCCCCGCGGCAGGCATCCTGGGGGTCGTCTGGGTGGGGCTCTTCGAGATGGGGATCACCTTCGTCACGTGGATCAAGGCCCTGCAGCTCTCCCGCACGACGGCGCAGGTGAGCAACCTCGTCTATGCCGCACCCTTTTTGTCGCTTTTCTTCATCCACTACATCGTCGGGGAAGAGATTCTCCCCTCCACAATCGCGGGGCTTGTCCTCATCGTGGCGGGGATTATCGTCCAGCAGTACGCGAGCCGTACAAAGGAGACATGATCGATGACAGGAGCGCTTGAAGAGTTCCGGAACGTCCTTCTCGAAAGCGGCGCCGCCCTCGTGGGGTTTGCCGACATGAGGGCCGTACCGGCCGAAGACCGCAAGGGCATGGAGCGAGCCATCTCGATTGCCGTGGCCTTGAGCCCCGAGATCGTCTCGCGGATCACGAAAGGCCCGACGCAGGAGTATTTCCGGGAATACCGGCGGGCCAATGATCTGCTTGCGAAGCTCTCGCACCTGGCAGCGCGGCTCATTGCCGAAAGAGGTTTTGCAGCCGCGGCGATTGAGCCCACGGCGGAGCATTTTGATGTGGTGAAGCTCCGTGCGGGGCTATCCCACAAGATCGCCGCGACACGCTCGGGGCTGGGCTGGATCGGAAAGAATGCCCTTGTGATCACGAGGCCCTTCGGCTCGGCGATCCGTCTCACGACGGTTCTCACCGACGCCCCTCTCGAGACGAGCCCTCCCTTCGACGCATCGCAGTGCGGCGCTTGCAACGCCTGTGTCGAGATCTGCCCTGCAGAGGCCCCCTCAGGGCTGAATTGGAGCCTCGGGCTTTACCGGGACGAGTTTTTCGACGCCCACGCCTGCCGCAGGAAGGCGAAGGAATTCTGCGAAAAAGAAGGGATCGGCTCGACGATCTGCGGCATCTGCATCGAGGCCTGCCCCTGGACCAGGAAATACCTGGGGAGAGCCGCAAGGCATAAGCCTCAAGCCGCAAGGCAAAGGAAATAGTCTCTTGCCTGGTCCCGAGACCCTCGTCCCGAGTCCCTTTTCTATACTTCCCGAGACAGCGACAGCAGGCGGGCCTTGAGGCTCTCGCCCTTGTTTTTCAGGCCCAGCTTGGAGCGGATGTTGTTGCGGTGAAAATCCACCGTGGAGGGCGAGAGATTCAGCAGATCGGCAATCTCCTTCGTCGTCTTGCCGTCCTTGATGAGATTGGCGACCTTCATCTCCGTGTGGGTGAGATTTGACGACGCGATGGAGAGGTTCTGCATGAAGGGGGCGATGATGTTGTTCAAGTTGGCTTCGATGACGGACAGGCATTCCTTCTGCTGTGCATCGAGCCTGCTGTTTCGCAGATTCTCGAGATAGGGAAAGACGAGCTCCTGGACGTTGGATACGACCTTGGCCTCGGAGTCCGTCCGTTCCCGCTTCATCTGGTTGAGAAGGATTTTCACGGCAACGTTGATTTCCTCCAGGTTCAGCGATTTGATGGTCAATTCCATCTTCCCACCCGTTGCCGTATCCCCCTTTCTCATCTGATCATAGAGGGTCCAGCGGTTTCTCAGCCGCCTGCAAAGGTGCTGCATGATGGTCATGGCGAACTCGGGGTTGTCGCGCAGGATCTCACGGAACTTCTTCTGATTGATAACGACGAGCTTCGTGTTGTCCTCGTCTGCAATCGCCGTGGCGGTGCGGAAGGCGGAATCGATCACGGCCATCTCCCCGAAAAACTCACCCGAGCCGATGGTGGCAAGGGTGATCTCGCGGCCCGGTTCCTTCGTCGAGAGCCGGACCTTTCCGGAATAGACGATGTACATCTCGACTCCCGTCGAGCCCTCTTCGAAGATGACCTCTGATTTCATGTATTCCCTGATCTTGGCCGGGACCTTCAGCGAGGAGATGGTTTCGAGTACCATGGCGCCTCCGGTTATGAAAAAAGGGTTATTGAAGCGAATAGGGGAAACGATCCGGTTGGATGATAACTGACAGTTTGCCGGTTACCGGGTGTCGATCAGGTCTGACGCGCCAAGTCAACGAGGCTCACTGTCCCGGGTAAGACTGGGAAGAGGGGCGCAGAGAGGGGGATGCCTGGCTGATTCAGTTATTTACCGGGGGGCGTGGTGAAATGTCAAGCCTTAACAAGAGAAGGATTTCGAAGGCACCTCAACGAGACGGAACAGAAAAAACAGGCTCCCCGCTCATTGAGCGGGGAGCCCTTTGATTTTTGTTCTTAGCCGATCAGGTTCTTGATCGCATCGGAAACCGGGGAGGTGAAGAGAGCGATCATGATCGTGTAGAGGGCGAAGGACCCGGCGGCTTCACTGAGGTAGAGCTTCTCGTACTTCTGCTTGAGCGAGAGGATCGTGAGCCCGCCGATCACGAGGGCGCCAAGGTGGAAGTAGGGGAAGTTGTCGGCGCCGGCTGCGGCGTATTCGGCAAAGCTGAAGGTTGCGGTGATGAGAACGATCAGGGTGGTCAGGGCCAGCATTGTAATCGACTTTTTCATTTTCTATGTCCTCCTTGCGACTGGTTTATTTTCTATCTTTGCCTTATGATATTGAAACGATCGTGCCAAATCCGGACCCCGGAAAAAATTTTTTGCAAGTTTCCAATTTTATTGAGCATTATATTGCAGCGCCGGCAGGGGCCCTCTGACGGCTGCACGAAAACAGGAGACTCGGTTGAATGGAACGTTCAACCGCGTTGAACAAAAATTTAAAACCCTCGTCCTGTAAACCCCTTAGAGAGGGCATTCCCGAGGATGTGGCCCTGAAGCTGTTTTTCCCAATCTTTTTCCTGGCCCTTATTGCCGGCTGCGAAACCATCCAGATTTCGATGATCCCCCGGGAAGCCGACCGCCCTGCAGGCAAGGAGGATGGGCGAAGCCGGAGCATGTTTGACGCGCAGGGAATCGCCTGGGGCTCCGAGCGTGTCGAGCGCTTCATTTATTTCCCGACGGGCATCCCTTCCATCGGGAGCATGCGGCAACGCGGCCATCATGCCATCACCCTGTCGGAGCAGACCTATTTCGATGAGCCGGGCCTTTTTAAATATTATTTCGAGTTCAAGTAAGATGAAACGAATCCTCCTGATTGTCGCCATCGCCCTGCTTGCACTGCAGCCCTCGGCAGGGCGTGCCAAGGCCGTCTCGGACCGGGAGTGGATCCTTGAGATAGCCGGGCGGATCGAGGATACATACGGGAATCTCAGGTCCTATTCCTGCGACATCGAGGGGATCTACTTCTCATCAGGTGTTGAATTTCAACGCTATATCTTCAAATTCTATTTTCTCAAGCCGGATCGGTTCAGGATGGATTTCAGCCAACCGTACAGCGGGGTCACCATTTTCTATGTTGACGGGGAAAAGGACTTCATCTCGCGTCCATTCCAGAACTTCCCTTCCGTCCTTTACCGTCTTTCCGCAGACAATCCTCTCTTTAAATCCCCCGCGGGCCAGAAATTGAGCCAGCTCCACCTGAAATACTTTCTTGACTTTCTCAAGCGCAATGCCCGGGAGCTGCCGCAGGACAACAGCGATTTCCGCACCGACGAAGAGATCGTTTCTTTCTGGCTTGATGCCAGGGATTATCTCACCGGCAAGGTGCCCGAGCGATACCGGATCTTTATTTATAAGAAATCCTGGCTCCCTGCGCGGTTTGAGCGCTACGACACGGAGGGTCATCCTCTGGAATACACGTTATTCAGGAATTACCAGATCGACCCTTCCCTCGACGCGACCTTCTTCGAGTCGGGATACATGGCCCCGGAGCTTGAACCTCTGCGGCCGTGACAGGTTGACATCGAAGACGGCGGAGAATAAATAAACACAATAAAGAACGGAGGTGCTGATAATGGCAGACAAGGTTATCATCTACGGGAAGGGCGGCTGACCCTACACCGACAGGGCCAGGTCGGCCTATGGCTCGGGGGCTGAGTATTGCGATGTGAAAAAAGACGCCTCGAAGCTCCAGGAGATGCTTGCGCTCTGCGGCGGCAGACGAGCCGTCCCCGTCATTGTCGAGGCGGGGAAGGTTACCGTCGGATACGGCGGGACGTGAGACGTTTAGTCGCCCTGCAGTCTGCAGGGCTCAGCCTCAAGCCGCAAGGTTCAAGCCTCAGGGCTGGATAAAATCTTTTCCAGGGATTGGAGCCTTGTGGCTCGTGGCTTATCCTTTGATGCACCCGATGGCGCGGAGTTTGGCTACTTTCCTCGACAGACCCGCCCCGTG
>DASRZY010000196.1:0-3239 GCA_035685905.1 Syntrophales bacterium
ACCATGCAGATGTTAGGGCCCTTGGCGCCGTACCGGATGGAGACCATTCCCGCCGCCTCGTTGATGATCAGCATGGGGATGAAGAAGGGGGTCACCTTCCGGATGCCCCGCTCGAGATAGATCTTGTGATATTTCTCGATCGCCGGGAGGCCGCCCATGCCCGCGCTGACCATGACGCCGACCCGGTCGGCGTTCTCCGGCGTTATCTTGAGACCCGACATGTCCATGGCCATCTGGCTTGCCGCGATCGCCAGATGAATGAACCGGTCCATCTTCTTGATCTCTTTGGGCTCGATGTACTTTTCCGGGTCAAAGCCGTGGATCTCTCCCGCGATCTGCGTCGGGATTGTCTTGTCGTCGAACTGCGTGATGGGACCGATGCCGGATTTGCCGTTGATCAGGCCTTCCCAGCTTGATTCCGTATCCAGGCCGACGGGAGTGATCATCCCGACGCCGGTGACGGCGACTCTTCTTTTCAAGAGGTTACCTCCTGCAAAAATCACCGTGAGAGGATGCGTCCTCCCGCGGATGGTGGAACGTTGTATGGGATCACGGTCCGAGGCGGGCTTTACCCACGGACAAAAATCCGAAAAGCCAAAAAACCGGCCCCTGCAGCAGCAGGGGAGGTCTTCTGGCTTTTGGAAGTCCTTTGGAAATTCAGATTTCTGCTGTCCGCGCTCTGGCTGTCTCGGCTCTTATTTTGCCTTTGCCTTGATATAGTCGACCGCGTTCTGCACCGTCGCGATCTTTTCGGCGTCCTCATCGGGGATCTCGACGCCGAACTCCTCTTCCAGTGCCATGACAAGCTCGACCGTGTCGAGCGAGTCGGCCCCCAGGTCGTTGACGAAGGAAGCTTCGGGTTTGACGTCCGTTTCCGGTACGCCGAGCTGCTCAGAAATGATCTTTTTTACTTTTGCATCCACATCTGCCATGGGTATCCTCCTGTGTCGGAAAATGTCTTTTGTATGCGTCCGCAGCCGCCTGCTGTTGGGAACGGACGGGGAGATCCTGTTGCTACATGTACATGCCGCCGTTCACGTGTATCACCTGGCCCGTGATGTACGATGCCCAGGGTGATGCAAGGAACCGGACCGCGTTCGCCACGTCCTCGGGGGTGCCAAGCTTGCCCATCGGGATCTGCTTGGCCAGTTCCTGCCTGACGTTCTCGGGCAGAGCCTGGGTCATGGCCGTCTCGATGAAGCCTGGCGCTACGGCGTTGGCGGTGACACCCCGGTTCGCATATTCCCGCGCGATGGTCTTCGTCAGGCCGATGAGGCCCGCCTTCGAGGCCACATAGTTGGCCTGGCCCGCATTGCCCATGGCGCCGACGATCGATGCGATGCTGATGATCGTTCCGCCGCGCTGCTTGGACATGTACTTGAGCGCCGCCTTTGCGCACAGGAACGAGCCTTTCAGATTGATGTCCAGCACCAGGTCCCAGTCCTCATCCTTCATCCGGAGGATGAGCCCGTCCCGGGTGATGCCCGCGTTGTTCACGAGGATGTCGATCCTGCCGAACTTCTCGATGACCTGGTCGACCATCGCCGTGACATCGGCGGATGCGGCGACATTGGCCTTGAGGGCCAGCGATTTTCTTCCCTTGGCCCCGATGTCGGCGGCGGTCTTCTGCGCTGCCTCGAGGTTCACATCGCAGATCGCGACGTCCGCTCCGTCCGACGCAAGCGCCAGCGCGATTTCCCGGCCGATGCCCTGCGCAGCGCCCGTGACGAGCGCCGTTTTCCCGCTAATGCTCATGAGATTCTCCTGCTTCATTGATCTGACCTGCGCTCACGCAACAGCCCGGAGTACACGGAGAGCTCATCTTTTTGTGCAGGTACCGTCTTTCAGGGCGATGCCGTTCAAGGTAAACATATTGTACTTGGCATATTCACCCTTGCACGACACCTGGTCATTTTTATTCAGTTTGCCGGAATCACTGACGTATACATCGACGACGAATTCCCGTTCCCGTCCGGGGATCTTGACGAAGACGACGACCCGGTTCCCGGTCTTGCCGCTCAGGATCTCATCGATCTTTCCCTCGGCCGTTATCTCGCTCCCTTTGAGGCCTTTCAGGTACGATTTGATTTCGGCTGACGAGTATTTGCTCTTATCCATGTGTTCGGCAACCGTTTTTGCATTCACCGCCTGGCCCGCGTTCGTCATGCTGGGTGAGACGATGAACATGCCTGCTGCCGCCGATACCAATACAATGATTCTGACGATTCTCGTAACCATGCACAACCTCCTTGGGCGGAAATGAGTTCAAGATCACTGCGAAACGCCGATGGCGTTCAGGGCATCGTTCATGCTCTTTTGATCTTCGACGTTCAGCACCTTTGCGTCCTTGACGATACGCTTCACCAGCCCGGAGAGCACCTTGCCCGGTCCGATCTCGATGAAGGTGTCGCAGCCGTCAGCGGCCATGTTCTTGATCGAATCTTCCCAGTAGAGCGGGGAGCTGATCTGCCGGATCAGCGATGCCTTGATCTCTGCCGGGCTTTGCAGGAACTTCGCATCCGCGTTGTTCACGATGGGCATGCGCAGGTCTTTGATCGCGACCGTTTCGAGCTCCCGCGCAAGCCGCTGGCCGGCCGCCTGCATCATCCGGCAATGGGACGGGACGCTCACGGCGAGGGGGACCACCTTCTTCGCGCCCGCCGCCCTGGCGAGTTCCATCGCAAGCTCCACGGCCTTTTTCTCTCCGGCGATCACGATCTGGCCAGGAGTGTTGTAATTTGCAGGGGCAACTATACCATTTTTAGAAGCGTCAAGGCAAGTTTTTTCTACGTCCTGCCGCTCCATGCCGAGGATGGCGGCCATGAGACCGGTCCCTTCCGGGACGGCCTCCTGCATGAAGCGGCCGCGCTTCTGCACCAGCGCGACGGCATCCCCGACCTCCATGCCGCCGGCGGCCGTGATTGCCGTGTATTCGCCCAGGCTGTGGCCGGCGGCGACCGAGGCCGTCAGTCCGCGCCGCTCCAGCGGCCGGAGAATGGCTATGCTCGCGGCGAGGATTGCGGGCTGCGTGTTCTCGGTCAGGTTCAGCTTCTCGACGGGGCCCTGCAGGCAGAGCTGCAGGAGGTCGAAGCCGAGAACGGAACCGGCAACGTCGAACACTTCCTTCGACTCCGGGAATTGTTCGACGAACTCCTTGGCCATGCCCGCATATTGCGAACCCTGGCCAGGGAAGATGAATGCAATCTTCATGGGACGACCTCTGAAAAAACAGAAGGGGG
>DASRZY010000197.1:0-23200 GCA_035685905.1 Syntrophales bacterium
CGGGGAGTCGACACTCGGTGCGGTGCGGATTGACGACTACAAGTATCGATTCATTGAGCAACCCAACGGATGGCTCGGCGGCAAGGTCCATGTGGACGCGCCATCGATTACAAACCTGCGCCTCGACCCCTTCGAGCGCCTGGGTACTCCGGCTAACGGGACGCTGGACGGCGCACAGGGATACTTCAACGAATGGTTCATGTATCAATTCTGGCGCTTCGTGTTTGTCCAGCAGGAAGTGGCCAAGCTGGCCATGACGGCCATCGATTATCCGCCCATGCAGAAGGGCGCGAGTTTCAACCTCGATGCTGTGAAGGCGAAGATCGCGGAAGCCATGGCGGCACACCATTAGCCGAATTGTAAACCAGGCGGGCGGCCCGCAAGGGACTCCCGCCTGGTTCAACCCCTGTTACGCTGAATAGACTCCTTACAGTCCCCATAATCTATATGAACGATATGCGAAGGCTGACCATGCAACAATTCAAATTTCGCCGGCTGCATGCACTGCTGATCCTTGCTGTCTCTGTGGTCTTGTCTGTCCCGGCACTTACGAACGGGGCAGCCGAGCCGAAGACTGCCGCGCCTGTGACGTCCCCTGCGCCGGCGTCCTCGCCGGTGATCCCCGTGCCCGATATCGCAACGCGGGCCATGGAGGTGTCCAATACCCTTCGCGCATTCAGCATAAAGCTTGCCCCCAGCCCGGAGATCGAAGCGATCCGGAAGCAGCTGCCCGGGGTGAGCCGCACGATCGATCAGCAACTCGCTGAAACCCGCAGGATCATCCTGGAAGAGGCCTCCCTCGAGACGCTGCAGTCGCAGCAGCAGCTTTGGGAAGATCTGCAGCACAAGACGGATAGCTGGCTGAACGCCATCACGATACGGGCCACCCAGATCCAGGATGCCCTGAATCAGCTGGCGGAGCTGAAAAAGACGTGGACCCTGACCCGGGATGCCGCACGGGCCTCGAATGCGCCCGGTCCGATCCTCCAGCAGATCGACGCAACACTTGCCACCCTCCAAGCGGCGCAGGCGCCCCTGCAGTCGCAGGACCTGTCGCTGCTCGACATCCAGGGCAGGATTGCTGCCGACGTGGAACGCTGTGGGAACGCGCTGGTTCAGATCGCCGAGGCCCAGCATGCCACGGTGGGCGGGATCCTGATGAGGAGCAGCCCGCCGATCTGGAGCGAAGACTTCCGCGTCAAGACAGCTCAGGCATTGACGTCTGTTGTCCCTCAAAGGATCGACGCCTACTCGGCAGTCATCATTCGGCACCTCCAGGATCCCTCCCGGGGGCTGACGCTGTTCGGAGGGGTTGTCGCGGTGCTGGTGCTGCTTATGTCTGTCGCCCGTCGACAGGTGGCCCGGTGGAAGGAGGGAGACGAGGCCCTCTCGTCCGCCACCCAGGTCTTCGATCGCCCTTATGCGGCGGCGCTGATGGGGTCCCTGATCCTGGCTTCCGGTCCAATGTCACCGGCGCCTCCCGAGATGAAGCAGCTCTTCGAGATCCTGTCCCTTGTGCCGATGATTCGGCTGATCCGGCCGATGATCTATCCGCCGTTGAGCCCCTTGCTTTTTGTATTGGGGGGCCTGTTCACCGCAGACGCCATCCGCCAGATCCTAGCCGGGGCGCCGAATATCGGGCAGGGCATCCTCGTCCTGGAGGGACTGGCCGGGGTTGCAATGATGGGATGGTTTCTGCGCGCAGGTCAACTGCGACGCCTGCCTTCGGGACAGGCCGGCCTTTCCCGGTCGCGCGTACTCGAGGCGGTGGCCCTGTACCTCCTGCTCGTCTTTGCGGCCGGCGGGGTGGCGGCATCGCTGGGTTACCTGAGGCTGGCGCGCCTTCTGGCGCCGGGAATCATCGTCGGGAGCGTCCTGGCGCTGTCCCTGTATGCTCTCCTCAGGGTTGCGCGCGGCGTCATTGCATTCGCTCTGCGGGTATGGCCGTTGAGGCAACTGCGGATGGTTCTTCACCACCGGGACTTCCTGGAGAGACGGATTTACCGGTTGCTGGTGTGGATCGCCGTTGTCGTTTGCATAAGCCGCTATCTGAATTATCTCGGGCTGCTGGACCCGACGGTAACCAGCACAAAAGAGATGCTGGCCGCGAGGCTGGGAACGGGCACCTTCAGCACCTCCCTGGGCGACATCCTCGCTTTCTTTGCCGCGGTGTGGGCGGCATACCTGCTCTCCAGCCTGATCCGCTTTGTTCTCGAGGAGGACATCTACCCCCGGATCTCGCTCCCGACCGGCCTTTCCTACGCCACATCGAGCCTCCTCAATTACATCATCCTGGCCATCGGCTTCGTGGTGGCGATGGCGCTGCTGGGCGTGAACCTCACGCAGGTGACCGTACTGGCAGGCGCGTTCGGTGTGGGCATCGGCTTCGGCCTGCAAAGCGTGGTCAACAACTTTGTCTCCGGCCTGATCCTGCTCTTCGAGCGCCCGATCCACGTGGGCGACACCATTGAGGTGGGCGCCCTGCTGGGCGTGATACGCCGGATCGGCATTCGCGCCAGCACGGTCCGCACATGGCAGGGGGCCGATATCATCGTGCCCAACGCGCAACTCATCACGGAGAATGTGACCAACTGGACGCTCAGTGATCGGCTGCGCCGCATCGACCTGCCGGTGGGTGTGAACTACAGCGCCCAGCCGCACGAGGTGATCAGGATCCTGGAGACGGTGGCGCTGGCGAACCCGAATATTTTGCACAGCCCGCCGCCCCAGGGCCTCATGATGGGCTATGGGGACAGCTCCATCAACTTCGAGCTTCGCGCCTGGACGGACGAGTTCGACAACTGGCCGGCTGTCCGGAGCGAGCTGGCCGTGGCCCTGTACGATGCTGTGCACGCCGCCGGGATGACATTCCCGTTCCCCCAGCGCGAGGTCCGCCTGCTGCCGAATCCCGGTCCCGATTCACCGTGACTCCCGGCACTCCGCGCCGAAGGCCGGGCAACGCAAAAAGGGCGGGTTGTTAGAGGCGCTGCGTCATTCAAGGACTGTTTCATCATTGGGTCGAGACGTCTTTCTATTGATCCTTCAGGGTGATCGTGCTACACAAAAAAAGGTTCTACTCAACCGGGCAGTAAAGGGGGGGCGGTATGAGGTTCCTGAAAGCCTGTCTTTTCACATTCGTATTGATCGTGGCAGTCTGGGTCCAGGCCGAACAGAAGGATGTCCCGGCCCCGACCCAGGACGAGATCTACGGGATGAGCCTCTACAAGGGCTATGCAGGCTCGCGGAGCTGCATGGAGTGCCACGAGAAGTTCTACCAGCTCTGGTCCACCTCCTTCCACGGCCTCGCCATGCAGCCCTATACGGCCGCATTCGCAAAGGCCAAGCTCACCCCCCAGCAAAAAGATATTGAGATCGGCAGGTACAGTTTTCGCGCTGACATCTCGGCGGATGCGGGCTGGGTCGTCGAGAAGGGCCCCGACGGCGATAAGAAATACCCCATAGAGCAGGTCGTCGGGGGGAAATACGTTTACTACTTCCTCACGACGCTCGAGCGGGGCAAGCTGCAGACGCTCCCGGTTGCCTACGATGTGAGCAAGAAGGAGTGGTTCGACACGGCGGCAAGCGGCATCCGCCACTTCCCCGATGCGCCGGCCGACGCCCCCGTCTTCTGGAAGGATCAGGCCTACACCTTCAACACGGCCTGTTTCGGCTGCCACGTCAGCCAGATGAAGACGAACTACGACCTCAAAACGGACTCCTACAAAACCACCTGGAAAGAGCCGGGCATCAACTGCGAGACCTGCCACGGCCCCTCGGAGGAGCACAACCGGGTCATGGAGGAGCTGCCGGCCGGGGGAGAGGTCCCGCCCGGCATGGACATGAAGATTATCAGCGTCAAGAAGTTCACGGTCCAGCAGCACAACGACTCCTGCGGTTCCTGCCACGCCAAGGCCGCCGTGCTCACGAACAACTTCAAGCCGACGGATCGTTTCTTCGACCACTTCGACCTGGCGACCCTGGAAGACCGCGACTTCTACCCCGACGGGCGGGACCTGGGCGAGAACTACACTCACACCTCCTGGCTGATGAGCCCCTGCGTCCAGTCGGGCAAGCTCAGCTGCATCCACTGCCACACCTCGAGCGGCCGCTACCGGTTCAAGGCCGAGGACAAGGCGAACAACGCCTGCCTGCCCTGCCACAAGGAGCGGGTCGAGAATGCCGCGGCCCACACGAACCACCCGCCCGGCACGCCGGCGAGCAAATGCATCGCCTGCCACATGCCCAAAACGGAATTTGCCCGGATGAAGCGCAGCGACCACTCCCTGCTGCCGCCGACGCCTGCCGTGACGCTGGCCTACAAATCCCCGAACGCCTGCAACATCTGCCACACCGACATGGATGCCAAGTGGGCCGACGAGAACGTCCGCAGCTGGCGAAAGCGCGACTACCAGGCCCCCGTGCTGTACAGGACGGGGCTGGTCGATGCTGCCCGGAAGCGGGAATGGAGCAGGCTTCCGGAAATGATCCAGTACCTCGAGAAGAAACAGGCCGGCGACGAGGTTGTCGCCACGTCGCTGATCCGCCTGCTGCGCAACTGTGACGATCGCCGCAAGAACCCGGTCCTGCTGAAGATGCTGCAGGACCGCTCGCCTCTTGTCCGTGGCGCCGCTGCCGATGCCCTGGCCTATTATCCTACGCGCGGGAACCTGCAGGCCCTGGTGAAGGCCACGGGGGACGAGTACCGCGTAGTCCGCATCCGCGCGGCAGCAGGTCTGACAGGAAAAACAGGTCTTGTGCTGAGCGAGGCCGACAAGAAGAACATCGAGAAGGCCAACCGGGAGTACCTGCAGTCGATCACGATCCCGCCGGATCACTGGGCTTCTTACTACAACCTTGGGAATTACTATCTCAACCTGGGCGATAACCGTCAGGCCGTTGAGGGCTATGAGACAGCGTTGAAGCTCGAACCCCAGGGTGTCGTGAGTCGCGTCAACATGTCCATGGCCTATGCACGGCTCGGGGAAAACAAGAAGGCGGAGGCCTCATTGAGTGAGGCCCTGAAAATAGCTCCCGACAATGCCGCTGCCAATCTCAACATGGGTCTCCTCAAGTCCGAGCAGGGAGACCGGAAGGGCGCCGAGAGATACCTCCGGCAGGCCTGGAAGGCGGACCCGAAAATGGGACAGGCGGCCTACAATCTTTGCGTCATCCTCTCGGAGAGCAAGCCCGACGAGGCCGTCGAGTGGTGCAGGAAAGCAACCGAGGCGAGCCCTTCGAACACGAAATTCGCATACAGCCTGGCCTACTACGAGCGCAAGAAGGGTGACACGGAAGCGGCCATCGGGACGCTCAGGAACCTGATCGCCCGCAACCCCGATTACCCGGATGCCTACGTGATGCTGGGCGAAATTTACGAACGGCAGGGCAGGGTGAACGAGGCAAGGACCGTCTACCAGCAGGCCCTCTGGAACCCGGATATCCCGGCCCGGGACCGAACGTACATCGAACAGAGGCTCCGGGCGCTTTCCGGCAGGAAATGAGTGGTTATGCCCGGGAAAAAGATGAACCGCTAATCGCGCATCACGGGGCTGATTTCCGAGCGCCGGTGAGATGGCGGGAGGGTTTCGGGAACAATCCGAAACCCTCTTTCAGTTTATACTGCATTTCAACACGCTACCGATTCTGCGCGTAATCAACATCCTGCAAAACGAGATCGAAAAAAAGGGATTATGGTACGTATAGCTTCCTGAAGTCGATGAAATCATATAATGGGGCTCGCTAGAACATTACGACGCGTAATTGCCAAGCTTAGGAATAGGAGACGGAATCGGCGACAAATTCTTACACGTGTCATACGATGAATTATTCTATTTACGGGATTATACGTATGTGTTAAAAAAAAAGAAAGCATCGAACCAGGAAGTAATTCGGAATGCTGCAACTCTCTTCTATTGGAAGAAAAGCTGTTTTTGTCTTTCTCCTGCTGTTCCTGCTGTTCACCATTGCGCCTGCAGCTCACCATCACGATGACGGCAAATGTCACAATCAAGATTGCCCAATATGCGCCGCAGGCATTCTGGTATACTCGGTTCCGTCGTCTCATGTTCTCACAACTCTTCAATATGCTTTGATAAGTGTTTGCAGCCATTTCAATGACGTCATCATTGTCCGGCCCATTCTTTCCCCGGCCCATGCCTTAAGGGCGCCCCCCGCCTTGTCTCACTCCTGATCCAATCCCATTTTAGTCGAGTTCTTCGCAGGGGCTTTCCTGCGAGAAAGTCCATATCCGACTGTCTTTCAGATGATGGAGGGGTGACTTATGCAGAGAAGAATCATTCTTTTTCTGTGCATGTTTGCATTCTGCCTGCCGGGACTGGCTTTCGGCGATGACCTGGAATCCAGGATTCGCGCCATGGAGGAGACACTGAACCGGCAACAGAAGACTATCGAGGAGCAGCAAAAGATCATCAAGGAGATGCAGGAGCAGATCAAGCAGGGTTCCGTTGCTGAAAAACAGGGGCCCGGAGAAAAACAACCCATTGCCCCGGTTGCAGTGGCACCCCCGCCGGAACAGAAGCCCGGCGAGGACCAGAAAGCAGGCAAGGTCACGGGCCTCTTCGGCGGGTCCGCCATGAGCAATCCGAACATCTCGCTGGTTCTCAATACCTTCGCCTTTGGATCGAATCAAACAAGCGACCAGCTTCAGAACCAGGGGATACCCGGCTATACGACAACGGGTCTCGGTTTGAAGAACGGCTTTAACGGGGATGCCGAGATATCCCTTTTCGCCCCGGTCGATCCTTATTTCAACCTCTACGCCACGATCCCGATATCGTTCAACGGCGAGGTGGAGCTTGAAGAGGCGTACTTTGTCACCACCGCTCTTCCGCAGGGCCATCAGCTCAAGGGCGGCAAGTTCAGAAGCGGGTTTTCCCGATTCAATGCCCAGCACGAACATGCCTGGGATTTCACCGACACGTCTCTTCCCTACCGGGCCTTCCTCGGAGAGGAGGGTTTGATCGAGCCCGGGGCCCAGTATACCTATATCCTGCCCTTGCCCTTTTACACCCTGTTTGGGGCCGAAATCCTGCAGGGACAGAATCCAACTCTTTTTGGCGAGGATGCGGCAAACGGCCCTCATGCATTCACCGGTTATCTGAAGACCTCCTTCGATCTCAGCGATTACTCGACGATGCTGCTGGGCGTATCGGTGGTGGGAGGGAAGACGCAGACCGATACGGTTCAGCCGAACAGCCTTTTCACCGGCAACTCCGTTCTTTACGATCTGGAAATGTACTACAAGTGGAAACCGTCCAAATACCAGAGCTTCAGCCTCCAGAGCGAATACATGCTCCGAAACCAGTATGGAAATCTCCAGGACCTCGGCCTGGATACCCCGTCATATCTGGAAAGGACTCAGGACGGCTTTTATGTGCAGGGTGTCTATCAGTGGGATCGGTGGCGGTTCGGAGCGCGTTACGATGCGCTGAGCATCTTCACGGACACGTACAACCTTGCCGGTCAGCAGCAGAACTTCGGACCGAGACCCTGGCGGGCGACGGCCATGGTCGATTGGAACCTGTCTGAATTCACCCGTATCCGTCTGCAGTACATCTACGACATGACGTCCGGGACGGGCACAACCGACAACCAGGTATTTCTGCAGCTCATTTTCGGTATTGGCGCCCATGCGGCCCATTCTTTTTGAGGAGGACCACAGATGAAGAAAACCATATTGACCCTGATTGCCCTTTTCCTATGGTTCACGCCGGCTGCGGCGAAGCTCAATGTCGTTGCCACATTGCCCTGGATCGGAAGCGTGACCGAGGCCATCGGCAAAGACAGAATCAATGTCACGGTCCTGGTTAAACCCAGCCAGGACCCCCATCTGATTGAAGCCAAGCCCAGCATGATCCTCGCATCCCGCAATGCAGACTTGCTCATCTACAACGGCCTGGACCTCGAAATCGGCTATCTGCCGCTGCTGATCGAGTCCTCGAGGAATCCGAAAATCCAACCCGGCCATCCCGGAAACCTCGACTGCTCTCAGTTCATCGATGTCATCGAAAGACACCAGGCTGTCGATCGAAGCATGGGGGACGTTCATCCGCTCGGCAATCCCCACTATCACATGTCGCCGACCAATATGGCGAGGATCGTCCGGGGGATTACGCAGACCCTTTCCGAGCTGGACCCTGCCAATTCAGCTTTCTATGCCTCGAATCTGAAGTCCTTTGAAGACCGGCTGAAGGAAAAGCAAAAGCAGTGGAGTCTCATTCCCGTCAGAGGCAAGAGGTTTGTGGCCTATCACAAATACTTCGAGTACATGGCGAAGGAATTCGGCTTCGAGCTGATCGGCTATGTGGAGGAAAAACCCGGCATCCCCCCATCGGCGGGCTACCTGGAGAGGCTCGTCGAAAGCATGAAGAGGACAAAGCCAGACGGCATACTCGTGACACCTTATTACGGCACGAGAGAAGTCGAAGCCCTCTCCCGGATGACCGGGGTGAAGACCATTATCGTTCCACACGATGTCGGTTCCGTTCCCGGCGCAACGGACTGGTTCAGCCTGATGGACTCCGCACTTCAGGCTCTCAAATAGAGGAGAAAAAGATGGAGTTGCTCGGTTTCTTCGCTTACCCGCTTCTGGCCTGCATACTGCTGGTCCTGATCCACACGTATTTCGGCATCCACATCCTCGAGAGAGGGATCATCTTCGTGGACCTGGCGCTGGCGCAGTTCATCGGTGTCGGCATCGCTGTATCCTTCCTGCTCGGCTATGACGGGAATGAGAAATATGTTTTTTCCGTTCTTTTCGCCGGTTTCGGCGCTTACATCCTCGCTCATTCCCGACGGATAGCCAGGGTGACCAACATCGAAGCCTTTATCGGGGTGCTCTATATCTTCTCCCTTGCAGCGGCCATGCTCATCCTGGATCGAACGCCTCATGGCTTGGAGGAATTCAAGATGATCCTCAATGGCAGCATCCTGTGGGTGGGACCAAAAGATTTGATCGCCACGTCTCTCCTGTACGCAGCCATCGGTCTGTTCCAATTTTTCTTCCGCGCTCGGTTCTTTGATCTTTCTTACAAAGGCCAGGGGAGGTTCTTCTGGGAATTTCTGTTTTTTCTCAGTTTTGCGCTGGTCCTTGTCAAGTCCGTCGAGATGGCAGGCATCCTCCAGGTGTTTGCTTTCCTGATCATCCCGGCCTTGATCGGCAGGCTTTTCACTCATCAGCCCGCAAAGATACTGATCGGAGGATGGCTCCTGGGCTTCGCTGCCAGCGGGGCGGGAATCATGATGTCCTACGTCTGGGATCTTCCCACGGCGCCCGTTATCGTGGCCTCGCTCAGTGTACTTTTCCTCGTGATCATTGTGGTGAGACTGATCATGAATGAGGGGAAGAACCGCGGGCAGATAGAGACAAAGAAAATATCCTCGTAGCATAGTATCCAGGGGGTTGTGATTCGGCGAATGTGTTTTCAGGAGGTAAAGATGCGGCCGTCGCGTGTAATTTATATTTTGTTATTGGCATTGCTTTCTCTCTGTTGTTCTGGAACAAAGAATCTAAGTGACGAAAAAATGATTTCCAGCAGAATGGATGTATTTACCGAAATCACAGGGGAATCACAACCGCCTGACGGGTTCAGTGATTTATTGATCAAAGCACAGGTGAAGACGCATTCTGAAAGGCGCTATCCCTGGCAGGAAAAAGGATTACCGGCCGGCGAGCGGAAGTTTCGTTATCTATTTAACATCGATGGTCAAGCTGTCACATGGGATGTTGCAGGGAAGAAGGAGGATACCCCTGTATATGATGAAAACGGCAAAAAGACATTTGATGGAGGTGAAGGAATCAAATATTCTTTCGATAAGCGAATAAGGATCCGCGCCGGACCTCATAATGTTTTCCTCGCGCTCCCGGGGGAAAATGTTATCTCGCAGGCTGCGATTACCGTTGAGCCCGGGATGCAGTATAAATTGGAGTATAAGCCGATATACGAATGGGATCGCTTGCATCGCCAAAGTTACAGGCATGGTATTGGAGGCTTTGAAGTTTTTTTCAACTCAATACATGTGCGTTAAGAATACGATGAAAAAGCGTTGAGCATAATAGTTGAAGCAGAATAGATCGACATTAAAGATAATGAGGATTTCAACCGGTAACCTGCAATTCTCGCATGATGCCTAGGCTGAAGGCTTGTAGGTGAAAGGGTTAGTCAATACTTAGCCGGACAGCGCCATTTGTTATAATGCTGAGTAATGGCTTGCCTTGCAACCTGACCTTTCTTCATAGCCGGGCTGCAAGACAGGCTGTGTTCGGCTTCTTCGGCCGTCCTTCACTTCCGTCATTTGCCCAACCGTGCACGCAGTGATTCCACGAGGGGTTTTGCCGCCAAGGGGTCTTTCAGCCGGATGGTGCCGATCAGATAGCGTCCGGATTGTTCGATGTACACCCCCCTGTAAAGCGGATCCATGGCGGCGATGGAGGGCCCTCCGCCGTAGTCCGTCGATGCAATGATCTTCCCCGATTCTTTCAGGCTGGAAAGATATTCATCAAAGGCCTTCCGTGCGGCTGCTGCGGAATCCTCGATCACCACGAAGGCCTGCGTGCGCTCCCCGCCGACGACAGCATCGGCCATTATCCCGCGGTGGAAAAAAGGATACCCGAGGACGCTCTGAGCGATGTATCGCTCCGTCCTCGGGGCGATACCCGGCACATTGAACACATCCAGTTCAGCCGGGCGGTTCTTGCCGGGAGGCAATTTTGCGGAGATGGCCCGGCCGCAGGCAAGAAACACATCCTGCCCGGGCGGGGGGGTGTCGGTGGCCTGCAGCCTCACGAAATACCGGTCCTGGTAGAAGAGAAGCTGCGAGGAAGACCGGAAGCAGTCGGCACCCACGTCGCATGCCGGGGCCTCGGCCTTGCGATAGTTGGACCAGATCCCGAAGGCATTGAGAAGGGAGCCCATTCGGTAGACATCCGCCAGGAACGGCGAGCCCGATGTTGCCTTCTTCACGTATCGGGCCGTCGCGAGGGTGTCGAACCCGTATGGGAAATACAGCTCCGCCTCGCCGTTGATGTGATCGAAAAGCGTGTCCACGGTGAAAAGGGCCGGTTTCTCATCCACGACCCATCCTTCTCCGCAACCGCCGCCAGGCAGGATCGAGAGCATGGAGCTATCTTCAGCCGCTGTTGTAGATACCGGGGCGATCAACAGCAGACTCAGTAACAGCAGAGCGTTCAGGCAAGTTATTTTCATGGTGAAGCCGGCCCTCATCAACTTATTACTTGTCAACTTGTTAACCGACTTCCCATCACGCAAACAGCTGTTTCGCGCGGTCCATCTTTGCCGCGATGTCGAGGCCGTTGACGCAGCGTGCCACACACTGTTCACATCCTGTGCATGCCGATGCCGATGCCGATGCAGGAAGCTCTCCATACGTGTCCCGGGCAAGATCCGCACTCCGGTACGCCTCGGCGTACATGAGGCTGCGGTTCACAACGCTGATCGAAACACCCCTCGGGCAGGTCTCTTCGCACTTTCCGCACATGTGGCAGTATTGAGACGCCGTGGCCGCTCCGTAGTACCGCAGGATGAGGCTGTCTGCGAGGGTCATGCGCATCCCCATGACGGCAATGTCCTCCCTGAGATGGCCCATGTCCCTCATGCCGGGGATAGCGGCGGTGATGCTCTTGTCCTGGAGCGCCCACTTGAGTGCAGCCTGGTGCGGGCTGATCGGGCCCAGGGCGTCTGTCGCATAGCCCCCTGCCTGGGTCTTCATGGCAATGACCCCGATGCCCGACTGCGCGGCCCTGGCGACCGCTTTCCGCAGGTCGTCGCCGCTCTTGAAATTGTATTTGACGAGGATCGTGTCGAAAAATTTGTCCTTGTCGTCCACGACGGCGTTGACCACCTCGGTTTCATTCGTGTGAGTGGTCACGCCGAAGAAGCGGACCTTTCCCTGTTTCCGGAGCGTCACGAGAGCCTCACGTATTTCGGGGTTGAAGAGCCTTTCCCGGTCGGTGACGCTGTGGAGCTGGATGACGTCGATGTGATCCCGCTCGAGGGCCTTGAGGCTCGTCTCCACGTCCCGGAAGATGTCCTCTTTCTTTCGAGTCGCGGGGGGGATTTTTGTCGCCACGTAGACCTTGTCGTGCATGCCTTTCAGGGCTGTTGCGACGATCTCTTCGTTTCGGCCGTTCATGTAGCGCCGTGCCGTGTCGACGTAGTTGATGCCGTTCTCGAAGGCGACCCGGATCACTTCCGGCTCCGGTGTCAGCATGGCCCCGAAACTCACGATCGTGATCTTGAGTCCCGTCCGGCCAAGGGTGCGGTACACGGGCGCGGGAAAGGTAAAGGGCCCCCCCGCCGCCTGCTGTGCCGCATCGGCCAGGCCCTCCAACCCAAACAGCGCCGACGTCGTGCCCAGTACTCCGAATTTCAGGAAGTCTCTTCGTTTCATTGCTGAATCTCCTTTTTCATGGCCGAGAAACTGTCATGTCAGCATCCGGCAATGCATCCTATTTCAGTTTATCCTCCATCTCCTTCCAGTGCCTGAGCCTCACGACTCCCTTTACGGGCTCGAAACTGAAAGACTCGGGCTTCCACTTCGCTGCCGACTCGATGAACTGCGGGCCGCCGATGACGGCCCGGATGTTCAACCCCATTGCGGCGATGGGCTTGAACAGGGCACCCCCGTCCCAGGGAAGAACGGGCGCCCCGGGGTACTCGTTGTCACTGAGCCATTTCCTCGTGGCGGATATATCGATATTACTGCTCTGGACATAGACGACAGGAACCCGGGCCTGGAGCTTCTTCATGGCCTCGCGGCTTCCCGGGCGCCCCATCGGCGGCATGCTGCTTTCTGCAAGCCCCCCGATGATTTCGACAAGGACGATCCCTGTCCCCTTTTTCAAGACGAGCAAAACACCTTTGTCCTCATCGCTGCCGGACTTCACCGAGACTTCGAGAAGCCCTGTCTTTGCAGGGGTGAAGGACTTCCAAGCCTCGCCGTCGCCTCCAGAAAGGGTTTTCCCCAGTGATTTCCCGTCGACGAAAAACTCGACCAGCTCGCCTCCCCTGCGGAAGAACGTTCCCTTTGTCTCCGCCTTGAGCCTGATCTCCTTGCCGACCACAGCCACGGCGTCGTAGACGACCACGTCGGCATACGAGACAGGAACGTGAAGCAGTGTGAGCGCCAGGGCTATGAATACGAGGATGACGAGGTGTCTCATAAAGGGTTGAGGGGGGAGCGAAGTGATAGTGAAACCGGAATCCCACGCTCTTTCTCTCCTTCTTCTCATCACTCAAACACTCAGTCACTTCTTCTTTTCCACGTTCACATAACACATAACACATAACACTTCTTCACTGGTCACCGGTCACTGGCCACTGGCCACTTCTTCAAGCGTGTTCGCCTGCTTTGCGGAGCAGTAGCTCCCAATCCTCGTCGACCATCTTCTGGATCACGTCCAGGTCCTCATCCTTGAGGTGCTGGAAGCGGCCCTGGATCTTGAAATACTCGCGGACAGGAAACCGTTTGGGCTTGAGGTTGATCGTGTAATGCAGGCCGTCCTCCACCTCGTAGAGTGGAAAGATGTTCGTCTGGACGGCCATCCGGGCGATCTTCACGGCCATCTCCGAGGGGATCTTCCAGCCTGTGGGGCAACTCGCAAAGATGTGCAGAAATCGGGAGCCCTTGATGGACTTGGCCTTCTGCACCTTTCGGATGAGATCCTCCGGGTGGGAGATGCTTGCCGTTGCGGCATAAGGGATCCGATGAGCCGCCAGGGCTTCGACGATGTTCTTCTTGCGCATCTTCTTCCAGTCCTTGCCCGGGGTCGTCGTCGTCCAGGCCCCGTAAGGCGTCGAGGAGCTGCGCTGGATACCTGTGTTCATGTAGGCTTCGTTGTCGTAACAGACGTAGATGAAGTTTTCGTTTCGCTCCACGGCCCCCGAGAGCGCCTGGAACCCGATGTCGAAAGTGCCGCCGTCGCCGGCCCAGGTGACGACAGTCGTATCCGTGTCGCCCTTCATGTCCAGGGCGGCACGCACGCCGCTTGCCGTGGCCCCGCCCGTCTCGAAGGCGGAATGGATGACGGGGATTTTCAGCGTGGTCGTTGGGTAGGGCCCGGCGATGACGGACCAGCAGCAGGCGGGAAGCACCATCATCATCTTCTCGCCAAGGGCCTTCAGCACGAACCGCATGGCGATGGCGGCGCCGCAGCCCGGGCAGCCGACGTGGCCGGGATGCATGAATTCTTTTTCGGTCAGTTCAATTTCCATGACGGACCTCCTGAAGACCGATCCATACACTTTCCCGCTCGGGGGAATCGAGATTCTTTGTTTTCCAATAGATTTCTTCCAGGACTTCCGGCGTCACATCCCGGCCGCCGATCCCTGCAATGTAGCCGAATACGGCAGGGTGAATGGGCACGTTGCACAGGGCTGCGCGAACTTCCTGTGCGAAAATGCCGCTTGCGCCGAAGGAGAAGTTCCGGTCGATGACAGCGATTTTCTTTGCCTTCCCGAGGGCCGCCCGGATCTCGTTGACGGGAAAAGGGCGGAACAGCTTGATCTTGAGGATGCCAAACTTTTCGCCCCGCCCCCGGAGGCTCTCCAGTACAAGCCTCGCCGTGCTGGTGATCGTGCCGGAGGTGACGAAGACGATCTCGGCGTCGTCGCAGGCGATGGCCTCCACGGCCCCGTAGCGGCGCCCGAAGATGCCGGCGTACTCGTCCTCGATCTCCGCAAAGTTTGTCAGCGCCGTTTCCATGGCCGCAGCCATGTCGTGGCGCATTTCCATGTAGACTGCGGGGGGCACGAGGGGACCGAAGCTGCAGGGGTTCTTGACGTCGAGCTGAAAGCGCGCTTTGTAGGGCGGCAGGAAACGGTCCGCCTCATCCTGATCGGGAACGTCGACAGGCTCGTAGGTGTGGGACAGGAAGAAGGCATCGAGTACGACCATGACCGGGAGATTGACCGACTCGGCGAGTTTGTAGGCCTGAAGCGTCGTGTCGACGACCTCCTGGCTGTCCTCGCAGTAGAACTGGATCCACCCCGTGTCGCGCTGGGCGAGGGTGTCGGTCTGGTCCACCCAGATATTCCATCCCGGCGCCAGCGCCCGGTTGACCTCGGCCATTACGATGGGAAGCCTGGCTCCGGCGGCCCAGTGGAGAAGCTCGTGCATGAGGGCCAATCCCTGCCCGGAGGTGGCGGTGAAGGTTCGCACACCGGCACTCTGCGCCCCGATCAGGGCGGCCATGCAGGAATGCTCGCTCTCCACCCGAAGGAACTTGGCATTCATTTTCCCCGTGGCGCAATAATCGGAGAGGATCTCGACGATGTGGGTCTGCGGCGTGATCGGGTAGGCCGATACGACCTGGACCCGGGCAAGCCTCACGGCCTCCGCCACGGCTTGACTTCCTTCAAGGACGTGTCTCATCGATTTTCCTCCTCGAGTGTCATGGCGTTGCGGGGACACTCGACCACGCAAAGCCCGCACCCCTTGCAGTAATCGTAGTTGATGTGGCGCCCCTGGGCCGACTGATCGTGAATGACGGACATGTCCGGGCAGAACAGGTGGCAGTTGTCGCACTGGTTGCAAAGCCCGCAGTTGAAGCATCGCTCCGTCTCCCGCATGGCAATGTTGCCGGAGACGCGGAGATCGATCTCGGCAAAGGAACGGATGCGCTCTTCGCGGACGAGCCGGGGCTGGCTCATGCGGGCGGAGTATCGGAAGTAGTCCGTGTTGATTTCCTTGTAGGCAACGACATGCGGGTTGCGCAGCCTGCGCTCTCCCCCCATGTAGATCTCCATGGACAGCGAGGGGCCGCTGCCCACTTGGCAGGCCGTGAGTTTCGGGAGGATGGCATCGGGGCCTTCCCGCAGGAGCGTGTCGAGAGCCATGGCGGCCTGCTTTCCGGAGGCCACGGCGTGGACGACGCTCTTGATGTCATTGGTCACATCGCCCCCGTACATCGTCACGGGCCCGCCATCCTTTTTCACCAGCGCACAGTGGCTGAGCGTGAGGAGGGATGAAGATGCGGCCGGGGGACCATACCAGCCCTCGGCTGCCTCGGCGCCGGTTGCCTTGAAGAGGCGGTCGACGACGACCTCGGAGGTTTTATCCCCGTCCGGTTCGACGCGGGCGCGGGTGCCGTCCTCGCCGGCTACTTTCATCTTCCGCAATATGACGCGGCAGCTACCGTTCTCGGATTCGATCTTCGCGGGGGCCACGAGTTCCACCAGTTCGACTCCCTCCTCGAGGGCCATCTGCACCTCGTCCCCGAAGGCAGGCATGTCCTGACGCCGTCGCCGATAGAGGATCACGGCCTTCCCCCCGAGGCGGACGATGCTCCGGGCCACATCGACGGCCGTGTTGCCGCCGCCGATGACGGCGGAGGTTCCCTGGCAGTCCGGAGTCTGCCCCTTCCGAATCCCGGCAAGAAAATCGAGTCCGTCTTTCACGCCTGCAAGCGCCTCGCCCGGGACACGCAGCTCAGTTGTCTTCCCATGACCGCAGGCAAGGTAAACAGCCTGGTATCCCGACTTTAATTCTGTCAAGAGATCGGTTGTAACAGGCTTTCCCGTGTGGATCCGGATCCCTTGTGCCTCGATCTGGGTGATTTCCCTCTGCAGGGCGGGCAATGGAAGCCTGTAAAGGGGGATTCCCCAGTGAAGGATTCCCCCGGCCTCCGGAGCCGACTCGAACACGTCGCAGGAATAACCCAGTCGCGAAAGAAACCACGCAGCTGCCAGACCCGACGGGCCCGCGCCGGCGATGGCCACTTTTTCAGGACGGGAGGGGAGCCGTTCCAGCAGCGGTTTGAGATCGTTTCGTTCCGCCGTGTCGGCGAGGAACCGCTCCACGATGTGTATGGCAATAGGATCATCGAATTCACTGCGATTGCAGACGCTCTCGCAGGGATGAAAGCAGACCCTTCCGCAGACGCCGGGGAAGGGGTTTTCGCGGAGGATCGTCTCCCAGGCCTCCTTGAAGAGACCCTGGGTCGTGAGCATCTCGATCTTGCCGATGTCTTCCCCTGCAGGGCAGGCTGCACTGCAGGGCGCAGTTTTCTCCGCGTACCGGGGGCGCAGATAGCGCCAGGACCCCGTCTTGTTAATCTCTGTGGACAAATGGGAGGTGGGCATGATGTGGATGGGGTTTTCCACGTTTGCCGCCGCCTGTGATTTCTGTGCCATTGGCTTCACCATGAAGTAGGATCATTAAAATTCCTCGCACCAAGGTGCCAGGAATTTAGAATTTTATTTTACTACTTAATTATCTGTTATTAGGCTCGCAACCCCCGCAGCAACGTTCGACCGGCTCACGTCAGGCGCTGCGGGGCATGCGCGCCCAATCGTTTTCATGAAAAGATTTGTTTCTATCGTGTTCACGCAGCAGACCTGGCAGGCTCGACAAACCGGACAGCCTCATAAGCCTCCCGGGCGGCTGTGACATTATGCTCTGCATTACCCGGCACTTCCTCCCGGATGGCTGCGATGATGTCATCCATGGGGGGCATCCCCAGGACGCGGGCAACAGCCCCCATCATCGATGTGTTGACGATGGGATGGGTGCGGCTGCCGATCTGGTTGTTCAGGGCAATTCGGCTCGCATCCACGTAAGCGAGGCGGAACGCAGAGTAGGCACTCGCGTTGGGAGGGGGCTCGGGGCTGTTGATGAGGATCGATCCGCCCGGTTTCAGGCCCCGCGCGACATCGATGCTAGCAAGGAGCGTATTGTCGAGTACGACAACGTGATCGGGCGTATAGACATTGGTCCGAAGAAGAATCTTCCCCTTGTCGAGGCGAAGGTATGCTTCCACCGGGGCGCCTCGTCTCTCCACCCCGAAGAAGGGAAAACTCTGGACCTCATAGCCGGCCCGGAAGAATGCCTTGGACATCAGGATGGTCGCAACCACGGTTCCCTGACCGCCGCGGCCGTGGAAACGGATTTCCAGCATGGCTGCCTCCCTATTCGGGTTTGTTCCAGACAATCACAAGCGACCGTGCCGGCTTGTCGTCGAGGCCGCGAAAGCTGTGATTCATCTCCGATTCGAAGTAGAGGGAATCACCGGGGTAGAGCACCTCGACGCGGTCGTCGGTGCGGAATTCCATTTTTCCCTCGAGAACGAAATGGAATTCCTCGCCCGCGTGGCTCATGAAGACCATGGCGGCCGTGTCCATGGGTTGAAACTCGACAAGAAAAGGCTCCATGTGCTTCCTGGGGTTCTTGGGCTCCAGGGACTCGTAGACGTAATCCACCTCGCCCTCCTGGTGATGGGGCCGTCGCTTGACCCGCACCCGTTCGCCGCTCCGGGTGACCGAGAGCCTTTCAATCTGTACCTCATCCTCGAAGAAGTAGGCCATGCTGACATCGAGGGCGCGTGAGATCTTGAGCAGGGTCCCCAGTGGCGGTACAGTCTCGTCGCCCTCGATCCGTGCGAGGGTCGCCTTGTCGAGCTGTGTCTTCGTGGCAAGGTCCTGGAGAGTCAGATGTTTTTTCTGGCGGAGTTCCTTGATTTTCTGGCCGATCTTGAGCTTCTCGGCCCCGGGGAGCGTGTCCTTGCTTTCATCCATGTCAATACCCCTTCAATCAGACTTGAAATAGGTGAAAAAAAAGGTTCCTGTGCGGAACCTGCTGTTATCATTGAGAAAGAGGAAAAATAACCTGCAGGTTTGAGCCTGCCGTCGAATGCGGGTCATCAGATTAACCGCCAACCGTTGAGGCGCAGGATCTTCCGTCCGAACAGATTCTTCACATCAATGGTCAGGGGAAAAGGGACCGAGAAGCGTCTGGGGATATAGACCTGTATATCGTTGATGACATCCCGGACATATGCCTGAGGCTTTGTCGGCACCCCGATAGTCAATTGCGGCTCGAAGGCCACCCGCCCGCAGCAAAGGCCTACGGGCTTTGCGTCCAGCAGGTAGATGCTCCCGCCTTTTTCAAGGATGTGTTCGCGAGCCTGATCGGTGACGGAGATCATGGGTTTCCCTTCGCCTGCGCGAAAAAAATGACGGGTCACATAGTCTCTGACATCCCGGTCCTCCCGGGGCTGGAACACCCGCTGAATTCCAACAAGTATCGTTGTCCAAAACATGGCCATAATTTATGCCAACCCAGGGCTGATGTAAAGTGGAAAAAAGCCTGAAAATCTGTTTGACATTGGCTGGCCAAGCGACTAGATAGAGTGAACAGGTATTCAGGACTGTATACAAAATACATTGAAGAGCGGGTCGTAGGGGTTCTCAAAATCACGATCGGTCATTCAAGAAGGAGGCGTGTATGAGTGCGGTCTATTTGATGCTCATATCCTTGTGCGTATTTGCTCTTGCCTACCGTTACTACGGGGCGTGGATGGGAGCGAAGGTGCTTATGCTCGACGACCGGAATATCACCCCGTCGGTTTCCTGCAACGACGGTCGCGATTACGTCCCCACGAACAAGTGGGTTGTCTTCGGGCATCATTTTGCAGCGATCGCGGGTGCGGGCCCGTTGATCGGTCCCACTCTGGCCGCTCAGTACGGCTGGGGGCCCGGTTTTTTCTGGATTCTGCTCGGCTCTGTCTTTGCCGGCTGCGTCCATGACATGATCGTCCTTTTCGGCTCGGTCCGTCACAAGGGCCAGTCTCTTGCCGTTATCGCCAAGAAGGACGTCGGCAAGGTCACGGGCCTGACGACGGCCTTCGTCGTTCTCTTCATCATCATCGTGGCCCTGGCGGGTCTTGCCGTGGCTGTTGTGAATGCCCTTTACAACAACCCCTGGGGCGTTTTCACCATTGCCATGACAATCCCCATCGCCATGATCGTCGGCGTGTACATGTTCAAGATCAAGCCGGGCGCGATCCTTTCCGGGTCGTTTTTCGGCGTCATCGCGGTCTGTGCCGCCGTCTTCTTCGGCGCGCCCTTTGCCGAGTCCAGCTTTGCCAGCTGGCTCAGCTTTGACAAGCAGACCCTCTCTATCCTGCTGCCGGTTTATGGTTTCTGCGCGGCGGCCCTTCCTGTGTGGCTGCTCCTTGCGCCGAGGGACTACCTCAGCACCTACATGAAGATCGGTGTCGTCGTGGCCCTGGCCGTAGGCCTTTTCTTCGTGAACCCCATGGTGAAGATGCCTTTCACGACCCAGTTCATCAGCGGCGGCGGGCCCATCATCCCGGGACCTGTCTGGCCCTATGTGTTCATCACCATCGCCTGCGGTGCCATTTCCGGTTTCCACGCCCTCATCGGCTCGGGCACCACACCCAAGCTGATTGAGAAGGAAACCCAGGTCGTCATGGTCGGTTACGGTGCCATGCTGACCGAGGCCTTCGTCGGCATGATGGCCCTGCTGGCGGCCGTGACGCTGGTCCCCAATGACTATTTCGCCATCAACTGTGCCCCGGCTGTCTTCGCGAAGCTCAACATGCCCGTCGTCGACCTCCCCGAGCTCAGCGCTCTCGTGGGACTCAATGTCGCCGGCCGGCCCGGCGGCGCCATCTCCCTGGCCGTCGGCATGGCCCACGTCTTCGCCAACATCGGCGAGGGGCTCCGGCACACGATGAAATACTGGTTCCAGTTCATCATCATGTTCGAGGCCCTGTTCATCCTGACGACGATCGACGCGGGGACCCGAGTGGCCCGTTACATCCTCCAGGACCTCCTGGGCTACATCTGGGAGCCGATCAAGAGGACCGACTGGATGCCCGGTGTCATCGCGACGAGCGCAGCGGTTTCCTTTGCCTGGGGATATATCCTCTACACGGGCGACATCTCCACGATCTGGCCGATGTTCGGCGTGACGAACCAGACGCTGGGTTCGCTGGCCCTGGCCATCGGGACAACGCTGATCCTCCGGATCGGGACGAAGAAAATTTACGCCCTGATCACGGCGGTGCCGTGCATCTTTGTGGCCGTGACGACGTTTGCGGCAGGCATCATGAACATCCAGCTCTACGTGGCCCGGAACATGGTGCTCAACACCCTCCTGAGCGTCGTCATTCTCGTCCTCGTGGCGATCATCATCGTGGACAACGTCCGGGTGTGGTTGGAGCTCCTGAAGACGGAGAAGCCCATCGGGATGAACACCGAGCGGGAAATCATCTACTGCCCGATCGTCGCTGCCGATCATCCGCCCGACGACAAACCACTGGCCTAGGCCGACCTGACACAGGTATCAAAGGGAGGATCACTCGATCCTCCCTTTTTTATTGGGGATATGAGTATTGAGAGCCTTGCTTTTTTGCCCGGAGTAATTAAATTACCGTTGCAAATGGCGATTTAATCTGGTAAATGCATGTGTCCTTTGGCATGAATTATGTATTGTCTGGAGGACCAGGTTTAGGATCATTGGCATAATCACAGGGGGATGGCAACGTGGCCAAGGTTCAAGCCCTAACCGCAAAAGACCTGAAACAAATCAAGGCACTGCTGCAGTCGAAGATCAACGAACTGATGGCGGAAGCCGGCAAAACCGTCATCGACATGGCGGGGCAGGAAGAGAAACTGCCGGATCTGAATGACAGGGCCTCGCAGGAATCCGAGCTCAACCTCGAGATCCGCATGCGCGAGCGCGAGCGAAAGCTGATCGTGAAGATGAGAGACGCCATCGACCGAATAGACTCTGGCGTTTATGGGATATGCGAAGAGTGCGGTGAACCCATCGGGGTCAAGCGCCTGATGGCCCGGCCCGTGACGACGTTCTGCATCGAGTGCAAGACCCGCGAAGAGAAGCGGCAGAAGATGCAGGGAAGGACGCCGGAGCTTGCCCCGGCCTTCTTTGGGGACTAGGACGAGGAACTAGGGACGAGGGACAGGGGTGTAGGGTTTAAGAAAGAAAAAAGAAAAGGATCGAGAGTGTATCTCCCGATCCTTTTTTGTTGTTATTTGTTTACTTGTATTTCCTGGTCCCTATACCCCGGTCCCTGGTCCCCTGTCTTCAGGTATCTTCCCCTCCAGAAGCATACTGATTTCCCCGTCGATCCTCTCGCCCAAGGCCCTGATTTCCTCTGCGTCGGACGACAGGAATCGCAGCAAATCGGACCGGTCCAGCCGGGCGGCAATCTGTATGAATACCGGGCAGATGCCCAGGATCATGGCAGCCCCCACCCGTTCCGTCCAGGCATTTCCGGACATGAGAGGCGTGATTCCGCCGCCGAAAAGCCGGTAGATTCTTGAATCGATTTCAGGGGCCGACAGGTAGTCATCCTCATCGATGGAGGCCCCGGCCGACGCAAGAGACTCGATGGTCTTCAGTGCCTCCCGCACCGGTCCGTCTTCCCGGAGCCCGTGGCCCGCGGCCCGGGGATCCAGGCCAACTTCGATGCACCTTTGGAGCAGGGCCAGCGCGCTCTCCGATTTGCCGGAAAGAGCGACCCAGCCGCTGTGGTCCATCATCAGCACCCCGTCTTTTTTCTTGTCCGCTCCCGGCCTCATACCCTCAGCGTGGGTCATGCAGGGGCAGGGGCAGTGGTAGCAGGCTCTGTTCCGGCCGAGCTTTCCCCTGAGGGCTCCCGCCGCCTCTCCACCGCCTTCGAGCTTCTTCAGGATGGGGACAAACCCCTTGTTCGCCAGAGTGCCCGAGGACTGCAACATCTTCTCCACTGCCTTGGCAAGCGCGGGATGATCCTCACGGAAGGGAAGGCCCTGGATGCCGTTGAAGAGGACGGCCTTCAGATTCTTTTCTGCCATTCTGGCGGCGAGGGCCACCTTGTCGAGGCTGCCGTGACTGTCGATGGATGCCGAAGCATAGGGTGATGCGTGGTCTGCCGCGGGACCCGTGACAATGGAAGACCTGAAGCCGGGGATCGCTTGCCTGAGCAGCTTCAACGTTTCCGGGACGGGCTTTTCCCGTGAATCCGCAATCGGGTGGACACGGGCTTGCCCCCGGGCCACGGAAAGAGCGCATGGCACTTTTGCCGCGCCCCTGATGACGAGGTAGTCCACGCCTGAAAATTTCATCTCCGGGCCGCTTCGAAGCATGAATGGCACATGGCAGAGGTGATCGTAAACGGGGGAGCGGAACGTCCCGACAAGCAAGGCGGAAGCCGGGGTGAAACTCCCCGTCAGCGGCCCCGTCCCGAAAACGATGCTGTCGCTTTCGTATTGGGAGAGCAGCCAGGCGTTCATCGACGCGCCGCCGATGTGCTCCCGGAGCGCATCGCCAGGCAGATCGACCGTGAAGGCCGACTGCAGCGTCAAGTCGACGACACCGATCTTTCCGTTGATAAAGGGCTGATAGAGGCTCATGC
>DASRZY010000198.1:0-11108 GCA_035685905.1 Syntrophales bacterium
CCTTTTCCATGGCTTCGAACAACCTCTGCTCGAGCCACTTTTCGTAATTCTCCCAGGAAACCTCCAACTCCTTGTCCTCGGTCACTGCCTGCATGGCGCCGGCTGCCAGTGATGTGTACTTGAGGGCTTCATTGCTGTATATTGCCCGGAAGAGCGTTTCCTGGTTGCGGTCCCTGGTGTCGCGGTAGAAATCGAGCCAGTCCTCGACAAACGACGAGAGGGTTTTTTCCGCTGCCAGGAATTTGTTGCCTGCCGACACCGGTTTGCGGTTGGCACGAACCTGCGATGCCGCCTTGTCGAGATGGCGAAGCATCGGGTTCATATCGGAGATCATGTAGCGCTGGGACCTCAGGGGGTTGAGCCAGCGAAGCATCTCCGCCGAGAATTCCGACGAGAGGGCCTTCACCCAGGGGCTCGCGAAATTCCGGTAGAGCCGGTCGTTGAACTCGGATACCTGCGCAACGATGCTGAAGTCCTCCTCCGTTTCCGGAGCGTCGCCGAGCGCCGTGATGTCTTCCAGGGTTCTTTCCTCGAAGTGCGTCGTGTAGTCGCTCGCAGACACATTGCCTTCGATCACCATTTCATAGAGGCCGGGTGGCAGGAATTCAATCATCTCGGAGCTGCGGATGATTTCTTTGTGTTCCTTTTTCGCGACGCTTGCCGCGACAAAGATTCCCAGATGCCCGATATCCTCGTGGATGATGTAGACGATGACCTGGCCCAGCTTCTTGATTTCTTCGGTTGACCGGTACACCTTGGGGATCCATTCCAGGGCCTGCTGGGGCGGGGTGATGTTGTCCCCCTTCGAGGCGAAGACGACGATGGGGCTCTGGATGTTCTTCAGGCTGAGAGGCTCCCCCTCGTGAAGCTCCAGCTTTCCCTTCTCGAGCTTGTTCCCCACGAAAAGATTGCTGACGATGAAGTGGATCTCTTCGGCGTTCATCATGTAGAACCCGCCCCACCACTTCTCGAAGTTGAGAAACCGCTCCTCTTCCGTGTCAATCGCGGAGTAGACCCTGTAGTTCTTCGACCAGAGGGTATTGGCCGGGTTGAGCGACTCGAAATTCGATACCAGGTTGGCGCCGTCAAATTTCCCGTTGCCCAGATCGCAGATCAGCGAGGTGAGCCACACACCGCCCAGCATGCCTCCCTTGTAGCGCATGGGGTTCACGCCCTCCACGCCCGCCCAGTAAGACATCGGGGCTCCGTTGAGGATGAGCGGCCCTGCAATATCCGGCCGGTCGGCACACAGCAAAGCCGCGGCCCAGCCTGCCTGGCAGTTGCCCATGATGGCGGGGTTGCCCGCGTCGGGGTGCCTGCGAGCGACCTCTTCGACAAAACGCTCTTCGGCCTCGATCACATGCTTGAGAATCTGCCCGGGCATGGGCTCCGTGTAGAACAGAACGAAGTACACCGGGTGGCCGTGGTCCAGGGCCATCCCGATCTCGGAGTCGCGCTTGGATCCCCCGATCCCGGGGCCGTGGCCGGCTCTCGGGTCGATGATCACGATGGGTCGCTTGGGCAACTCGGGGGATGTCTTCTTCTGAGTTGCCTTTCGGCGCTCCGCTTCCACGGAGATGCTATCGCTTTCCCTGCGTCTGTCGACGATGCGAACCAGCGCGAAGTTCACGGGTCTTTCGAATGTCCGGCCGTCGAGGATCATCTCGTAATGGAAGGTCAGCACGGGCGGCTGGCCATTTCGCAGGTGTTCTATGTAGTTGTTTCCCCGTTTGCGAAGGACATCCATGTAAAGGATCTGACGCTGTGCCGCGTCAACGGTATATTCACAGGCATCGGAGAACCATGCGGAGATCGCGTTTGCATTCATTGCATTCCATCTGTTCCAGGGCAACATGTTGATAACTCCTTGTTTTTCAGCAGGGGTGGTCAGATGGAAAGGTGCAATATCCGGACCAAGTAAGGTCAATCCAGGCGGCATTGACCTCGAAGCCACAAAGGAAAGGGCCGGCCATTGAGTGGCCGGCCCTCGTTCATTTTTGTACAGGCTAAGCTGCCCCTCGCCTTTCATGGTGCAAAAGCCGGGGTCTGTGACATGACAGGGCGGGTGCTGCAATTGAATTGATGCGACAAATTATTTCGGCGGCGCTGGGAATTGAACGTATGGCTGCTTTGGCGCACGATCAGGCGGCAGATAGGCGGGCGCATCCTCCCCCTCCGGACCGAGATGCCTGATGAACGTGTGAATCGCCCGAAGGTCTTCCCTCTTCATTTCTTTGAGTGTCCACCACGGCATCGGCGGCCGGGACTTTGTGGCCCGGGCAAAATTAAGCCACTGCTCCTCCGGCAAGGCCGACAGGAAACGCCTGAGATTCCATGCATACGTGGTTCCCCAGGGCCCGCGCCATCCAAGCGGACTGCCCTTGAGCCACTGCTTTTCGGGCACTGCGCCTTCCGATTCGATATAGCCCTGCGTGTGGCAGTCGTTGCAGCCTGCGATTTTCACGAGGTATCTGCCGCGCTCGAGGGTTTCCGCCGAAGCTTTTGTCGAAGCAGTGCCCTTCTGGGCATCGGCGTGATACGGCAGCAGGAAAACACCGATGCCGATCAGCACCATGAGTGCGGAGAATGATCTCTTGAAATCCCGTCCCATATCGCACCTCTTTCTAATTGGTAATGTGCAATTCTGCCCTTGACGGACTCCCTCAAGCCATCAGGGAATCCATGATTTTCAGCGTTGATAATCCTGATGAGGGCTCCTTCAAATCCGCAGATTGCTAGTGGCGATATGAGCGAAAGTGACGGTTGCTGATCATCCGCCGTGCGGAAAGGGCAACGAGCTGGGCCTAAATAAAAAAGGGGCCAGCCGATTGGCCAACCCCTTGTTTTTTCTGGTGCCGAAGCCGGGATTTGAACCCGGACAGGCGTACACCCACTAGACCCTGAACCTAGCGCGTCTACCAGTTCCGCCACTTCGGCATACAGTGCTGCAAGGTCTTATATCTATAATGATCTCCAAAACCTTGTCAAGCAAAAACAGGCTTGATATAAAGGACTTTCGTGGTATCTTACATTGCTTGGGTGCCATTGAAATGAAAGACGAAGGAAAAATGAGCGAGCCCGCTATGGACGTCATCAGGGGATTGGACAGTATTCCCGCAAAATATGAATGCTCTGTTGTGACGATCGGGAATTTCGACGGGATTCACCTTGCCCACCGGGGGCTTCTGAACAAGGTTGTGGAAGAGGCCCGAAAGAGGCAGTGCAGCGGCGTTGTCATCACGTTCGAGCCGCACCCCCAGAAAGTCCTTCACCCCGAACGGAGGCCCTTCTACCTTCTGACGACGCTGGAGGAGAAGCTGAGGCTTATCGAAAGCCTCGGGATCGATGCCGTCGTCCTGATCGAGTTTACGACCGAATTCTCGAAAGTGTCTGCCGAGTCGTTTGTGCGGAGCATCCTCTGGGACAAGCTTCACCTCAAGAAGCTTGTCATCGGGCACGATACGGCCTTCGGGAGCCGCAAGAGCGGCAACAAGGACTTCCTGCAGAGCATGGGGAAATCGCTCGGGTTCGAAGTGGAGGCCATCGATGCCGTGCAACTGGACGGGATCGTGGTCAGCAGCACCAGCGTACGGAACGCTCTCCAGGAGGGGGATGTGCGCCGGGCCATGAAGCTCCTCGGGCGGCCCTACAACCTGAGCGGTGTTGTCGTGAAGGGTTACAAACGGGGTTCCGAGATCGGCATCCCGACGGCAAACATCGAATCGGAAAAGGAGCTCGTCCCCGCCCTGGGCGTCTATGCTGTCGTTGCCGACATGTCGGGCATCCGCCATCCCGGGGTCCTCAACATCGGCTACAGCCCGACCTTCGGCGAGAACCAGCTTACCGTGGAGGTCCATCTTCTTGACTTTCCCCGTGAAGAACTTTACGGGAAGGCCATCAACGTGCTCTTCATCGACCGGATTCGCGACGAGATGAAGTTTGCAAGCCCAAAAGAACTGGTGAAACAGATCGAAAGAGATATCGAGAGGGCAAAGGAGCTTCTCAAGACGTACCTCATTGCGATGTAACGGTTGCGTTGCCTGCTGGAGGGTAGACTATGTTCATCAAGATCTGGGGCACCAGGGGATCGATCCCCGTAAGCGGTCAGGAATACATCAAGTACGGCGGCGACACGACCTGCATTGAAGTCCTCTCGAAAAACGGCAAAGTCATCATCGTCGATGCCGGCACGGGAATCAGGAAACTGGGCAAGGATCTGCTGGCCCGAAGCCTCTACGAGTACGACCTCCTCTTCACCCATGCCCACTGGGATCACGTGATGGGCTTCCCCTTCTTCCGGCCCCTCTACTCGGACAGGACGCGCCTTCGCATCCGTGGCTGCCCCTTCGCCGAGGAATTCGTCCGGACCATGCTGACGAAGATCATGTCCCCTCCGAACTTTCCCGTCAATTACGGGGATCTGCAGGCCCGGATTGAATATGCCGATGGATGCCCCAAGAAATTCCAGATCGACTCGATCACCGTCATGCCCATCGACACCAGCCATCCCGGCGGGGGAAAGGGCTACAAGTTCATCGAGGATGGCCGGAGCTTCGTCTTCCTCACGGACCACGAAATAGGTTACACACATCCAGGCGGCCTGCCGCCGAAGGACTACCTCGAGTTCTGCGCCGGTGCCGACCTTCTCGTCCACGACGCCGAGTACACCGGCGAGGAATACGCCAGGCACCGCAGCTGGGGGCATTCCTCCTATCTCGATACCCTCAACATGGCCATGGAGGCAGGGGTCAGGCAGTTGGCCCTGTTCCACATCAACCAGGATCGCACCGACAAGGCCATGGACAAGATTGTGGAGCACTGCCGACGGGTGATTCGGGACAATAATTCGAAGGTGGAGACACTGGGGGCGTGCTGCGACATGACTTTCCAGCTGTGAGGCTGGTGACCGGGGGCGCATCCCGCAAAGGGGCGCAACCATGTCTGGTTCTTTCCTTGCCGGGAAGCCCCGCGAAGCGGAAAAGGGCTTCAAAAAGGTACATCTGCTGCGTTGCCCCCGTCCCTCGTCGCTCAACATACGACCAAGTACGCCTCGCTCCTCGGGATGTCGGGCGCCTTGCATCTGCACCTTTTTGACCAGCCTGCAGGAGCACCTCCGAGTCTGATTCTCCTTGTCATCTGGATAGAGCCGTGAAATTTCGTCAGTTGCACAATTGGGATGTGGATTACAAGACGGCGGTGGCCATACAGGCTGACCTGCGTGGGAAACTGGTTCTGCGTGACGATGGGCCGGGGGATATCCGGGTAGTCGCCGGGGCCGACATCTCGTGCAGCAAAGGCGATGACCGGGTCTATGCCGCTGTCGTTCTCCTCGATTTCGCCACCCTGGATGTTGTCGGGGAGGCCAGCTACTGCGGCAGGGTCTCCTTTCCATACATCCCCGGCCTGCTCACGTTTCGCGAAGGGCCGGCGCTGCTTTGCGCCTTCGAGAAGCTTCGGACGCAGCCCGACATGGTCCTGTTTGATGGTCAGGGGATTGCTCACCCGCGGGCTTTCGGCCTGGCAGCCCACATGGGCCTTATCCTCGATCTTCCTGCCGTGGGGTGCGCCAAGACGAGGCTCATCGGCACCTTCGAAGAACCGGGCGTGAGGAAGGGGCAGTGCTCGCCCCTCATGCACGACGGAAAACAGATCGGCTCTGTTCTGAGAACGAAGGATCGCGTAAAACCGGTCTTCGTCTCCCAGGGCCATCGGGTGAGCCTCGAGAGCGCAGTGGATGTGGTTCTGCGGTGCGCGCGACGCTACCGTATCCCGGAGCCAGTCCGTCGGGCGCATATCCTGGTCAACAAGTTGCGGCAGGAAGCCGCACAGAAAGGGACGAGGGACTAGGGCATAGGGATCAGGCAAACCAGACATTTAGAAAAAAGAAAAGGATCGGGGAGACTGCCCCCCGATCCTTTTTAATTTCCCCGTATTTTTCTTGACCCTACACCCTCGTCCCTTGTCCCTGGTCCCTTGCAGAAGAGATCACCCGGTCTTGCCGCCGTAGAACGCCATCACTTCCGTGCGCGTCAACACGGCCCTTACATCGCTGATCTCTTTTTCAATATTTTCCCGTCCGCCCTCTTCGCGGTCGATGAGGGCAATGACCCGTTTCACGTGAAGACCCGCTTCGCGGGCAGCCTCGATGGCCGCCAGCGTCGAGCCGCCCGTGGTGATGACATCATCGAGGATGACGACACTCTCTCCGGCCTTGACAGTCCCTTCGATGCGGTTCTTCGTTCCGTGGTCCTTGGTTTCCTTGCGCACGATGAATGACTTCACAGGTTTGCCGCGCTGGAACGATATGACGGACAGGGCGTTTGCCATCGGGTCGGCGCCCAGTGTGAGCCCGCCCGATGCCGTGACATCGAGATCCTGGATCATGTCAAAAAGGAGATGCCCGATCAGGTTCATCCCCTCGGGGTCCAGTGTCGTGGGCTTGCAATTGAAATAGAAGTTGCTCTTTCTCCCCGAGGCCAGCGTAAAGGGAGGATTGTCGCTGTATTTGAAAGACTTCTCCAGGATGACCCTGGCAAGTCTCTCCTTCATCTGTGCGTGGTCCATCGAATACTCCTTTTTGTCCGCCTGCCGCACCGGCGCTTTGCGGAGCCGCCTGCACGGTTCGCGGAGTATACACGAAATAGAGGCGCAAGGCAAAAGGCAAAAGGTTAAAGGCCACAGGCCCCCCTGTACCCCAGTCCCGATACCCTATACCCGGGACCCTGTGAGCCGCTGAATGACTTGCACCGCCTCAACCCCGTCGCGGGCGAACGCCGCGCCGATGGAGTCGGCATAGGTCTTTGTCACCACGGCACCCCCGACAATGAAGGGACATTGCTCACCCTGCTTGCGGGCAAGCCCGATGACTTCCTTCATCCGGGTCATGGTGGTCGTCATCAGTGCCGAAAGCCCCACGACCTGCGGCTTGTGACGTTCGATCTCGCGGACGATCCTCTCGGCGGCCACATCCTTTCCCAGGTCGATAACCCGGTAGCCATGGTTGCGAAGCATGAGGCCCACGATGTTCTTTCCGATATCGTGGATGTCGCCCTTCACCGTGGCCAGCAGGACGGCGCCTCTCTGCCCGGCGGCGCTCTGCCCTTCCTTCAGGTAGGGCTCCAGGATATCCATGCCGATCTTCATCGTCTCGCCGCTTGCGATGAGCTGGGGCAGAAAATACTCCTTGCGGCCGAAACGCTCGCCCACCTCGACAATGGCCGGAATCATGATCTGCTGTGCCAACGCCGCTGCATCGTATCCTGCCTTCAGGGACTCTCCGATGCACCCGGACACGGCCTCGCGGTTTCCGTCCAGAATGGCCTCTCGAAGCTTTTTCTCCGGCGGCAGGGTCTCGATCGGCACCCCTTCCCTCCCGCTGCCGGCGGCCTTTGCGCAGTGGGCAATCCAGGCGGCGGCGTCGCGATCCCTTCCGCCGAGGACATCGGTGGCCCTCCTGACGAACGCAATCTCTTCGCTTGACGGGTTGGCGATAGCCGCGGTGAGCCCCGACGCGGAGGCCATGGCGAGGAAGGATGCGTTGATCCACTTGCGCTCCGGCATTCCGAAGGACACGTTGGAGAGCCCTACCACTGTCCGGGCCCCGAGTGTCTCTGTCGCCCAGCGGACCGTCCGCAGGGTCTCTTGCGGCGCCCTGGGATTCGATGCGGCTGTCATCACGATCCCGTCGACGAGGAAATCATCGCGGGTGAATCCGTGCTTGCGGGCCTCGCCCTCGATTGCACGGACGACGACAGCTCGCTTTTCCGCCGTTTCCGGGATGCCCCTGTCGGTGAGCGGGAGCAGGATGAACATGGCGCCGTACTTCGCCGCGACAGGCAGAAGCTTTTTGAGCTTCTCTTTTTCCCCCGAGATGGAGTTGATCAGCGCCCGGCCCGGGTAGACGCGCAAGGCCCGTTCGATGGGCTCTGCCTTGGCCGAGTCGATGACGAGGGGGAGCGCTGTGGCAACGGAGAGCGCGAGAACGACCTCTTCCATGGCCTTCTCCTGGTCGAGGCCCGGGACCCCCACGTTGACGTCGAGCAGGTCGGCGCCGGCCGTTTCCTGGTCGCGGGCCATCTGGCGCACGAGGGCCGTCTTTCCCTCCCTGAGCTCTTCCTGGAGGGCCTTTTTCCCGGTGGGGTTGATGCTCTCGCCGATGACGGCAAGTGGCCCGTCCGCCTCGAAAAGGAGGGTCTTGCGGGCAGAACTCAGCGCCGCAATCGATTTCCGGACAGGCGGTGCGGGTTTCCTGCGGGTCACGGCCCTCTTCAGTGCAGACAGGTGCCCCGGCGTGGTGCCGCAGCACCCTCCGAGGATGCCCGCACCGGCAGCCACGAGGGCGCCCGACCGCAAGGCAAATTCGGCGGCGTCCATGTCGTAGACGGTCCGGCCTCCCGATGACTTCGGGAGCCCCGCGTTGGGCTTG
The DNA here is from genome assembly GCA_035685905.1 of Syntrophales bacterium. Lineage (GTDB taxonomy): Bacteria > Desulfobacterota > Syntrophia > Syntrophales > UBA2192 > UBA2192. The sequence goes on from DASRZY010000198.1 coordinate 8,426, forward strand.
GCGATAAGCGGGATCGTTGCGCAGGGCTTCATGGCCGTGATGAAGCGGACCATGTCGTCGGGCCCCGTGGAGCAGTTGCAACCCGCGGCATCGGCTCCCAGCGCCTGGAGGGTGACGACGGCCGTCAGCGGGTCGGTCCCGTTGAGCGTCCGACCGTCGCGCTCGAAGGTCATGGTGACCATCGTGAAGAGATCGCAGCTCTCCTTCACGGCAATCAGGGCTGCGCGGGCCTCCTGGATGTCCATCATCGTCTCGATGACGAAGCAATCCACGCCTCCCTCGAGGAGCCCCCGGACCTGCTCCTTGAAGATCGCCACGGCCTCCTCGAAGCCGACCTCACCGAACGGCTGAATGAAATGCCCTGTAGGCCCGATGTCCCCGGCCACGAGGGCCTTTCCCCTTACTGACTCCCTGGCGATGGTTGCGAGCCGCCGGTTGACGGAACGGACATCGCGCTCGCCGTACTGGCCGAGCTTGAGGCGATTGGCCCCGAAGGTGCAGGCGTAGACCACGTCGGAGCCCGCACGGGCGTAGTCGCTGTGGATGCTCCCGATCACGTTCGGATTCTCGATGCACCACAGCTCCGGGCTGACCCCCGCGGGCATCCCTCGATTCTGAAGTTCAGTCCCTGTCGCCCCATCGAGGAGAAGCGGCCTTTTTTTCATGATGTCGAGGAATTTTCTCTGTCCCTTTGCCATGGTTATCCCCTCAGCGGATCGGTTCGATTCCCGCCACGGCCGTGACGGACTTTTCAGGTTTGAGGATGCTGTTCTCAGTCAGTTCGACGCCGAACCGTTTCAGGTCCAGCAGGTCGTAGAACAGTTTCTGGTTCTCGAGCGTCAGGTCGCCGTAGCCGCAGGAGAAGCGGCTTTTCGTGAGCTGGCGTCCCTCCCTGCGCAGCTGGCGGGCGAAAAAAGCTTCCATCCAGTCCAGGGCGGCATCGACCGTCTCGCTTGCCGCCGCGTCAAGGACAACGGCGCGGGTCAGGTTGTTCTCCGCCGTGTCCTGCCGGATCGCCTCGATGATCGCTTCACCCGCCGTCGTCCCCATCAGGAGAATTTCCTGCGATTTGACGAGCAGGGCAGCGAGGTTGGCGCTCTCCAGGCATAGATTTTCGGCAAGTCGGATCTGGCGGGAATCCCTGGAGAGGATGGGGAGCCTTCTGGCGGCCCCTTGAAGAGCGATGAGCGAGCGGGCCAATTCGATGCTCTCACCGAGCGCCTTCGACTCGCCAGGCTTGAGCTGAGTGAGGCCCTTGCGATAACCCAGCCTGCGGTAGATCGCCTGCAGGGGTGGTTCGATCGTGATCCGTTCAAAGGTGATCAGCCGGTCCATAAAAACCAGGGTACAGGGCATAGGGTAAAGGGTACAGGGTGCAGAAAGAGTCCTTGAACCCTTGAACCTGCTTGTTAGTCCATGCCTCGTCAGTTGGTGGCCGGCGCCCGTTCCACCCCGGAGAGCTCGATGATGAATTCATCGACTTCCTTGGGAGGGTTCATGAAGACGATCATGAAGGGTATGCTCGCACGAGGCCGGATATTCGTGTTCGGCATGTCGCTTCCTTCCGGCTTCTGCAGTTCAGCCAGCACCTCCTTGTCCGTGAGGCGGTTCAACTCGTCATCTGTCAGGAGATTTCCAGCAAAGGTCTCCACTTCGCCCAGGACTTTTCCCGTGTTGTCGAGGATTTTGCCGCGGAGCTTGATCCGGCCCACGGGGTAGTCGTATTCGTTCACGGCAAGCCCTGCGATGACCAGGATATCGCCCGAGGCCGTGCTCTTCGTGAAGCGTTCCTTGACCTCGGCAAAGTTGATTCCGCCGGCACTCGCCGCCACGGGTGCGGCCGGCGCGGGCCCCAGCACGCGATCCGCTGCGGCGGGGTAGACAAAGTTGAGCACGTCCCTCGTGATGTTGGGATTGAGCCAGAAATAAACACCGCCCACAACGAGGAAGACCAGGATCGAGTAAGCAACAAGCCGGCCGGTCGTCCAGAACGAAGCGCGCGGCTGCTCCTCTTCCGGCTCTTCATCTTCCACGTCCTCTTCCTCGACGGGAACAGGCGTCGGACCCTCCGCCGGAGAGATGACGTCGGCCGGCGCAAGAGGTCTTGACGCAGCCGCCGGGGAGATGACGTCTGCCGGCGTAAGAGGTCTTGACGCAGCCGCCGGAGAGATGACATCGGCTGGTGTCAGAGGCTTTGAGATGACATCGGCCGGCGTCAGAATCTTGGGCGGTGCAGCCGATTCCGGCTTGGGCTCCGGCTTCGGTGTCGGCGTCGCACGTGGCGCCGTCGCTCCCGCCCCGGGTGTGGCCGCGGAATCGGGTTTTGTCCTGGCGGCTTCCCTGGCGGGCTGGGCTGAAGTATCCGGCCTGGTGTTGATCTCGAAGAACTCGTGGCCGCAACGGCCGCAGCGCACCCAGACCCCGTCGCCCGTCATGAGTTCGTCTTTGAACCGGAACTTTGTCGCGCACTGTTTACACTGGATGATCATCGGTCCTTCTTCCCTTCCACCTTTGACCTTTATCCTTGAACCTCGAGTCTGCGGCGATGCCGCTCACTTTCCCCTGTGCTGTTCAAAAATGCCCGGATCTTGAGGAACGGAATAATTCCCCCTCACCCCAACCCTCTCCCTCGGTGGGGAGAGGGAGATCAGGGTAGTGATTTTTCCTAGGCGCCCCCGGTCAA
>DASRZY010000199.1:0-3022 GCA_035685905.1 Syntrophales bacterium
CTCAGAACAGGCACTCACGCCAGGCGTCTGCGGGGATGAGCGTGCAATTGCTTTCAATCCGTCAGTTCCGAATACCTCCTCCAGTGCTTCTTCGCGGCCTTTTCCTTCCCGATCTTTTCCAGGACCCGGGCCAGGTTATAATGCGCTTCGGCAAAGCCGGGATCGATGCGCAGGGACCGTTGAAAGAATCGGACGGCCTCCTTCGGGTCGCCCGCCTCTTCGAGCAGATTGGCAAGATTGTAGTTGGCCTCGACGTGATCGGGGTCGATCTCGAGGGCGCCGCGATAATTCTCGCAGGCCAGCTCTGAAGACCCATTTTGATACAGAATGTTCCCGATGTTGACGAGCGCGTCGGCATGACAGGGATTGAGAGAGAGGATGACCTCGTAGGTCTGCTTCGCCTCGTCGAATTGCCCGGCCTCCTCGAGCCCCAGCGCCCTGATAAAGAGAGGCTCGACGGGATCCAGCGGCATCGGGATCACGGGGCTTGCCTCTTCGCGGAAATCGATCATCAGCTGCCCGTCCGGGGTGAAGGTCAGGTTGTCCCTTCGGAGCACGATCTGATCCCCCAGGGCGTAAACGCCGATCTCGGAAAGGGGCTCGGACACATCCGGGATCTCCTGTCTCAGCGTCTCGACACATTTGCGGATCCTCCGGATCGATATTCCATGATCGATCAGCTGCTTCAGGGTGCGCAGGGCGACAACCCCCCTGAAGTCGAACAACGGCTGCCCCTGTCTCGCGCCCGAATGCGGCACGAGCCCGATGCGGGCCCAGTTGCGGATCCGGTTTTCCGGCAGATCGAGCAGGTGGGCCATCTCCCTGTGGCTGAAAAATCGCTTCATTCGGGAACCCTCTGGAATAAAGGGACACGGACGTGTCCGCTTGTCGTCATCTCCTCGCCCGGATGTGCTGCCCGCAAACCGCCGGCTTTGCATTCGGATGTTCCGGGCCCTTCAGGAAAAGGACCGCACGTGTGCCGTCCCGTCTGATTTCAATGATGCAGTGCGGTGCCGAAGGGACCGGATGACAAGCGAAGCGGGCACCGGGGCGACGTTGCGGTCAGGCATGGGCCTCCTTCTTCCGTTTCGGTCCGGGCAGCTTTTTCAACCCGGCCGTAGCCATCCCCTTCCTGGCTTTCTCGGGCCGGGCCTGCGATTCCTGCACGCTTTTCTTCAGGGCATCCATGAGATTGATGACCTTCGCCCCCTCGACCCGCGGCGTGACCTTGATCTCCCCGCCCTCGGCCTTTGTCCGGATGATTTCCATGAGCGTGTGGTTGTATTGATCGGTGAATTCGCCGGGGACGAAATCGCCGCTCATGTTTTTGATGAGGTCCCTGGCCATCTTCACATTCTCCGCATCGATCTTGACCTTTTTCACTTCATCGAGCCCCTCGATCCCGTCCATCCCGATGATCTGCTCCGGGTAATGGAGGGAATAGGCGATCAACACCCCGTTGTAAGGCTTGATCGCAAAGAGATGCTCGCGGTTCCTCAGGACGACCCGAGCCAGCGCCGTTCGGCCCGCGTCCTCCATCGCCCGGAGAAAGAGGACGAAGGCCTCTGCCGCAACGCTCCCGTCGGGGGCGAGATAGTGGGACCCCGAATAGTAGATCGGGCCGATCTGGTCGTCCTGGACCATCTTCAAGACCTCGATCACCTCGGTCGACTCGATCTTCGCCTTCTCGATATCCTCGTCCGTGACGATCACGTACATGTCCTTCCCGTACTCGTAGCCCCGGATGATCTCCTCGTCCGTGACCACCCTGTGGTCGGTCGGGCAGAAATTCTGGTGACGGATACGGGATTTGCATGTCTTGTGGAGAAGATGAAAGGGGACGGTTTTCTTCGCGGTGATCGCGCCGTACATCTTGATCGGGATCGTCACCAGCCGGAATTTCAAATATCCCTTCCATTCTGTGCGCATACATCCTCCTTTTAACCTCTACGGTTTCCATCCGGTGCCGGCGGTCTCGTCACGGCAGGCGTATCCTCATGGCCGGGAGATGCCTGCCGCACACAGACAGCCAGGAAATAACAGTTTATTGTAAATTGATACCACTGACCATCAGCAGAACACCTGATTGATGCATCAAAAAAGCTGAATTCATCTAAGGCTTTGGATGGTTGGAATGAACTCGAGGCAGGGAGAAAGAGGGAGATGCGCGGTTGTCTTTTCGCAGAGCTTGCCATCCGGACTGACGAATTATACGCCTGCCTTCAGGGCCTGGACCACGTCGGTCATCGAGGACTCTGTCCCCACGTTTCCCGGGAAGACGATGTAGCTCATGCCCGGAAAGCGCGAGCCCTCGCCCAGGCGCCAGACCGGCACTCCCGGGATGATCTGCCCCATGACGACGGCCCTCCGGACTCCCAGGGCCTTCGCGGCGATGTCGTTCGATGTGATCCCCCCCTTGGCCAGGATGTAGCGTGGCGCTTCGGAGATGCCGCGCACGATCCCGTTGAGGGCGTCTGCCACAACGGACTGGATCCGGATGCTCTCCTCGGGAGTGTCTCCTGTCACGAGCTCGCGGCTCGTGTAGACCACCGTGTCGCTTTGCATGCCGATTGAGCGGTTCGTCTCGCCCCTCACCCTCTCGATCTCTTTTTGCCTGTCCTCGAAGAGCAGCCGCCCGACATGCAGCTCGACGGGATGGACATCCGCAGCTGCCAGCAGGTGCGCCAGCTGGCGGGAAGACATGGGGACAAAGGAACCGACGATCACGAGGCCGCAGCCTTTTTGCGCCGGGTAGAAATCCCGCGCGCCCAGGAGCGGGCGGGATTCGAGGCCGATGAGTGCAGGGATGATGGCAGCCGCAGACCGGAAGAGAAACTGCTTCCCCTGTTCCATGGCACGGAAGACGGCGAGAGCAACGACGTCCATGTCGCTTCGATCGCAGGCATTGACAACGCAGAAACCGCCGTCAGGGCACGCACGCAACCTGTGCACAACGGCCTCCGGCCCTCCCCTGCGGATATCCTCGATGGAGATGGAGCAGATATCGTCTCGGCCGACGGTC
>DASRZY010000200.1:0-18180 GCA_035685905.1 Syntrophales bacterium
CCAGGGGCGAGATGCCGTGCGCCCGGATGATAACCGTTGTCCCCTCCTCAATCGCCTCGATATCCTTCACGGGGATGATGCCGCGCTTCTTCAGCAACTCCACCGTCTGGGGATTGTGGATGAGGGGGCCATAGGTGAAGATCCTTCGGTCGCCCTTGTGCTGGGCCATGTCGAGGACCATGTCGACGGCCCTCTTGACGCCCATGCAGAAGCCCGCCGTCTCGGCCAGCCGGATCTCGATGTTTTTCACGAACCTTTTGATCATGGAAAACAGGGTTCAGGGTCAAGGGTTCAGGGTACAGGGAAAGACGAGACATCGTGCTTGACTTATACTTTTCCCACTTTATCCGCTTCCCAACGTCTCAACGTTTCTCCTTCACTGCCCAGATGAAGAATTCCTTGTTTCCCTCGGGTCCTGTCAGCGGCGACTCGCAGGTTTCACGAACGGAAAGTCCCAGCTCTGTAAAGAAGGCGGCCAGGTCCGCCACGACCTTGCTGTGCAGGGCTGGATCCCGCACAACGCCTTTTTTCCCGACTTCGCCCTTGCCGACCTCGAACTGCGGTTTGACGAGGGCAAGGATGATCCCTCCTTCCCTCACAAACTGGAGAACGGAAGGGATGACGAGCCTCAGCGAGATGAAGGACGTATCGATGACCGCGATATCAACGGGTTCCTCGACACCCACGCCGCTGAAGTGCCGGATGTTGGTGCGCTCGAAGAGAACCACCCGGGGATCGTTGCGAAGTTTCCAGGCGATCTGACCATAACCCACATCGACGGCATAGACCTTCCGGGCCCCCTCCTGCAGGAGGCAGTCCGTGAATCCCCCGGTCGAGGCACCCACATCGAGAGCTGAAAACCCCTCGACCCGGATGCCGAAGGTGTCGAGGGCTCCCTTGAGCTTGACGCCTCCCCGGCTCACGTAAGGGTGATCCTCCCCCCGGACCCGGATGGCCGCGCCGTCGGCGATGAGCGTTCCCGCCTTGTCCACAGGCTCCTCGTCGACAAGGACCGCCCCCGCCAGGATGAGGGCCCGAGCCCGCTCCCGGGACGCAGCAAGGCCCCGGTCCACGAGCAGTACGTCCAGCCGGATTTTGGAGGATTTGTCTTTCATGAAGTTGGGGGGGCAAAGGGCCGAATTCTGCTCACGAAAGGCCCCTTTGACCGCTCTCATTCTCGCTCCGCTGCCGATGCATGGTTCGACGGGCTCGCCCTTGCGGCGCGGGGGTTGCCCCGAGCCTGTCGAAGGGCTTCGCTAAGAGCGGTTTGCAAAAAGCGCCTGAAATCGCTTCACAGAACCTTACCCATCTCGCAGGTGACGGGTTGATTTTCTATTTTGCCACAACTTCCCGCAGCGCCGGTTTGGCCGGCCCCGCAAGCTTTCGCGCGGCCTCGAGAACCCCGTCCTCGTCGATCCCGTACCGGCGCCGCATCTCCGCCTGGCTGGCGTGTTCAACGAACTCGTCGCGGATGCCGAGTCGTTTCACCTCGAGGCCGGTCAGGCCCTTTGCCTCGAACAGCTCGAGGACGGCGCTGCCGAAACCTCCCATCAGCACGTTCTCCTCCACGGTGAGGACCTTTCCCGCCGCAGAGGCCACGCGGATGAGAAGCTCCTCATCGAGCGGTTTCACGAAGCGGCAGTTGACGACGGCGGCGGCGATCCCTTCCTCGCGGAGCCGTTTGGCCGCTGCCAGGGCCGGGTACACGGTGTACCCGATGGCAAAGATGGCCACATCCCCGCCTTCCAGGAGAATCTCGGCTTTGCCGATCTCCATGGCTTTCGGGGTTTCATCAAGGGGCACACCCGCCCCCTTGCCGCGAGGGTAGCGCACCGATGCGGGGCCGCCGCATTCGACAGCCGTCTTGAGCATGTGCTGCAACTCGTTTTCGTCCTTGGGCGCCATGACGACGATATTCGGGATGGACCTCAGGTAGGAAAAGTCGAAGATGCCGTTGTGTGTTGCGCCGTCGTCGCCCACGATGCCGCCACGGTCGAGGGCCAGGACAACGGGAAGTTTCTGGAGGCAGACGTCGTGAAGCACCTGGTCGTAGGCCCGCTGCATGAACGTGGAATAGATGGCCACAACCGGGACAATTCCCTCCGTCGCCATCCCGGCAGCGAACGTCACGCCGTGCTGCTCGGCAATCCCCACATCGAAGAACCTCTCGGGAAACTCCCCGGCATAGGCGTCCAGGCCGGTCCCGCTGCACATGGCCGCCGTGATGGCCACCACTTTCGGGTTTTCCCGGGTCAGCTTGATCATCGTCCTGCCGAAGACCTCCGTGTAGCTGGGAATGCCGCTTGTGTCGGCTACGACGGCCCCCGTTTCGGCATTGAAGGGCCCGATGCCGTGGAACTTCGTGGGTTGCTGCTCGGCGGGCGGATACCCCTTGCCCTTTTTTGTCAGCACGTGGACAAGCACGGGGCGATTGTGTTCCTTGACGTTTCGAAGCATCGTGATCAGGCGGTCGAGGCGGTGCCCCTCCAGGGGCCCCACATACTCGAAGCCCAGCTCTTCGAAGAGGGCCCCGGGAGTGAGGAACGTCTTCAGGGCCTCCTCGGCCTGGCGGGAGATCTTCACCACCTGTTCCCCGATGTTGGGAAAGCCGCGGAGGAACTGCTTTACATCGTTGCGGAGCTTTGTGACGCGGCGGCCCGTCATGATCTGGTTGAGGTAGGCGGAAAGGGCCCCCACGTTGGGCGAGATGGACATCTCGTTGTCGTTGAGGATGATGATGAGGTCCTTCTTGCGATCGCCCGCCCAGTTGAGCCCCTCGAAGGCCATGCCCGCCGTCATGGAGCCGTCGCCGATGACGGCGACGACCTTGAAGTTCTCGCCGTTGAGGCAGCGCGCCTCGGCAATGCCGGCCGAGGCGGAAATCGAGGTGCTGCTGTGCCCCGCGCTGAAGACGTCGTAGACACTCTCCTCGCGCCGCGGGAAGCCGGAGACGCCGCAGCTTTGCCTGAGTGTGTGGAACCGGTCACGGCGCCCGGTGATCAGCTTGTGGGCGTAGGCCTGATGCCCCACGTCCCAGATGATCTTGTCGCGGGGGGCGTCGAAGACGTAGTGGAGGGCAAGGGTGAGCTCCACGGTGCCCAGCGACGGGGCAAGGTGGCCGCCGTTTTTGGAGCAGGTCTCGATGATGACCCTGCGGATCTCTTCCGCAAGGATTTCAAGCTCCTCCTGGCGGAGCAGCTTGATGTCGGCCGGTGAATTGATTTTTTCCAGCATGCCTTGGTTAACCTGCGCTCTTTACCCGCGCACCCCAATCCCCCTCACCCCACTTCGAAAAAGGGAAAGCGGGGGGGATTATGTTTTGCGGTCCACGATGAACCGCGCGATCATCCTGAGCGGTTCAGACCGCTCATCCAGCGCCTGGAGATCCCCGAGAGCCTTTTCCACCAGCTCCGTGGCGACCCGGCGGGCCGTCTCGACCCCGACGAGCGCTGGATAGGTCTGCTTGCCGCGGGTCTTGTCGCTTCCCGTGCTCTTCCCGAGGGCCCTGGCATCGCCTTCGATATTTAAAATATCATCGGCGATCTGAAACGCAAGCCCAACGTGTCGGCCGTACTCCGTCAGCGCATCGAGTGCGTCGTCGTCCGCCCCGCCCAGGATGGCGCCGGCTCGAAGCGACACCGTGATCAGGGCGCCCGTCTTCCGCGTGTGGATGAAGTGGAGCGTCTTCTCGTCGGGCGCCTTCCCTTCCGATTCGATGTCCGCGACCTGGCCGGCCACCATGCCGAACCAGCCCGCCGCAAGCGACACCTCCTGGATCACCTGCAGCAGCTTTTCTGCGGGAACGCCCCCCGGCAGCGTCCGCCCGGAGATGATGCGAAAGGCATCGGTGAGCAGGGCATCGCCCGCCAGGATGGCCACTGCCTCACCGAAGACCTTGTGGCTCGTCGGCTTGCCGCGGCGGTAGTCGTCGTTGTCCATGGCCGGGAGATCGTCGTGGATCAGCGAGTATGTGTGGATGAGTTCGAGCGCACAGGCCGTGGGCATGACGGTGTCGATCGGCCCGCCGACGGCCTCGGCGGCGGCGATGCAGAGAATCGGGCGAAGGCGCTTTCCCCCGGCAAAAACACTGTATCTGGCGGACCTGAAGATCACGGGGGGCTCCGTGGACTCCACCGGGAGGTAGAGCTCCAAAGCCTGATCGACGAGGTTCTTCCGTGTCTCGAGGTACTCGTCCAGGATTAGGGTGTTACTGGCCATCTCCTTCCGGTTCGAGCCTGAACGGCTTGACCTCCAGATCGCCCTCCTTTTTCAGGAGGATATCGATCCTGCGTTCGGCCTCGTCGAGCCGCCTGGCGCAAAGCCTCGCCAGCCGGATCCCTTCCTCGAAGGAAACCAGGGATTCGTCCAGCGTGAGCTCGCCCTGTTCCATCTTGCGGACGATCTCCTCGAGCTTTGCCAGGGCATCCTCGAACTTGGCCTCTGCCATCCCATCATTCTTTTTCGATCTTGGTGACGACGGCATCGAACCGACCTTTCGCAACATTTATGCCAACGGGGTCCCCCGTTGTGAGTTCACCGGCATCGCGGATGAGACTCCCCTCGGGGAGTGTCCGTGCAATGGCATACCCCCGGGAAAGAACGGAAAGCGGGCTCAGGCTGTCCAGCAGCGCCGTCCGGCCTGCCAGCCTCACCCGCAGGGCTTCCACCTGTCGGCCTATACTCGTTATCATGCTTTTTCTCATATTTTCAAGCACAAAGGTGAGGTTCGCAAGCTTCACCCCGGGGCTCAGATACCTGAGATGCGTCTGGAATTGACAAAGCCGGTCACGCTCGGCGCGCACCCGGCGGACGAGGGAAGCACTCAGGCTGTTGAACCTCTCGTCGAGGCCAAGCCGCAGGTCCACGAGGCGACGCCTGGGGTCGCGGACCCGCTCAGAGAGCGCTTCGAGCCGATCCTTCCTCGATTTCAGGAACCGCTCGCCGGCGCTGACGAGCCGGGCGTCGAGCGCCCGGATCTGCTGGGCCAGGTCGCTGCGCCTGGGAACGACCAGCTCGGCAGCAGCAGACGGGGTGGGCGCCCGCAAGTCGGCGACGAAATCGGCGATGGTGAAGTCGATCTCGTGACCCACGGCGGAGATGACGGGCACTCGCGAGGCAAAGATGGTGCGGGCGACTCCCTCGTCGTTGAAGGCCATGAGATCCTCGAGCGACCCGCCGCCCCTTGCCACGATGATGACATCGATGCCGGGCATCTCGTTGAGGCGGTGCAGGGCTTCGATGATCTCCGCGGGGGCCTCGGCGCCCTGGACCCGGACGGGGGCGATCAGGATGTCCACCGAGGGAAATCGCCGCCTCGTAATATTGAGGATGTCGCGGATGACGGCGCCCGAGGGCGAGGTGACGATCCCGATCCGCGATGGCAGGTAGGGAATGGGTTTTTTGTGAACGGGATCAAAGAGGCCCTCGGCCAGGAGTTTGGCTTTCAACTGCTCGAAGGCGATCTGAAGGGCCCCCACACCCTTGGGCTCTGCGTAGTCAAGGATCAGCTGGTATTCGCCGCGGGGCCTGTATACATTGATGCGCGCCCGGCAGACGATGTGCATTCCGTCCTCGAGATCGAATTTCAGCAACCGGGCAGCGGGCCGGAAGAGCACCGCCCGGATCTGGCTCTCCTCGTCTTTGAGCGTGAAGTAGAGATGACCCGAGGCGGGCCGGCGGAGGTTGGAGATCTCGCCCTCGACCCAGAGCTGATCGAAGGCGGCTTCCAGGATGTCCTGGACCCGCCTTGTGAGCTCCGTGACGGTCAAAATCTCCCGGCTGGAAAACAGATCCATGGGATGGAAGTAACAGAGCCCCGATGCCGATGCAAGGGATTTGTGAGCGCCGCCTGCCGGTAAAACCTTTCGCTCTTTGACTTTTTCACGACCTTGGGGTAAGAAGTGAAAATCATCACCGAAGGGGAAAAGAGTCTTTCATGGCGAAAACAGTCAACAGGAAAAAACAGGATTACCTGAAATCCAAGGTGGAACACATCGACATCACGAAGATCGACGCCGTCGAGATCGTCGACTCGATGAAGAGGATGTCCTTCTCGGCGCGCGACCTGGCCTCGGCGGCCGAGATGTACAACCGGATGCTCGCCGACCGCAATTGCGTGATCTTTCTCACCATCGCCGGGAGCACAAGCGCCGCAGGCTGCATGCAGATCTACGCGGATATGGTGAGGCACAACATGGTCGACGCCATCGTGGCAACGGGCGCCTCCATCGTGGACATGGACTTCTTCGAGGCCCTGGGCTTCAGACACTACCAGGGGAGCCCTCATGTCGACGACAGCGAGCTGCGCAGGCTCTACATCGACCGCATCTACGACACGTATATCGATGAGAAAGAGCTCCAGCACTGCGACAAGACCGTCACCGAGATCGCCGACGCGCTCCCGCCCCGCCCCTATTCCTCCAGGGAATTCATCCGGGAGATGGGAAAGTACCTGACAAAAAAGGCAAAGAAAAAGGGCTCGCTCGTACAGGCCGCCTACGAGAACGAAGTGCCTATTTTCTGTCCTGCCTTCTCGGACTCCAGTGCGGGCTTCGGCCTGGTGCTCCACCAGCACAAGCGGCCGAAGCATCATGTCTCCATCGACTCGGTGAAGGACTTCCGGGAGCTGACGGAGATCAAGATCGCGGCGCCCACCTCGGGCCTGCTCATGATCGGCGGCGGGGTGCCGAAGAACTTCATCCAGGACACGGTCATCTGCGCCGAGATCCTCGGGAAGGACGTCCCCATGCACCGCTACGCCGTGCAGATCACCGTGGCCGATGCGCGCGACGGCGCCTGCTCCAGCTCGACTCTCAAGGAAGCCGCCTCGTGGGGCAAGGTGGACACCGTCTCGGAGCAGATGGTGTTCGCCGAGGCCACGATGGCCCTGCCGCTTCTTGCAAGCTATGCCTTCCACAAGGGGAGCTGGAAGAAGCGAAGAAAATGGAAGTTCGCGAAGATCTTCACGGACTGAAAAAACGGCAAGCGAAAAGACAAAGGCCGGCGGATCACCCGCCGGCCTTTTTACAGCCCAGCCCCTTCAGTGCTCTGCAACGGCACGTTCGATCTCCTCGATCCGACGCCTGAGCTTGTCAGGGATCGGGGCCTTGTGATTCTGCCGGTAGTCGAAGCAGACCATCACCCCTTCCCCTTCGGCGGCGATGCGTCTCAGCCTGTGGCTGAAAACGATGTAATGCATGACGAAACGGTCTTCCCCTAACCTGGCCACTTTTGCCCCGATCGAGACCGTGTCCGGATAGGCCAGGGCTGCGCGGAAACGGCAGGTCGTCTCGGCAAGGATCGGACCGACGGGGTCCCGGCCCAGGAATTCCGGGGTGTTGAGCGTCTCGAAGTAGGCGATCCGGGCGGTTTCAAAGTAGCGGAAATAAACGATGTTGTTAACGTGGCCGAAGGCATCCATCTCGCCCCATACCACTGGCACGTCTACCACAACGGGGTACGCCGCCAGATCTTTTTCCATCCTGGTTTCTCCTTCTTCTTGCAGTGGTCACAGTTTACCAGAATCACCCCTTTCTGCTCAACGGAAGCTCAAGAAGAAACCCGTCGACGGACGAAAAGGCCAATCGGCCTGAGAGAGAAATATCCCGGGTAACTCTCCAGGGAGGGCAACCTGCCAGGGAGGGAGATGCGGCAGAGGTGAAGCCCCCCGCCCTCGGCCAGATGCAAGCAAGGCGGGGCTGGCCAAGCAGCTACCCGGAGCATTGCCAGAACATCGGCCGGTGCAGACGGGGAGACAGCTCCTTCGACCAGGGCCATAGTGCCCTGGCCCTCCTCGGAATATAAAATCCCTGCAGAACAACCTGAAGTCGATCCCGCCCCGGCAGCGGGCCCTGTTCGAGATCGTGCGAAATGCCGGGACGAAAGTCCAGACTGTGCCGGGCCAAAATGGAACAGCAGAGATAACGGATTGAAACAAAATAATTATTAACAATCATCCACTCCATTTCTGCAGCCCCTCCCCTTACGGCGCCTCCGTTCATTGGCATGACAAAATCTCATAACACCTTGATCTCACTGATCAAATTTTCAAATCCCGCTCCCGGCATATCCTATGCCTCCATACCGGAGCAAACAACAGGGGAGAAGAATTCGATGATCACCGCCACAGCAGACATCCTGACTCTCGGGAAAGAGGCTCCCCTCAAGGAAGCCCGACATAAAGGCATGTTCTCTAACCCGGCTGTGGCAAAGGAGGCAGGTTCTATGAAGTTCCGTAATAAAAACGGTTTCTCTCTGATTGAGTTCAGCATCGCTCTTTTTATGGTAACCATCGTACTTCTCGGTATGGCGGCTCATCTTGGGACATCCCTGAAGGTCTCGTCCCATGATCGGAACTACACGACAGCGTCAAATCTGCTTCAGGACAAGATGGAAACAATTCGACAATTGAACTATCTCCAAGTTCTGAACGGCTCGGATTCGGTCGCCAAGAACGGAGTGACGTTCAATCGCAATTGGACGTGCTCGACGAACGGAAACTTGAAGACGGTTGCTCTTTCCATTACATGGGGTTCCAAGGTTATCAACTCATCGCTGGTTCTCGCCGAGAGATAATTATGAAAAAGCAAGCAGGATTCACTCTCGTGGAGCTCTCCATTGTGCTTCTGGTGACAATGATCCTTCTCGGAAGTCTATTTGGGTTCTATGTCTCCCAAATTCACAGCTTCAGAAGCCAGGAGCTCACTATCAACACTCTTCAGAATTCCAGAATTGTGATGTCTGTAATGACAAAGGATATTCGAATGGCCGGGTACAAGCCTTCTGGATCAAGCATGGTTGGAGTTGCTCAGGCTACCCCTGCGACCCTTCAGATTCTTTCTGATAAGAATCTCGATGGTTCAATCTCTGGAGCATCTGAAGACGTTATTTACTCGTTTGACGTGAATACGCATACAGTGTCACGAAACGGAATTCCACTACTTGATAATGTCGAGCTGCTCAGCTTCGTCTACACGCTCGACGACGGGTCGACTACACAAACTCCAGGGAATCTCTCAAAAATCAGAAAGATCAATCTGACACTTCGTGTTCTGAGCAGTGATATCGACCCTCTGACGAAGGACTATAAGCGGTATGAGTTCATCACTGACATAACCCCGAGAAACCTGCCCTTGTAGGAGGTACGTTGCATGCGCACGGATAAGGGATTTACTCTTGTTGTTGTTTTGTTGGTCGTCGCCATGATCTCGATCCTCATTGGTCTGTCATCGGCGATGCTGGATAAAGATCTTCGGCTGGCGTCGAATGATCGGTTCACCAAGCAAGCCTTCATCGCTGCAGAGAATGGTGTTGAAGAGGCACGAGGCAGACTTCAGGCCGGCACAAGCAACACCGTACCCGACGCCACTCCAGGCGATCCTGATTGGAAAGCCTTCATGGGTACACAATCCAAGTGCCAGGAATTGGGGTATGACTCATCCAATCCGAAGCATTTCCGGTATGATGCGCTCAATGCAAATTTTGCCGTCAGAGTATCGCATAAAGTGGATGCTTCCAGCAAAGTCTTGTACTGGAATGGAGCGGCTGAGAGCACTACGCCAAGCAGCAGAAATATTTATCTCATTACGTCCAACGGGTGGAACAGCACGGTATCGAAAACGATTCGCGCCGAATTCCGCAGAACGTCCATCTCTGTCTTTGACTACGCTTTGTTCGGTGGTACCCGGTTAACGATGAACGGCGCTGTCTACACCGACTCCTACAATTCAAAGAATGGAGCCTGGCCAAGCAGAGGGTTCTACAAGAACGGCAATATCGGCACGAACTCAACAGCTTCGAAAACTCTGACGTTGACGGGTACTGAAACAATTTATGGATCCGTCGCCGTTGGCCCCGGTGGTAATCCCGCTGTCGTCGAATCTCTCACCGGGTCAATTAATATTACCGGGGGCAGCATTGTTGAAGTCAATGCCAAGGACATGACTCCTCAGTCTGCACCTGTTGTGGGAACAGCAACTCCGGTGACAATCAATTTGAATAGCGGCGGGCAGACTCTTACCGGCGGAGTTTACAGTGCGTCCTCGGTGATGATGAACGGTTCTCCAACCCTGACCATTTCCGGCAACGTAACTCTCGTCGTGAGCGGTAACTTTACTATGAATGGCACTCCGATCGTCGATGTGACGCCCGGATCTTCCTTCACCTTGATTGTTAACGGTTCGACGTTATTCAATGGATCTACAAAAATCCAGGATAGCGCAACCTTTAATCTCTATGCCAATGGAAACGTCACTCTGAACGGCAACCAAACCGCGACAAATCAGGACCCGTCAAAGTTCCTGGTATGGGGTACAAATCCCACGTCTCAAAATATAACCTTGAATGGTTCATCTCAAATCTACGGAGCTGTATACGCTCCGAATGCGGCGATCACGTTCAATGGGAACCAGGATCTGTTCGGTTCCTACATAGGGAAGACCATCCTGGTTAACGGGCTGGGCAACATTCACTACGATGAAGCTCTTGGCTTGCTCAATACCGGAGGGTTGCCTGGTCCATGTGTGATGTCAAAATGGACTGAATCGAATTAAGTTTCACCTGCAACTCATCGACACAAACGAGCTTCCTCTTACAATAAAGTGGAGTGCATATATGATGGAACCGATAGACATCAGAGACTCAAGAATCTCTCGTTACTGAGTACCCGGCCTCGATACCCGGTATCCCACCATTCGCATGACTGGAACTCTCCTGCGCAGCGATATCTTCTTCATGAAACTCGTTGATCATCTCTACACTGTGGATGAGGCAAGATCGGCCTGTTCGTTGCGTGCAGCCGAATCAGGAGACAACCGACTCCAGCACGCAGGAAATGGGCTGAGCCAGATCGCAAGCAGGAGGCTCGAGAGAGTCAACGGCCCGATCCGGCAGAATGTCGTGAAGCCTGAATCAATCAAGGGGTGACCGAAACGCCGCGGCGATACACCCATGAGGACTTGAAACGGTATGAGAGAGACCGCGCCGCCGAAGATACCTGAAAAGTCACCTGAACGACCGAGAAACCGCCAGCCAATCACAAACCCCGTCGTGTCCGGGGATACGAGTCTGAGTGCAGAAGCTGCGACTCCGAAGCGGGAATCGGTCGCACCACCGAAAGAGAGGAAACAGGTTCAGAGCCTCGGAAAGAAAATCCCTCAGGGAACCGCAGCGTCTCAACGGCGGGCAGGATGGACGCAGCAAGAGGACGGCGGAGGTCCGGGAGAGACAAAGTGAACGTTGAATGGCCGACCGGCCTGCGCAAGTGATACTCCGATGAATCGCAGGCCAGGCAAGCTGCCGGGGAGGAACGCACAGTGCGGACAAAGACCTGGCCCGCGGCGAAGGGTAAGCAAGAAGTATCGGCCAGGCGGCTGCGCGGGGCCCCGCCTTTAGCGGCAGATGATGCCGTCTGAGAAGCAGGCCTCCCGGCCACGTTGCCTTCCGCGGCATGCCCTCAGGGAGGCGGCTTCCTTGCACAACCGGGGAAGACAGGTAACGGCGGCATGCGATTGATGAAATACAAGGACCAAGCAAAAGCGCGCTGATTTTCCTGGCTTTTTTACTGGCCACTTCCGGCAATCCGAAATGGCAAACCAATCCGCGCTACCCCAAAATGGAGCAATAGCGCTAACTTACTAATTTTGTTATTCATTCATCCGTTTCTCCTCCAATCAGGCATTCCGTACCTGACTCACAACAACCTCGCATACGATACAGAAATAACATAACATGTTGAATTATATCAATATTTTCCATCTCTCCCTTTCGGGCACGTTCAATGCTCTCTTAGTGAGCAAACATAACGGAGGGATCACATGAACGCGACGACAGCAGACAAGTGGATCAGCCAGATAGAGATCAGCCGCGAGGAAATCGGGCAGGACACCCAAAACTTTGATCAGATCGTGGAAGTGGACTCTGCCGAAGACAGCATGATCTTCACGATCATCGACATCCTCATGGTCCTGGTGGTTTATCTGGGCCCCGTGGTCGCCTTCGGATACCTGGTCGCCCCCGTTGTCGCCCGCCTCCTGAGAATGCCCATTTCTTACTAATCGATAGAGTTTGATCGCCTCCGCCGCCGGGACAGCCCTTCCTCCAAAGGGTCCCCGGCGGTTTTTTCAGCGAGTATCGATCAGGGTGGGGTTCGCAGAAATGCAGATCCCGCAGACATGCGGGTCCTCCGCAATGAGGGGACATCTTCCAATCGATGCCGGGTAAAGAATGTGTCTTGTTAGATCACGCAGAAGAACCGTTCCACGTGTTCGTGGACCCAAAGGGAAGCCTGTACCCGGTTCCCGACGTCGATCTTGCGAAAGATATTGTACAGATGAGTTCGAACAGTATGGCTGCTGATATTGATCCGTGCGGCAATGCCCTTGTTGCTGTAGCCTCCGGCCATCATGAACAGGATGTGAAACTCTCTGGGGCTGAGAGGGTGCCCCTCTTCGTGAGCCTGACCGTTCCCCGGCCGCGTATAGAGTGCCGGCAGCCCCTCCACTACGGATTTCCGATCAAGGAGTAAATCCCGGACAGCCAGGAGAAACAGATCTGACTGGTCGAAGCGGTAGATAAAGCCGCAAGGGCGGCCATTCATTGCCTTACCGGGCCGATTTCCGTTGGAGTATTCCTGGAAAAGTCGCGAAAAAAGCCCGGCAAAAAGAGGCCCATTCCCGTTCGTCCCGGGCTGGTCGTCAACGATCATGGCCTGGATCCGGCGATCGAGAGCATCGAACAGAAATAATCGGGGCTCCGGAGGCGGGACCTGGCGACTCAGGACTTCCACCTCGTCGAAGGACAGGGCCTCGCAGCAGGCGCCCGTTTCCTTAATGAGAAAGCATGCCAGTGCCTTGTTGTCCAGATGGCGTGTGCCGGTGATATAGATTGCCTTGCCTTCGAGTTCCCTGTCGCCGCCGCTCATGTGCCTACCCCCTCTTTCCTTCATCCCGCCGGATCACCCGGCTGATCGTTTTGAACATTTCGGGAATGAGGAACGGCTTCTGCAGAAACCCCTTGCACCCTTGAGCGAGCAGCTCATTCACTTCGTCGTGAAGGCTGTACCCGCTGATGACGATCACCGGCACATCGGGGTCGATTTTCTTCAATTCCGCGAAGGTTTCCGCCCCCGCCATGCCCGGCATGATCATGTCCAGCATGACCAGGTCGATATCGCCCTTCCATGCCTCGTAGATCTCAAGGGCTTCCCGGCCGTTGAACGCTGTGAGCACCTGGTAATCCGCTGTTTCCAGGATCTCCCGGATCACCTCGATCAGGATCTCATCATCATCCACGAGAAGGATGATCCCGCCGGACGGGGAAACGCCGCACCGCAAAGGCACTGAGACAGTCTGTGATTCGGAAGCGGGGAGCAGGATTTGTATGACCGGCGAGGATCCATCGTCACCACTAAGCGTCATGACTCCGTCATGGCTTTGGACGATGCATTGCGCATAGGTCATACTCAGGCTGTCGCGCAGGCCGACATCCGCCATCAAAGAAGAAAGCCGAAGCGCCCTCGGCCGGCAGGCCTGCCCCTGCGTTACCGCGTTGGTTGCCAGGGTCACCCTCACATATCGCCCCGGTTTGATCCGATAGAGGGTCGATTCCGGTGCGAACACGCACGTGTTTTCGGCCTCGATATGGAATTCGTGGCTCTTCGGGGACATCTGCTGCAGGTGGATGTAGAGGTGAATGAGCATCTTCTCGAGCTGGATCCGGTCGACTTCGACGGCCCAGAGTTTTTCATCGAGCTTCCTTCGCACGGTGATCCCGCCCCTGGTGTTGGCGAATATGGTAGACGTCTTTCGGAGGATCTCGTTCAGATCGACCGGCTTGGCCTCTTTCGACCGGCTGCCGGCAAAGCCCTGGATCCTGAGAAGGAGCTCCCTGCCGGAGCGCGCTTCCTGCTCGATGGCCTGAAGCTGCCTGACTGCCGGAGAATCCTGACCCTGGAGCGGATCAAGCAGGCCTTGGAGCCCCTCGACAAGCCCGTCCAGGATGAGTGCAAGGCCGCCAGTGAGGATACTGACCGAGTCGATTTTCTGGTATTGCATTTCCGATTCGATGCGGTTCTGCTCGATGACATTTTCGTAGGTCGTCAGCAGGCGGCCGTCAGCCAGGGCTACAAAGTGGACCTGACAGAGGCGTCTTCCACCTCGCCGGGTCTGGACCGCGATCACGGTCTCCCGGTGCATGCCGCCGACCTTCGAGGAGCGGGCATGGAAAAGCTGATCGATGACGTCATGCGAGACCGGTTTATATACAAACTTTTCGACCCAGGAGAGGAGATCCGGGATGTCCTGGATCTCATATCCGAACATTTCCCTGAATCTTCCATTGAGGTAATCCACGGTGAAGTCGGATCGCACAGTCATGACGCCGAAGGGCATCTGCTCCATGAAATCACAGCAGGCGTCAGGCTGCGAAGGCGAACCTGTTTTCGCTGGACATGGGCCGGACAGGACCTCTCCAGCGTCGGAGAATCCCGTTTTATTGTCGCGCCCTCTGTTGTTCATCTGCAATCGTCTCTCGGTACGATTCGAGCCACGTTCGGTGTAGGTCCTGTCCGTCATGACGTCACCTCGTCTGTGATGGTTGCCGCCATGCAGAGCAGCACTCGTACCATAGTCGTATCCCCTGATTTCATGAATGATCACGGGATCTTGCCATCAAGCACCCCGGAAAGCGCCCTTCCGGACGTGATTCATGTATGCCGGAATGGCCGCCTGCCGGTCAAATTTTCCAATCAATTCAATGAGAACGTGAATGTGTTCCACTATGGGATGGTCCGGCGTGAACAGCCGGAGAGAGGAGGGGTCGGGATGCGGGGCATTCCCTTGCGGGTCCCGGGGCAGTCTTTGCGGGGTGCCCCGGGCTGCCCTTTATGGGCGGGCAATCAATCCACTCCGTACGAGACAAGCTTGCGTCTCAGCGTGTTGAGACCGATCCCGAGCAGCTTTGCCGTCCGCAGCTTGTTGTGGACTGTCTCCTCGTAAACCTTGAGGATGTGGACCCGCTCGACATCGGCCAGGGGTACAATCGGGCCGCCTGTGGGAACGGCGGTCTGCTGCCGGTGCGATTTGGCCCCCCGCATGTATTCGGGGAGGAACCGCACGGAGAGGGGCTTGCGCTGTGCGAGATTGCACGACGATTGAATGATGGAGCGCAGCTCCCTGACGTTGCCGGGATAATCGTAGTTCATGAGTATCTCGATGGCTCCATCCTCGATCTCGTGATCTCCCGACCCCCTGAATTCCTGCAGGAAAACCTTGAT
The DNA here is from genome assembly GCA_035685905.1 of Syntrophales bacterium. Lineage (GTDB taxonomy): Bacteria > Desulfobacterota > Syntrophia > Syntrophales > UBA2192 > UBA2192. The sequence continues at coordinate 15,272 of DASRZY010000200.1, forward strand.
CAGCACGGGAATGTCCTCCCTGCGTTCCCTCAGGGGGATCAGCCTCAGCCAGGCCCCTTTCAGACGATAGTACAGGTCTTTGCGAAACTGTCCCCTGGCGAGCAGCTTGTCGAGATCGGCATTGGTTGCCGCGATGAAGCGCACATCCACCTTGCGGGCCGTGCTGGTGCCGAGCTTGATGATCTCCCCTTCCTGGAGGACGCGGAGCAGCTTCCCCTGGAAGTCAAGCGGCAGGTCTCCGATTTCGTCCATGAACAGCGTTCCCCGGTTCGAGTGCTCGAGGTATCCCGCGCGATCTTTCTCGGCTCCGGTGAAGGCCCCCTTTGTGTGGCCGAAGAATTCGGCGTCAAAGAGACTTCCCGTCAGCGAGGCCATATTGATCGATGTGAAGGGGAATGACGCCCGGGGAGACGACCGATGGATCGCCCGGGCCAGGAGTTCCTTGCCCGTGCCGCTCTCTCCGGTAATGAGGATCGGCACATCACTTTCTGCGTGGAGCTCCGCCTCTCTCATCAGGCGAAGCATCTTGTCCGATTGGGTGACGATCGGCGAAAAGGCGTCCTTGTGCTTGATCTGGGGAAGGGTGCTCGTTTTACTGACGGACAGCACTTCCAGGAGGCGGCGTCTCTCCAGGGCCCGGTTGATCTTGGAGACAAGCTCATCGCGCGACACGGGTTTGGTGAGGTAGTCGAACGCTCCTTTCTGCAGGCACTCTACAGCCGTCCTGGCATCATTGATGGCCGTCACCATGATGCACTCCGTATCGGGACTGACGTTTTTGATGATCTCCAGGACCTGCACCCCGTTGAGCCACGGCATGGTGATATCGATGAGCGCGACGGCATAGGGATCGCCCTGCTGCACGGAAGATGCCGCAACGCGGGGGTCGCTTTCAACCCGTACATCCCGGATTCCCGCGCTGATCAGGCCCCGTCTTACGCTGTCGAGAAAGTCCGTTTCATCATCGATAACAAGAATCCTGTCGTTCATGCTCCAGCTCCTTTTACTTGGATGTTTCCCCCGGGTGCAGTGGATCCCCCAGATCGGGCAGCACAACCCGGATGGCCGTCCCCCTGCCGATTTCGCTCTCAACGGAAATGGACCCGCCGGCGGTTTCGATGAGACTCTTCGAAATGTAGAGGCCGAGGCCCGTGCCCAGGCCCTCTTCCTTCGTCGTGAAGAAGGGGTCGAAGATGCGGCTGACCGTCTTGCTGTCCATCCCGCAACCGTTGTCCTCGACTTCCAGGACGAGCCCCCCCCTGCCGGAATCCTCGCGCCTCGCCCTGAGCCGGATGTAGGAATCCGGCTTATCCGCCGCCTGGGCGGCATTGATCAGCAGGTTGATGAGGGGCTGCTCGATGGCATCGGGGTCGGAAAACATTTCGGGCATGTCCTGCTCGACCTCGACGTCGAAGGTCTTCACCGTCTTTCGGATCTGCGTGTGGCAGATGGCGACAGCCCGCTCGACAACGCCGGTGGGCAGGATCGACCGCACTCCCTTCTCGTCTTTCTTTCGCGCGAATTCCTTCAGCTTGGCGACGGTGGTGTTGATCCGCACGGAACCGTGTTCGATGTTCTCCAGCAGCTTCATCACGTCCTCGCGGAATTCGGCGTACGGCATGCCCTGAACCTCGTACCGGGGCGTCCGCGCGGCATGCTCATCGAGGACCGGCAGGATCTCGCGGAGGTAATCGCGGAGGATCGGCATGTTGAAGCTGATGAAGTTGTTCGGGTTGTTGATCTCGTGGACGATCCCGGAGATAAGGAGTCCCAGCGAGGCGAGCTTTTCGCTCTGGATCAGCTCCCGTTCCATCAACCGCTGTTTCGTACGGTCGGTGATCCGGATAATGGCCGTGCAGCGATCCCCTCCGCCGGCAAGGACCGGGTAGACGAACACTTCCTCGTACCGGGAAGAGTCCCCCGCGGTCGTCATCTCGTAGCGGGCAGGTTCCTGTTCGGCGATACCGCCCTGAAAGAGGTTGGTCGCCTCTTCACCATAACGCCCCCGGAAGAATTCGAGACAGGACGCTCCAATCATGTCCTTGTACAGAAGGGCGCCGAAGAAACGAAGGGCCGCCCGGTTGAGCATGATCAGCGTCATGTCCTCCCGGACCATGATCAGCGGATCGGAGATGCCGTCGAAAACCGCTCGGAGCATGTTGCGGCTCTCCTGGATCTGCAGATCCGATCGTTTGCGGTCCGTGATGTCGCGACCCACGGCCTGGTGCTCGACAAGAGTACCCGCGTCGTCATAGATCGCCCGGTTGGTCCACTGCATCCAGCGGATCTCGCCGTCGGGGCGCTCTGCACGGAACTCGAGGTGAATCAAAGGGTTCTCAGGGCTCAATGAGCGGAGGGCGTCCCTGACCATTCGCTGATCCTCCGGCGGCATTGGCCTGTACCTTCTCCCCAGCAGCTCCTCGCGCTTTTTGCCGAAGAAACGGCAGAAGGCATCGTTGACAAACGAAAGGGTCCCGTCGGGACGGAAACGGCAGATGAACTCTGTCTGGTCCTCTACGATGGCCCGGTAGAGATGCTCACTTTTGACAAGCGCATCTTCCGTCTTGTGGTGCTCCTCGAGCTCGATCCTCAACAGCATGTTGGCAACGTCGAGCTCCCGTGTCTGTTCGGCAACCTGCTTCTCGAGATCCTGCTTGGCGAAGAGCAGGATGCTGGCGGCTTTTTTCTGGGCCGTGATGTCCAGGGCTGTGAAGACAACCCCCAATGCAAGATTGGACGGATCGATGGGGGCAGAGCTCAGGTGCACCTCGATCATGGCGCCGTCCTTCCGCTTCCAGCGCGTCTCCACGGCCCCCTTGCCCTTGACCTGTATCTGTGCATACTTATCCCGTCCGGCTCGCTCGTACTCTTCGTCATCGAGATAAACGATGCGGGCGCTCTTTCCCCTG
>DASRZY010000201.1:0-2498 GCA_035685905.1 Syntrophales bacterium
CTTGGCCAGCATGTCCTTGAGCTGATAGGGTTTGCTGACGAAGCCCACGGGGTGGGGATTGAAAGCCTCCCGGACCTGTTCCTCCGCCGAGGCCCCTGTCGATATGATGACCTTGATCTTGGGGTTGAACTTCAAGAGCTCCTGGAAACACTTCTGGCCGCCCATGCCGGGCATGATGAGATCGAGGATCACAAGGTCGATCCGGTCTTTTTCCTTATGATAGATTTCGATGGCCTTCTCTCCGCCGTCGGCCAGGATCGTCTCGTATCCATACTGGCGCAGGAGGTCCTGGCCGATGTCGAGGACGGTCTTCTCGTCATCGACGAGCAGGATCCTCTCCTTGCCCCGGGGGGATTCCTTCTGGACCTTCACCTCGGCTTTCTCAGTGCCATCCGTCTTGAGAACGGGGAAGTAGATCCGAAACGTCGTTCCGCCTCCGGGACGGCTGTCGACCTGGATGTAGCCGCTGTGGTTCTGGACAATGCCGTAGACGATGGCCAGTCCCAGCCCCGTTCCCTTCCCGGCTTCCTTTGTCGTGTAGAAGGGCTCGAAGATGTGCTGCAGGGTTTCCTTGTCCATCCCGTGGCCCGTGTCCGTCACGGTGAGAAGGATGTACTCGCCGGGGGTCGCCCCGAGCATGGACGTCGTGTAGCCTCGGTCGAGGTAGACGTTCTCCGTCTGGAAGGTGAGGGTGCCCCCTTCGGCCATGGCATCGCGGGCATTCACGCCCAGGTTCATGAGGATCTGCTCGAGCTGCGCCGAGTCGGCGTTGACGACCTTCAGGCTCTCGGAGAGCCTGAGGTCGATGGTGATCATTCTCGGGATCGTGCGCTGGAGAAGCTTGCAGACCTGCATGACCTCGTGGTTGAGGTCGAGGGGCTTGAGCTTGCTTTCCATCTTGCGGCTGAAGATGAGGAGTTGTTTTGTCAGCTCGCTGGCCTTCAGCGTGGAGCTCTGGATGACCTCGAGTTTGCTGAAGTCGGGGTCGCTCGCATCCTTGCGCATGAGCAGCAGCTGGGTGTAGCCCGAAATGGCCTGGAGCAGGTTGTTGAAGTCATGGGCAATGCCGCCGGCCAGGGTCCCGATGGCTTCCATCTTCTGGGCGTGCAGGAGCTGGTTCTCCAGTTTCTTCTTCTGCTCCTCGGCCTGCTTGCGCTCGCGGATTTCCTTCTGGAGCTCCTCGTTGGTGCGGCTCAGTTCCGCCGTCCGGACCTGGACCCTCTCCTCGAGCTCGTCATGGGCGTGCTGGAGGGCCTCCTCGGCGTCGCGTCGCTGGTTGATGAGAAACTGCGTCATCATGCCGTAGGTGAAGATGAGGACCACGACCAGCAGGCGCGTCCAGAACTGGTCCGTCACCATGGAATCGAATATCCAGTAGATGAGGGCCATCGCCACGGCGATGATGAGCAGGCCGTTCTGCTCGATCTGAAGCCGAAGCGTCCTGTTTCTGCGGATGTCCATCCTCATGCCGAGTCTGCTAATGCTCATGCCGGCGTTCGGTCCTTTTCCTCTCCCGGACCGCATCGACAGCGGCCCGAATGCAATCAATCAAGGTCTGGAACCCATTTCCATGTCTTCCTTGCAGTCCCTGGCAGTTCTTTGCAAGGAGTTTGCCGGTTTTCCCCTTTTTATCCATTTATTCAGAGGGATACGTGTTCACGATCGGTAATGCCGCACACACTCTGTAGTCTTTTGCCGAAATTTTCAACAAAAATTTAGCAGGAACGGGGCATGATTTGATGTGAAAAACGGCGGCTGGCGTCTCACGATGGGTGCGATGGCTGGGTGCCGTCGGAATTCCCTGTCCAGGAAGGCCCGCACCGCCCGCCTGTCCCATCCCTTGGGGTGTTCGAAGTCTGCATAGAGCGAAAGATCCCCGTCATCAAAGGGGTGAATGCGCAGCAGGGCCGCTTCCTCCGACCCTGCGGGGAGGTTGAAGACCGCGAGGTTGAGAAAATCGATCCACTCGTGGTGCCTCGCGGTGAACTCCAGGGTGCGCCGCGCCGCTTCGGCGCTTTCCTCCGGGGTCCCGAAAAGAAGATAGACGTATGTGCCGATGCCCGCTTCTTTCAAGGTTTTCAACGCCCGCGATGCGTCATCGACCCGGATGCCCTTGGCGAGGGCATCGAGCACGCCCTGGTCACCCGATTCGAGACCGAGCTTCAGCATGACACAGCCCGATTGCTTCATGGCCCTGCAGAAATCCTTATCGGAAAGCCGGGGGTTCACCCGGGCAAAACCGTACCAGGGCATGCCGGGCGGATGTTCGGCCAGGTGCTCGAGCAGCCGCGGGCTCATCGTGCTGTCGAGAAAGTGGATCAGGGAGGGGCGCCCCCTCTGGATGAGCGCGTCCAGATCGGCCCGGACCTGGCCCTCCGGCACGGGCCTGTAGCAGCTCCCCTCGGCCTTCTCGGGACAGAAGGTACACTTGCGCCAGGAACAGCCCAGCGACGCGCTGTAGGGCAGGATCGGGCCCGGGGCCAGGTAGTCCGCCACAG
>DASRZY010000202.1:0-16121 GCA_035685905.1 Syntrophales bacterium
AATCCTCGAGAGGAATTATCGCTGTCCGCTGGGCGAGCTGGACATCATCGCGCGGGAGGGAAAGACCGTCGTTTTCGTGGAAGTAAAGACGCGCTCCTCGGCGCGTTTCGGTTCACCCCAGGAAGCTGTCGGGCCTCGAAAACAGCGCCGAATGACGGCCATCGCCCTCTACTATCTCAAGGCAAAGGGGCTCCTTGACGAGCCGGCGCGATTCGATGTGGCTGCGGTCAGTCTCGGCGAAGGAGGCGAAGACGTGATGCTGTACAAGAATGCCTTCGATGCCACGGGGTTCTGACGCTTCGCGCAGAGCAAACAGCAGACGGCAGACAGCAGACAGCAGACAGCAGACAGCAGACAGCAGACAGCAGACAGCAGACAGTTCCTTGCTGTCTACTGTTGGCTGTAGGCTGTAGGCTTTTAGATGCTGAAATGGGTGATTAAAGAAGTAATTGACGAGATGAATCAGCATAAAGCGAAAGGAACTCTCTATCTTGTCTCCACCCCCATCGGGAACCTGGAGGACGTGACCCTTCGGGCCCTTCGCGTTCTGAAGGAGGTCGATCTCATCGCCTGCGAGGATACGAGGCACACGAGAATCCTGCTTGCCCATTACGGGATCAAGACTGCGCTTACGAGCCTCTACGACGAGATCGAGCGGAAAAAAAGCGCGGCCCTGGTGGAAAAGATGCTGAACGGGAAATCCCTGGCCTACGTTTCGGATGCGGGCACACCCCTCGTCTCCGACCCGGGCTACCGTCTCGTCAAGAGCGCCATCGAGGCCGGGATTTCCGTGGTTCCCATTCCGGGCCCCTCTGCGGTGATCACGGCCCTCTCCGTCTCCGGGATGCCGTCGGATTGTTTTGCCTTCCTGGGGTTCCTGCCCGAAAAGGCCGGCCGGAGGCAGACCAGCCTCCGGAAGCTGAAGGACCTTCCCATGACGCTTGTTTTCTATGAATCGCCCCGGCGGCTCATGGATTCCCTGAAGGACATCCGGGAGATCCTGGGGGACCGCGATATCGCGGTGACCCGGGAGCTGACGAAGGTTTTTGAAGAGGTCATCCGGGGGAGGGTGACTGAAGTCATCGGGAAACTGGAAGGCACGGTCGTCAAGGGGGAGATCACGCTGCTGGTCGAAGGGGCAGGGGAGAGACCTGCGGCAGGCGACCAGGAGATCGAAGCTCTTTGCCGGGAAATGGATCTTCACCGGGAACTCTCGACGAAAGACCTTGCCGGCAGAATTGCCGAGGAACTCGATCTGCCGAGGAAGCGGGTGTACGACGTGATCCTGAGGCTCCGGAGCAGCGAACAGACGTGAAACGTTGAGTTGCCCAATGGGGCGGCAACCCGCGAAATCCTTGAGCGCAGGGGCGGGACGCCATGTCCGGCGGGGCAAAAAGGGTTGAAGACTCCGGGAAGGTATGATAGTCATCGGCGTGAATCATGAAGAACGAAAAAAGGGGGGACCGGGTTTGGACGATAAGAGCAGGAAACCGGGGGAGCCGCTGGTTCTTGGAGAAAAAGATCGGATTTACGATCTGACGGAGATCGTCGAGGAGCCCAGGATCGATGCCATTGTCGGTGGCCGGCTCCAGGATGAAATCATGAAAAAAGTCAGCGAGATCGCAGAGCGGATTGCTCGGGAGCAGTTCCCCGGCATTGCCGAGCGGATCATCCGCGAAGAGATCGAGAAGATGAAGAAGTCCGTTGATGAATCACCGTAACTCGTTCCATCCCGTAACGCAGAGGATCGTCCTCTGCTTCGCTTTGTTCTCCCTCACGCTTTGTCCTGTTCATGCGGCGGGCATTGAGGCGGAAAGCATCGAAGCCTCCGCTACGGCCGATATCCAGAACGGCAACCTTGCTCAGGCTCGTGATCAGGCCATATCCCTTGCCCTCCGTGGAGCCGTTGAAAAAGTCCTCCATGCAGCCGTTCCCCAGCCGGTCCCCGCAGCCAGGAAAGCCGTCATCCACGACAAGATCTACCCGGTGACGGAGCGCTACATCCTCAATTACCGGATCGTGCGCGAGGCGGAGCAGGAAGGCTCTTACCTGGTGCATGTGGTTGCGACTGTCGACGCGGGGAGTTTGAGAGCGGATCTTCGCAGCCTCGGGGTTCTGGGTGGACAGGCAGAGACGAAGGGGGCAGCCGGATCTGCGATCACACTCGTCATCCAGGGAACATTTGCCAGCCACCACGATTTACTGGCGTTCCGTGAAATGCTGGCAGCCACGCCGCCCGTCCGCAATGTCGTCATTCGGTTCCTTTCGCCGGGTCGCTCCGAGATGACCCTCGAGTCCGGTGAGAACGCACAGGTCGTGGCCCGCGAGCTTGCGAAGAGACGTTTCAAGGGGATGCCGCTCCGCGTGCTTCAAGTCGATGCGGCATCCATCCTGATTGCAATGAACCATCAGGGGGTATCGCGTGATTAGACGAGAAGTGACAGGGATCATCGTTGTCCTGATTCTTGGGACACTGCTCTTGCAGGGGTGTTCCTACATGGCGAAAGTCCCCGTCATCAAGGATCTGCCGTATGTCACGAAACCGGATGAGGAGTCACTGGCTGCGGAAAAGACTCTGGACGCGAAAACAATTGCTGTCATGCCCGTGGACGTCAAGGCGGGGAACCGCGACGCTGCGCGCATGATTCGCGAAAACCTCATCGAGGAACTCTACTTCAAGGGATACTCGAAGATCCCCATGGAAATGGTCGATGCCGCACTGGCAGATTTCAGGAAACGGGACGGCGGGGCATCGGGCACGACGACTCCTCCCCAGGTCATCGGCAGCATGCTCGGCGTGGACGCTGTCATGTACACGACCCTGGTCGATGCAACGACTACCTACAAGTACGTCTACGCACCCGTCAACGTAGCGGCTGTCTTCGAATTGAAAAGCGTGAGCAGAGGCGAGACGATCTGGAGATATGAGTCCAAAGCCGTGGATCGTGACTACGGGGTGACGAAGAACAGTCTCGAACTGGGAACGACAAAAATCTTCGAGAGTCTGGTCCAGGAGGTTGTGAAAAAAGCAATGGAAAACCTGCCTGACGGCCCGGGCATAAAGTAAGAAAGGCACGAGGTCCGAGGAACGAGGACCGAGGCACAAAATGAGAACCTCGAACCTCGATCCACGATCCTGCCGGTCCCCTGGCTTGAAGTATCAAAGACCAAATTGAAGCACAAGGCATTTTACCCCGATCAACTGACCCGTGGAAAGGGACCGGCGCCGTGAACATACCTAATTTTCTTACTGTTTTCCGGATCGTCCTTGTCCCTGTCATCGTCATCTTCCTGATCCAGGGAGAGTACACAAAAGCTCTTGTCTGCTTCGTCATCGCCGGCGTGACCGATGGCCTCGATGGGATGCTTGCCCGGCTCCTCAACCAGACAACCGTCGTCGGGGCGTACCTGGATCCCCTGGCTGACAAGGTCCTGTTGATCAGCATGTACGCGACCTTGGCCATAATCGGCGTGATCCCGGCGTGGCTGTCTGTCATTGTCATCAGCCGCGACTGCATCATCCTCGGGGGGATACTTGTTTTGACGCTCATGTCCGTCAGCCTGGAGATCCGGCCATCCTTCGTCAGTAAAATCAACACGACGCTCCAACTGGTCACTGTCTTCTTCGTCCTCCTGGTGAAAGTCTGCATTGCGGGAAAGCACTTCCGGGAGGCGCTCATTTTCATTTACTGGGTTACCGCAGCCTTCACCATAATCTCGGGAGCCGACTACCTCGTGAAGGGGATGAAGACCATCAACCGGGGGGACAGGAATCGGGAAAAAGCGTGATTTTATCTTGACATAATTGCGTTTTCTTGTTAATCATTACCCGTTTTTCGTGATGCATGGAAACAGGCACGTAGCTCAGGGGGAGAGCGCCATCTTGACGCGGTGGATGTCCAGGGTTCAAATCCCTGCGTGCCTACCATTTATTTCTGCAGCGAAGGGCATCAGAGGACGTCAAACGTTGATGCCCTTTCTTTAATTAAAACCCGAATGGCGGGCACGTACGCAAACTCCTCATTGCAGGCGGGGTGAAGCTGCGCGACCGCATCCGGATTTTCAGCACCGGGAAAGCCGGTCCGGCAGGCGGGATTGCTTCAATCGACAGGGCACCCATCGGCATCACGGGACGATAGGCCGTGGATTGATGATGGGGAAGGAATCAGGGTTCGCCATATGAGCAAAATTGAGATTCGATACCCGGACGACACCCGGATGGCCTTTGAAGAGGGGCTGGCCGCAGCGGAAATCCTTGCATCGTGGAAGAAGGATGCCGTCAAGGACGCTGTTGCCGCCAGGTTCAACGACCGCATGATCGACCTGTCGAGCCCCGTCAGGGAAAACGGCACCATCGAGGCCGTGAATGTCCACACACCCGAGGGTGTCAGTGTGCTTCGGCACAGCATTTCCCATGTCATGGCCGAGGCCGTACAGGAGCTGTTCCCGAATGTCAAGGTGACCATCGGACCTTCCATCGAGGACGGGTTTTACTACGATTTCGATTACGAATCGACCTTCACGCCCGAGGACCTGAAAAAGATCGAAGAGCGCATGGCGGAGATCGCCGCCAAGAACCAGCCCTTCTCTCGCCGCGAGGTCAGCCGGGAAGAAGCGGTGGAGCTTTTCAAGAAGAAGGGCGAACCCTACAAGGTGGAGCTGATCAACGACCTGCCCGCCGATGTGAAGACGGTGAGCCTCTACACGCAGGGGGACTTCACCGACCTGTGCCGGGGCCCCCACATCCCCGCTACAGGGAAGATCAAGGCCTTCAAACTCCTCAACGTGGCCGGCGCGTACTGGCGAGGCGATGAGCACAACAAGATGCTCCAGCGCATCTACGGGACGGGCTTTGCAACACCCAGGGAAATGGAGGAGTATTTCACCTTCCTCGAGGAAGCCAAGCGGCGCGATCACCGGAGGCTGGGAAAAGAACTGGACCTCTTCCAGGTCAACGAGGAAGTGGGGCCGGGGCTCATCATCTGGCATCCCAAGGGTGCAATGCTCAGGACCATCATCGAGGACTGGGAACGCAAGGAACATTTCAAGCGGGGCTACGACATCGTCCTGGGGCCGCAGATCCTCAGGGATCACATGTGGATCAAGTCGGGCCACATGGATCATTACAAGGAATCCATGTACTTCACCGAGGTGGAAGACCAGGGCTACGGCATCAAGCCCATGAACTGCCTCTCGCACATGATGATCTACAAATCGAAGATCCGCAGCTACAGGGATCTTCCGCTGCGATACTTCGAACTGGGGACCGTGCACCGTCACGAGAAGACGGGCGTGCTCCATGGCCTGACGCGTGTGAGGCAGTTCACCCAGGACGACGCCCACATCCTTTGCACGCCCGAGCAGCTCAATTCGGAGATCGTCGCCATCGCGGATTTTGTCAAGTTCGCCATGGGCATATTCGGCTTCGAGTATGAAGTGGAACTGAGCACGCGGCCCTCGAACTCCATCGGGAGCGACAAGGACTGGGAGATGGCGACGGCTGCCCTCGAAGAGTCCCTCAAGGGCAACCGGATGGTCTACGACATCAACGAAGGCGACGGGGCCTTCTACGGCCCCAAGATCGACTTCAAGCTCAAGGACGCTCTCAAACGAAAATGGCAGTGCGCCACGATCCAGTGCGACTTCGCGCTGCCGGAGCGCTTCGATCTGCACTACATCGGGGCTGACGGCGAGAGGCACCGTCCCGTCATGCTTCACCGGGTCATCCTGGGGTCCATCGAGCGTTTCATCGGTGTGCTGATCGAACACTACGCCGGGGCCTTTCCGCTGTGGCTTGCCCCCGTCCAGGCGATGCTTGTCACCGTGACGGACAACCAGGTGCCTTACGGCGAGGAGGTCTACCGAAAGCTTCTCGATGTGGGCGTACGCGTGGAAAGGGATTTCAAGAACGAGAAACTGGGGTACAAGATCCGCGAGGCGCAGCTCCAGAAGATCCCCTACATGCTCGTCATCGGGGACAAGGAGGTCGCTTCCAAGACGATTTCGCCCCGGCAGCGAGACGGCAAGAACCTCGGGGCCATGACAGTCGAGGCCTTTATTGATCTCGTCCGCGAGAAATCCAGCCGCTTCGAATAGTGAAAGAAAGCGTCCCCGAGCGGGATGAAGATCACCATCGAGCAGGAGGTGTACAATAGAAAAGAGTCTTCGGATCAACCAGGGGATCAGGGTGCCGAGCGTTCGCGTCATCGACTTCGAGGGCAAGCAGCTCGGGGTACTACCCATTGCCGAGGCCCTGGCGGAAGCGGCGAAGGTGGGCATGGATCTGGTGGAAGTCGCCCCGAACTCCAATCCTCCCGTGTGCCGGATCATGGATTACGGGAAGTTCCGCTACCAGCAAAGCAAGAAGATGCAGATCGCGAGAAAGAGTGCCGCCACCGTGCAGATCAAGGAGATCCGGATGCGGCCCAAGATCGACGAGCACGATCGGGAGATCAAGATCCGGAAGATCAAGGAGTTTCTCGAAGATGGCGACAAGGTGAAGATTTCCATGCTTTTCAGGGGCCGCGAGATCGCCTACACGAGCATCGGCCTCAAGATCATGGAATCCGTGAGAGATGAACTGGAAGGCGTCGCCACCGTGGAGCAGCACCCCAGGATAGAGGGGCGAAGCATGGTCATGGTGGTGTCCCCCAAGAAATAACGCGTCAAGGAGTTGTCATGCCGAAGCAGAAAACACACAAGGGAGCATCGAAACGCTTTTCTCTCACAGGGACGGGAAAGGTGAAACGGAAGAAGGCGTTCCACAGCCACATCCTTACCAAGAAGACGACAAAGAGCAAGCGGAAGATGAGGAAATCGGCAATCCTGGATGCCCGGGACACGAAGGGCATCAAGAGGCTGATCCCGTACGCCTAGGCGGGATTCCGGCAGGCTCGGGCAGGATTACGACCCTGTAAATATCGGATAGAGGGGCCTCTTCCCCTCTATTTTCATTGGGCAACGGTTGCCGACACCGGCGCCACGAATACGCTGGAAAGAATCGATCAGGAGAATAGATCATGTCACGGATAAAACGGAGCGTCACGGGGAGAAAGAAGAGAAGGAAGATACTGAAATTGGCCAAGGGTTTCTTCGGGGCCAGGCGCAGGACGTACCGCCTGGCGACGGAGTCCGTCAACCGCGCCCTGGCCTTTGCCTTCCGGGACCGTAAGGCCCGCAAGCGCGAATTCCGAAGCCTCTGGATTGCGCGGATCAACGCCGCTGCGCGTCTCAACAACATCTCCTACAGCCGGCTCATCGACGGGCTGAACAAGGCGGGCGTGACCATGGACCGCAAGGTCCTGGCGGACATCGCCATCAACGACCCCCGCGCTTTTTCCGTCATCGCCGGCATGGCAGCTGGTGAGAAGAAGGGATGAGAGAGCAGCTCGAGAAGCTTCAACGGGATGCCGAGGAAGAGCTTCTCGGTGCCTCGTCGGATGAAGTGATCCAGGCGATCCGGACGAAATATCTGGGCCGCAAGGGACTGCTGACCTCGATCCTTCGCGGATTGGGAAATGTCTCGCCGGAAGAGCGCCCTGCCATGGGGCAGTTGGCCAACCAGGTCAAGGAAGCCCTCTCCTTGCGTCTCGATGCGGTCCTTGCCGGGATCTCGGGTTCGAAGAAAGACAGCAAGCTGCTGCGGGAGCAGGTCGATGTGACCCTTCCCGGCCGGGGTTTTGCCTGCGGCAAGCTTCACCCGATCACGCTGGTCAATCAGGAGATCTGCGCGATCTTTGCCTCGCTCGGTTTTTCCATTGCCGAGGGGCCGGAGGTCGAGCTGGACTATTACAATTTCGAAGCCCTCAACATGGCCAAGGACCATCCGTCCCGGGACATGCAGGCAACTTTCTACATCACGGACAATCTGCTTCTGCGGACCCACACCTCGCCGGTCCAGGTCCGGGTGATGGAAAAGCAGAAACCCCCCGTTCGGATTATTGCGCCCGGGAAGGTTTATCGCCCGGATGCCGACATTTCCCATTCCCCCATGTTCCACCAGATCGAGGGACTTTATGTCGACAAAGGGGTGACCTTCGGCGACCTCAAGGGGACCCTCACGTTTTTCCTGAAGCATGTCTTCGGCGACGAGATCGGGGTGAGATTCCGGCCGAGTTTCTTCCCCTTCACGGAACCGAGCGCCGAGGTCGATATCCAGTGCGTCATGTGTCACGGCAAGGGCTGCCGCGTGTGCGGCCAGAGCGGCTGGCTCGAGATCCTCGGCTCCGGCATGGTCGATCCCGAGGTCTTCAAGGCCGTGGGCTACGACAGCGAGGAATATACCGGGTTTGCCTTCGGGCTCGGCGTCGAGCGGATCGCCATGTTGAGGTACGGCATATCCGACATTCGCCTCTTTACCGAGAATGACCGGCGCTTCCTGGAACAATTCTGAAAAAAACAGGCTACAGGCTGCAGGTTTCAAGCAACAGGGTGAAAAAGAGAATCAGGCATTTTCCCTGAAGCCCGATGCCAGATGCCTGATGCCTGGAACCGAAGGTTCTTATGAAAGTCAGTTTACGGTGGCTGAAAGATTACGTCGACATCGACGTCGCTCCGTCGGATCTGGCCGACCGACTCACAATGGCCGGACTAGAGGTGGATGCCGTCGAGGAGTACACCCCTGCCTTCACAGGGGTGATCACGGCCAAGATCCTCACCATGAAGCGCCACCCCGATGCCGACAAACTTCACCTCCTGGAGGTGACTACGGGCGGGCAGGTGCTTCCCATCGTCTGCGGAGCGCAGAACATGAAAGCGGGCGACGTGGTGGCTCTTGCCACGGTCGGGGCCACAATCCCCGGCGGCTACAGTATCAAGAGCTCCAAGATCCGGGGAGAGGCCTCCGAAGGCATGCTCTGTTCGGAGGACGAACTGGGGATCGGACCCGATGCGTCGGGGATCATGATCCTGCCCCCGGAAACGCCGTTGGGCGTCAATCTCATCGACGTCCTGGAGCTGCGGGACACGGTTCTCGACATCGGGATCACGCCCAATCGCGCAGACTGCCTGAGCATCATCGGGATCGCACGGGAAGTGGCCGTCCTGTACGGCGAGAAGCTCCGCTACCCGAAAATCACGTTCAAGGAATCAACCGAAGATATCCGCAAGCTCACGTCCGTCGAGATCCTGGACCCTGATTTCTGTCCCCGGTACACGGCGCGCATGATCAAAGGTGTCCGCATCCTGCCCTCGCCGAAGTGGATGCGCCTGCGCCTCGAGGCGGTGGGACTTCGCTCCATCAACAACGTGGTCGATGTGACCAACTTCGTCATGATGGAGCTGGGGCAGCCGCTCCATGCCTTCGATTTCCGTTTCCTCGAAGAAGGACGGATCGTCGTCCGTCGATCCCGGGAGGGAGAGCCCTTCGTCTCCCTGGACGGCAAGACCCGAAATCTGAATGCCGAAACGCTCATGATCTGCGACGGCCGCAAACCCGTGGCCATTGCCGGGATCATGGGCGGCGAGAACTCCGAGGTGAAGGACGACACCGAGACGGTGTTGCTGGAGAGCGCCTATTTCAATCCCTCCACGATACGCCGCGGGGCGAGATTTCTCGGTATGGGAACCGATGCCGCCTTCCGGTTCGAACGGGGAATCGACCCCGAAGGGGTTGTGAGGGCCCTCGACCGGGCGGCTCAGCTCATTGCCGATCTCTCGGGCGGGACCGTCTGCAAGGGGCATATCGACGCCTATCCCAAGAAGGTGGCTGTGTCGGGCCCCATCGCACTCCGGATGAAAAGGGTGGAGGACATTCTCGGCACGCCCGTGAAAACCTCGGAGGCCAGGGCGATTTTCAAAGGCCTGGAGATGACCGTGGAAACGGAGGGGAAAGAGGTTCTGTCCGTGACCCCGCCGACCTTCCGCGTCGATCTCTGGCGCGAAATCGACCTGATTGAAGAGATCGCCCGGATTCACGGATTCGACAAGATCCCCGTGACAATCCCCGCCGTCCCGGCGCCCGGCGACATCCACGACCGCAAACGGGAATTCGAGTCAGCCGCGAGGTCGGCCCTGAACGGTCAGGGATTTACGGAAGTCCTCAATTTTACGTTCATCACGCCTCAGTCGGCAGACATTCTCGGCCTGCCTGAGCAGGATGAATGCCGGAGATTTGTCCGGATAGCCAATCCCCTCACCGAGGAGCAAGCCGTCATGCGCACAACCCTGCTGTACGGGCTGCTCGACACGATGAGGCGGAACGTCAATGCGGGCTCCCCGGACCTCAAACTCTTCGAACTGGGGAAGATCTTCATCTGCCGGGCCGAGGGGGAGCTGCCCCGCGAAGTGGACAAGCTCGCGCTTCTGCTGACAGGATTACGCTACGGCGAGAACTGGCATTTCCAGGGTCTCGGCGCTGATTTCTACGATCTCAAGGGAGTGCTGGAAAACCTTGCAACCTGCCTGGGTGCAAGGGATCTGCGGTTCGTGACCGACCCGAACATCTCTTATCTCCATCCGGGCAGGGCGGCCCGCGTGTACCTTGCTGACAGGCAGATCGGTTCCCTTGGCGAACTCCATCCCGATGTCCTGGGGCGGATGGATCTCCGGAACCGGGCCTTCGTTCTTGAAATTGAGACGGAGCCCCTCTCCGCCCTGAAGGAAATGGCTGTACGCTACAGGGAATACTCGCGTTTCCCCGCAATGACCCGCGACGTTGCGTTTGTCGTGGGGCTGGAGGTGGAAGCAGGGCGGATGCTTGCCCTGGCGCGGGACGCTGAGGAAGAATTGCTTGAATCGGTTGATGTTTTTGATGTATATAGCGGCAAAGGTATTCCTGAGGGCACGAAGAGTATCGGCCTGCGGTTTACCTACCGATCTGCATCGAAGACTCTCACCGATGACGAGACCGGTCAGGCTCATGGCCGGATTGTGAAGAAGATCGTGGAATCGACCGCTGCCAGGATCAGGGGGGAAGGGTAACAGGACTTCGAGGCTAGTAAAACAGGAGGATGGCGATGACGAAGATAGACATCATTCAGAATGTCTGCGACAGACTGGGTTTTTCGAAGAAGGATTCGGCCCGAATCGTTGAGTCGGTCTTTGACATCATGAAGGATGAGCTTGCCAAAGGAGACAAGGTCAAGATCTCGGGATTCGGCAATTTCGTCGTCAAGGACAAGAATTCCCGGAGGGGGCGCAACCCGCAGACGGGCGCCGAGATTGAGATATCGGCCAGGCGGGTGCTGACGTTCAAGTCCAGCCAGGTCCTCAAGAAAGCCTTGAACAGCAAGTAGAACCGCACAGGTTTCCTCTCAGCTGAGGATGGGAGCAAACTCCCTGAGCTATCTTCCGGTGAGAGGTTGTCCCATGGGTATTGAGATTCCCGACAAAACGTACTTCCGGATCGGCGAGATCAGCAAGATCCTGGGCGTGGAACCCTACGTCGTCCGCTACTGGGAAACGGAATTCAGCACGATCAAGCCCATTCGTACGAAGTCGGAGCAGCGTCTCTACCGGCGCAAGGATCTCGAGGAACTCGCCCTCATCAAGAGACTTCTCTATCAGGATAAGTTCACCATTGCCGGGGCGAAGAAACGGCTCCAGGAACTCCGGAAGGATGCCCATGCCGCCTCTGAGGGCGGCGAGGAATGCCGCGAAATGCTCCGATCGATCAAGCAGGAACTGAAAGCCATCCGCGATCTCCTGAGTTGAGAAGGAAACGAACCGTTACCCTCACCTCGACCCTCTCATAAATGGACGGCAAGCATCCACCCTCACCGCAATCCTCCCCGACAGGCGAAACGAGAATTCAGCGGAAGAAGATTATTCACCCTCACCCCGGCCCTCTCCCCTCAAGGGAGAGGAAGACTGAGGAAGGGGCAACATCATAGGAAGGGATTTGTCACCCTCACCCTGACCCCGTTCGACAGGCTCACGACCCTGAGTCGATTCGACAGGCTCACGACCCTGAGCTGGCCGAAGGGTTTGCCGAAGGGCTCTCCCCCCCAAGGGAGAGGGCACCTGTAAGGTAACAATCTGCTCAGGGAGAGGAAGATCAGGGTAAGGGCTTTTCTTAGGGGGGGAGCCTGCAAGGAATACAGGCCTCCGTGAGCAAAAAGCCGATCCGGAAGTCTTTCTCTTCCGAACCGGCTTTTTTGTCTTATGCAACCGGCTGTACGGCCATGCCTTCAACCGGGGTTTTCCCTGGGTTATTTCTTTGCGGATCGCTTGGACGCCTTGAGGGGGTTGACCTTCTGCGTGGATTCTTCCTTGACGACTTTCTTGTGCGTTGCCTGCGGGCACCCGCCAATCGACCACTTGCCTGACGGGTTGGGGTAAACCATGCAATACTTCTCGGTCGAGTACTCCAGGACCTTTCCGCAGCCCTCGCACTGAGCGACGATCTTCTGGCAGCTGCCGCCGATGAAGCCGCAACCGCTTTTCGTCATGAATGAACACTCGACCCCTGTTTTGATAGTCTGGCAAACCACGGTTAGTACACCTCCATTCGATTTTCTTTCCATTTCGTATGAGTGCAAAAAAACCGGATGTCGAATCCGGGATTTTTCTGGATCTATTAAAGTACTGGCAAAAAAGCGGCCATCCCGGGGGATGGCTCAGACAAATTTGAACTTTTATCCTATCGGCGCGCGAAAGTAACAGAAATAAAAAGGCCTGTCAAGAGAAAATAATCGGTAAAAACAACCCAAAAATGTAACGCTATTCCGCAGAGATGCATTGACTAAAGACGTGGTTCGTGTTAATTGTTTTTCGCCGCGCCCAAGCGGCGCGGTGTACTCGATCTCGAGCAAAATCTAACAACGATTCGGCATCGGTCAAGTGTTGAAGGGAAAAAAGCTCTTAGAAATCTTCTTGCGATCGCTCTTGATTCAGGCTTCATGGAACGTCTCGCGGATGCAGGGTCTGGGCTTTGCCTATTCGATCGCTCCCCTCGCCACGGTGACGGGTGAGCGCGTGCAGCCTGATGCATCGGCCCTCCTTGCCAGGCACCTGCAGCGATTCAATACGCACCCCTATATGGCTTCGCCTATCATTGGATCGGTTATCCGGCTCGAAAGCGAGAACCGGTCCTCGGAAGTGGCCGATCTGAAGAATGCTCTCATGGGCCCGTACGCTGCGATCGGGGATTCGTTTTTCTGGAGTTCCCTGAGGCCCTTTTCAGGCATTGCAGCCGTCTGCATCGCCTTCAAGGGCATTCTCCTTGCGCCGTTGCTCTTCCTGGCCCTGTACACCCCGGCTCACCTGTGGGTCCGCATCCGGGGATTCGTCACGGGCTGGCAGCAGGGGAAAAACGGGATCGAGTTCATACGTCGCCTCGATCTTCCCGAGAAGTCCAAGTGGACGCGATGGTGTTCCACTCTTCTGCTGGGCATCGGGGCTTACCTTGCCTCCACGGCAGAGCAGATTCATACCCTGTTTCAGCCATTCCTCCTGGGACAGGTCGGAGGCCTTCTGGTGATCCTGGCCAGTTTCCTCGCTGTGAGAAAAGGGCTGTCAAGCCTGGCGATCCTGTACGGGTCGGTGCTATTCTTTGCTGTTGTGATGATGATGCAATGATTGTTGAAAGAACCCTCACCATCAAGAATGAATTCGGGATTCACGCACGGTCGGCTGCAATGATCGTCCGGGCGATAGAGCATTGCCGGTCAAACGTGTTCCTCGAGAGGGACGGGGCCCGGGTTGACGCCAAGAGCCTTCTGGACATTCTCACCCTGGCCTGCCCGAAGGACAGCCAGGTCGTCGTATTGGCCGACGGCGACGACGCGCGGGAAGTCGTGGAAACGATCGCCAAACTCGTGGATGACAAGTTCGGAGAGGCTGCATGATCCCCGACGAGCCAAAAAGAACCAGCGTCCTGCAAGGGACCGGTGTATCCCCCGGAGTGGCCATCGGAGTGGCTCACCTGATCCGGCGCGTCGATGCACCCATCTCCCGTTACCAGCTCGAGGACAAAAGTCTCGTTTCGGAGGAGATCCGCCGCTTCCGAAAGGCCCTCAAAGACTCCGAGAGCCAGCTCCTGGAGATCAAGAGAAAGTTCAAGGACCAGGAAGGGCTGGAAACCCTCTACATCCTCGATGTCCACATCATGATCCTCAAGGACAAGATGCTCATCAAGCAGACGATCCAGAACATCGAGGACAAGGGGGTTAACGCAGAGTGGGCCCTGCGGATGACTCTCGACAAGTATCGCGATGTCTTCAGCAAGGTCGACGACGAATACCTTCGAGAGCGGATCAGCGACGTGGAGTATGCCGGGCAGAGAATCCTTCGAAACCTTGCCGGCGTTCACCACGAGACCATTTCGGGGATCGGTGACAATGCCGTCATCATTGCCCGCGATCTCTCGCCCGCCGACACGATGCAGATGAAGGTGGAGAGGATCCAGGGGTTTGCCACTGACATGGGCGGCAAGACCTCCCACACCGCCATCGTGGCCCGCGCATACGAGATCCCGGCCGTTGTGGGGCTCGAGAAGATCACTTCGGAGGCCAAGACGGGCGACATCATCATCATCGACGGGACGGCAGGGGCCGTCATCGTAAACCCCGACCCCGAGATCATCCGCCGCTACGAGGAAAAAAAGCGCCACTACGAGACGATCGAGGACAGCCTTCTCAAGCATGCGCGGAAGACGGCCACGACGCTGGACAAGCACCGCGTGCTCATCGGGGCCAACATCGAGTTCGTCGAAGAGATCCCCTCTGCCGTGCAGCACGGCACCGACGGGATCGGGCTGTACCGCACGGAGTTCATCTACATCAATCGTGACCGGCTTCCCACGGAGGAAGAGCATTTCTGCACCTACAAAAAGGTCGTTGAATCCAAGGGAATCCGCTTCTCCACGATCCGGACCTTTGACCTGGGCGGCGACAAGTTCATCTCCGACCCGAGGCTGGCCGCCGAGATGAACCCCGTCATGGGGCTGCGTGCCATCCGGTTCTGCCTTCGGGAGGTCGATCTGTTCAAGGTCCAGTTGAGGGCCATTCTCCGGGCAAGCGCCTATGGCAGGACCAAGGTGCTTTTCCCCATGATCTCGGGGATGGAGGAGCTGCTCGAGACGAAGCGGATCTTCAACGAGGTGAAGAAAGAACTCAAACGAGACGGAATTCCCTACGGAAAGGACGTCAAGATCGGGATCATGATGGAGGTCCCTTCGGCTGTTCTCATCGCCGAGGACCTCGCGAAGGAAGTCGATTTCTTCAGCATCGGCACCAATGACCTCATCCAGTACACCCTGGCCATCGACCGGGTGAACGAGCGCGTCAGCTACCTCTACGAGCCGCTGCACCCGGCTGTGCTCAAGCTCATCCGCCAGGTCGTCGAGGCGGGGCACAAGACGGGAATCGAGGTGGCAATGTGCGGGGAAATGGCCGGTGAGCCCGTCTATACCATGATCCTTCTCGGTCTCGGACTTGATGCATTGAGCATGAATGCGCTGGTGATCCCGCGGATCAAGAAACTCATCCGGTCGGTCACGATGACGGAGTGCCGGAAACTGGTCGAACAGGTCATGACCTTCAACACGGCCTCGGAGATCGAGTTCTTCGTCAGGGACTACATGCGGCACAAGTTTACCGACGATTTCGAAGTGGTCGATTGACGCCGGAGGGGTCATGAGTCTGGACACTCACAGCATGCCTGGCGGCGTCGATGACCCGAACAATTCAAAAACCGGGGAAGCACTCACCGGTGCGTTTTCCCGCCTGTTCTCACGATCTTTCTCCAAGGTCGAGCTGGCCCCCGAAGACGAGCAAGCCCTGAAGGGCCTCTCCGAACGGGGCGTTGTTGTCTACGTGCAGAAATACCCCAGCCGCCTGAACTGCCTGATTCTCCATGATCTCAGCCTGAGGAAAGGAATCCCTCAGCCGCTTTTGTGCCACGGGATGGGGTCGCTCTTCTGGAGGCCCGCTGCAAAGCTCGTCCGGTCCCTGCTCGCCCGGCCTGCCGATCCAGGGTCCACGGGAGACCTCGACCGTCTCACCCGCCTTCGAAAAAGCTCTGTGATCTCCCTGCACGATTCTCAGCAAGATGAAACCGCAGATCCGCTCATCCAGCTCCTGCATGCCCAGAAGGCCCTTGACGTCCCCGTCTATCTCGTTCCCGTGGCCGTAAGCTACGGTCCGCGCCGGGAAATGTCGCGCACCCGCGCGAGTCCCTCG
>DASRZY010000203.1:0-17032 GCA_035685905.1 Syntrophales bacterium
GGCCGCTTCGAAGGCCTCCTTTTTTTCGGGCCGAACGGTGACAACGAACCGGCTCTGGGATTCGGAGAAGAGCATCTCGTCATCCCGTGCGATCCCGCTTGCGGGAACGGCGGCCAGCTCGACGTCCATGCCGAGCCCGCCGGAAAAGGCCGTCTCGGCCAGGGCGATGCCGAGGCCTCCGTCGGCGCAGTCGTGGCAGGATGCCACGAGCCCCCCGCGGATCGCCTTCGAAAGGGCCGTGTAGAGTTCCTTGGCTCGAGCCGCGTCGACCTTCGGCACCTCGTTGCCGACCACTCCATGCATGGCATACCACTCGGAGCCGCCCAGCTCCTTTCGCGTCTCGCCCAATACGTAAACGAGATCGCCTGCGCGCTTGGCATCCATCGTCACGGCCTTGCGCACATCCTCAATGCGGCCGATGACCGAGAAAAGCAGCGTGGGCGGGATGGAGATCTTCGTGTCCCCGATCTGGTAGTCGTTCTTCATGCTGTCCTTGCCGGAGATGCAGGGAACGCCGTAGATCCGGGTGTAGTCGTAGAGCGCGAGGTTTGCCCGCACCAATTGCGCAAGCTTGTAGTGGCCGTCGGGTGTTTTTTCCGACTGGACGGGGTCGCACCAGCAGAAGTTGTCGAGCCCCGCCAGCCGCTCCAGCGTCCCGCCCACGGCGATGGCGTTGCGAACCGCCTCGTCGATGGCACAGGCTGCCATGTGGTAGGCGTCGATGTCGCTGTAGCGCGGGCAGATCCCGTTGGCGACAACCACGCCCTCGTAAGACTCGAGAACGGGCCGGATCACGGCGGCATCGCTCGGGCCGTCGTTGGCCGCACCGGTGAGCGGCTTCACGACGCTTCCCCCCTGGACCTCATGGTCATACTGCCGAACGACGGATTCCTTGCTGCAGATGTTGAGCCGTGCAAACATCCTCTTCAGAGCCTTGCCGTAATCGGTCGGCTCCGGGAACTCCGGCTCCGCGTGCTTCGGGGGGACCCACTTCGCCGTGAGCTTCATCTGGGGCACGCCCTCGTGGAGGAATTCCATGTCGAGGCAGCCGATCGTCTTCTCTCCGAACCGGATGTGGAACTTCCCCGTGTCCGTGAATTTCCCGAGGATCGTGGCCTCCACCTCCATCTTGCGGGCCAGGTCCATGAACTCGTCGATCTTTTCGGGCTGGATGGCGAGACTCATGCGCTCCTGCGCCTCGGAGAGCAGGATCTCCCAGGGGTTGAGGCCGGCGTATTTCAGCGGGGCATGCTTGAGGTCCAGCTCCGCGCCTCCGGACATGCGCGCCATCTCGCCGATGGAAGACGACAGGCCGCCTGCCCCGTTGTCGGTGATGGCCCGATACAGGCCGCGGTCTCTCGCGATGAGCAGAAAGTCCGTCATCTTTTTCTGGGTGATGGGGTCGCCGATCTGTACGGCGGATACGGGCGAGCCCTCGTGGAGCTCCTCGGAAGAGAACGTGGCCCCGTGGATGCCGTCCTTGCCGATGCGGCCCCCCGTCATGACGACGAGATCGCCGGGCAGGATCGATTTCTCGTAGCTCGGCTTGCCGAGGATCTCGGCGGGCATGATGCCGGCGGTGCCGCAGTACACGAGCGGCTTGCCGAGGAAACGGTCGTCGAAGACGATGCATCCGTTCACCGTGGGGATGCCGCTCTTGTTGCCGCCGTGCTCGACGCCCTCGCGCACGCCGTCATAGATGCGCCGCGGGTGCAGGATCCGCATCGGGAGCGGCTTGTCGTAGAAGGGGTCGGCAAAGCAGAAGACGTCCGTGTTGAAGATGAGACGGGAGCCCATGCCGGTGCCGAAGGGGTCGCGGTTCACGCCCACGATGCCCGTCAGCGCCCCGCCGTACGGGTCCAGGGCCGAGGGCGAGTTGTGGGTCTCCACCTTGAAGACGAGATTCCAGTCGTCGTTGAATTTGATCACGCCGGCATTGTCGACAAAAACCGAGAGGCACCAGTCGTCGGCGCCGAGCCGCTGGCGGATCTCCCTGGTGGAACCCTTGATGCAGGTCGAGAACAGCGAGTCGATCTCGAGCGTCTTGCCGCCTTCTTCCTCGTATCGGATGAAGCTGTTGAAGATCTTGTGCTTGCAGTGCTCCGACCAGGTCTGGGCGAGCACTTCCAGCTCCACGTCGGTGATCCGCTCCCCGAGGCCGGCTCTCTTCCGGGCCTCCATGACCGCCGGGTCGTTGATGTAGGACTGGATCGCCTTCATCTCCTCGAGCGAGAGGGCCAGGGTCCCCCGGCTGCTGATCTCCATGAGAGCCGCGTCGGACACGTTGAGATCGATCTCGTCGACCCGCGGGTCGTCCACCCCCGCCACCCTGGGAACGTAGGGCGCCATGCCCTTCCCGGCATCCCAGCCCTTCCCCTCGACGATCTCGTAGCGCTCGATGAGGTCGTTGGCGAGCGCGCCCGATGCGATGCGCTCCGCCTCGGCGCGGCCGATCTTCCCGTGGATCACGTACTGCCGGGACGTGTAGACCCGCAGGGGTTTTCTCTTCTCGATGAGCAGCTCGATGGCCTCGGTTGCCGTCTTGCCCACGTTGTCCGTTACCCCGGGGCGGAAACCCACCTCGATGAGCCAGTCAAACCCGTCGGCAAGAGCGCTGTTGATGGCGTGCTTCTGGATCACGGGGTCCGACAGGGGGCCCGAGGCTGCTTTTTTCAGCTCCGTCTTCGTGAGATTGCCCTCGATCGTGAACACGTCGATCGTACTCACACGCTCCACTTCGAGCTGGAGGTTCTCCACGATGCGCCGCTTCACCTTTTCGCCCAGGGCGTCCCGGATGTTCTTCCTGAAACCGATCTCGATTCGGTTGACCATGTTATCCTCTTCCTTGCGCGATCAGCGCAGGTTGTATTTTGCAAGCTTCAGATGCAGGCCCCTGCGGCTCAATCCCAGCTGCCGGGCAGCCTTCGAGATGTTTCCCTCGCACTCCTCGAGAACCTTGACGATCATCTGCTTCTCGATGTCTTCCGTCTTCTCGCGGATCAGGTCCTTGATGGACCGCTTCTCGTCGGATGCCGCTGTGTGGATCCTGGCCTCGACGGCCTCGATCAACTCGGCGGGGACATCGCCCATGACAATCTGGGCCCCCTTCGCCATGAGGACGAGCCGCTCCGCAAGATTCTCCAGCTCCCGGATGTTGCCCGGCCAGTCGTAGTCCTGGAAGAGCTCCATGACCTCGGGGTCAACGCCGGTGATCCGCCGGTCGAGCTTGTAGTTGAATTTCTCGATGAAGTAGCTCACCAGCGGCGGGATGTCCTCCTTGCGCTCCCTCAACGGAGGGACGTAGATCGGCATGACATTGAACCGGTAGAAAAGGTCCTCCCGGAAGGTGCCTTCCTTGACGCTCTGCTGGAGGTTGCGGTTCGTGGCGGCAACAAGCCTCACGTCCACCTTGATCGTCTGGAGGCCCCCGACCCGCTCGAACTCGTGATCCTGGATGACGCGCAGGAGCTTTACCTGGACCTCCCTGGGCAGATCGCCGATCTCGTCCAGGAACAGCGTCCCCTTGTGGGCCAGCTCGAAGCGCCCCTGCTTGCTCGACACGGCCCCCGTGAAGGCGCCCCTCTCGTAGCCGAACAGCTCGCTCTCGATGAGGTTCTCGGCGATGGCCGAGCAGTTGATCTTGATGAAGGGGTTGCGCTTGCGGGGGCTGTTGACGTGGATGGCGTTGGCCACGAGTTCCTTGCCCGTTCCCGTCTCGCCGGTGATGAGGATCGTCGTCGTCGTGGGGGCGACCTTCTTGATGATCTCGAAGATTTTCGCCATGGACTGGCTCGAGCCCACGATCTCGCTGCGGTCGAGCTCGATGGCGCCCAGCTGGACCTCCTCGTCGCTCAGCACCCGCGTCTTCACGGCCTTGCTGATGACGTTCTTGAGCTCCTCCTGGTCGAAGGGCTTGGTGATGTAGTCGAAGGCCCCCTTCTTGAGGGCGTCCACGGCCGTGGCGACGGTGCCGTGGGCCGTGATGATGATCACCGGGATCGACGGGTATTCCTCGACCATGCGGTTCAGAAGCCCCATGCCGTCGAGTTTCGGCATCCTGAGATCCGTCACGCAGGCGGTGATGTCGTGATGGCGCAGCAGGGCGAGGGCCTCCATCCCGTCGGCCGCCGTCTCGACTTCGTAGCCCTCCTTTTTCAGCATGGCCTTGAGGACCAGGCGCATGTTGACCTCGTCATCGACGATGAGGATCTTTTTTGGAGGGAATTTGGACACTTGCATTACCATCGATGGGACCGATTAACGGCTGACTCTAGTTTACTTTGCCCCGGGCGTCAAGGTCCTTTCAATCGGCTGCTCAAACGACAATTTTGTAACGAGATCAGGACACAACGTTCGCGACACGGTCATTTAAGCAGTGGGCAGATTGAGCCTGATATAGAAAATCGACCCCTGCCCCAGGATGGACTTCGCCCGGATGGAGCCGTTGTTGTTCTTGGCGATCCGCTGGCAGATGGACAGCCCCAGGCCCACCCCTCTTTCCTTCGTCGTGAAGAAGGGCTTGAAGATGTTCTGGAGGTCCTCACTAGACATTCCCTTGCCCGTGTCGCGGATGGAGATTCCGACGGCCTCCCCCTCCTCGCTCTCGATCCGGGTCGTGCGGATGGTGAGGGTGCCCCCGTCGGGCATGGCCTCGATGCCGTTGAAGGCGATGTTCAGGATGATCTGCTTCATCTGCTCGCCGTCGACGAAGACCGGGGGCAGATCCGGGTTGAGCTCCGTCTCGATTCGGATCCCCGCCGGCAACTCGCTTGCCCGGATGACCGCAACGGCCTTCTCGATGATCCCGTTGACGTCATACATCTTCGGGCTCACGGCATAGGGTTTCGCATAGTTCATGAACTGGGTCACGACGTTGTTGAGGCGGTCGGTCTCCTCGATGATGACATCGAGAAGTTTCTGGTGCTCGGCGTTGTCCGTCTCGGAGCGCAGGTACTGGCCTGCCCCCTTGATGGAGCCCAGGGGGTTTCGGATCTCGTGGGCCAGGGCCGTGGCCATCTCTTCGAGCAGCTGCGACTTTTCCTTCTCCAGCTCCTGGTCGAACCCGTAGATCGAGGAGAAGATGTCCTTCGCCTCGGGGAAGAAATAGTTGAAGACCTTCTTCATGATGACCCGGAAGGGGTCGTAGGAGATGACGATGATGAAGGAGGCCGCAAGCACATGGGTGAAGTAAATGGGCGTGATCGTGCCGAAGAGCCCCAGGATGAAGAAGAAGACGCTCGTGGCAAAAAGGGCGACAACGGAGACGACGAGGCCCCGGACCAGGATCTCGTAGAGTTCGGGAAGCCTCGGGTGCAGGATGATGACGAGTACGAAGTACAGAAGACCAGCGAGGGCGAGGTTGGAAACCGGCGGAAACCGAAAGCCCGCATAGTAGAGGATATCGAGAAGGCTGACGGCGGCCGTGATGGCGCAGGCCATGGCCACGTAGACCATGCGGGTCCGCTCCACGCCCGCTCCCCTTCTCCGGATGAAAAGCAGCAGGGCCCCGAAGCAATACAGGATAACCACGAACAGGTACGCCAGCAGCGCCTCTTCGAACCAGGCCGATTGAGCGAGCGGAGTGAAGAAGGCGACGGCCCACAGCAGGCTCACTGCAGCCGTGACCACGACCTCTTTTCTGGAGAGGAAGGTCTTGCCGCTCAGCATGTTGCGCGAAAACTCAACGATAAGGGGCGGCATGGAAAGGAGTCCCGCGAGACTCATGACGCGCCAGAAGGGGTCTTCGAAGAGGCTGTTGAAGAAGGTGCCGCCCTTCTGGAGGAAAAGGGCCAGACAGAGCAGCGCCAGCGAGAACTGGACAGCGTCCTTTTCCTTCTTGATGAGAAGGGAGACGGCTATGGTGAGGCTCACCGCCGCCAGTATGAAAAGTTCCATCGGGAATCCCGGTCGGGGTTAACGAAAAAAGACCATTACCGCGTGCACTCCGATCAGGCCGCGGCATGGCCCCTGGGCAACATCCCCCGTTCATGTATGATTCCGAGGGCTTGCTTTTCCGCAATCATACTGGGAACCGCAGGGCAAGTCAATAGCAGGAACGTTGAGAGGAAGGCGCCGCAGGGCGCAGGGGGTGCCGCCGCTGAAAACCCGGTGCCGCCCCTGAAATGCAAGCTCTCTGTCGATGTGGTGAGCCCCGCATCCTTCAGCAGGGACAGTGGTTGGTCAATAGCCGAGTGTCGTCCACAAGGCCATATTTGCGAATGACAGCGGCGATTCTGACAGGCCTGTTCGATTCACCGGCGATCGTTAAGCGCCGCCACCGAGCACCTTGTAGAGAGTCACCAGGTTGGTGAGCCGGGCCAGGCGAATGGAGATAAGACCCTGCTGTGCGCCGTAGAGCGAGCGCTGCGCATCCAGGACGCGCAGGTAGCTGTCGATCCCCCTCGTGTAGCGGGCATCGGAGAGGCGATAGCTCTCGGAGGAGGCATCCACGAGAGACTGCTGGGCCTGCAGCTGGTCCCCCAGGGTAGCGCGCTGGGCCAAAGCGTCGGACACTTCCCGGAATCCCGTCTGGATTGCCTTCTCGTATTGGGCCAGGGCGATTTCCCTGTCCACTTTCGTCACATCGTATGCCGCCCAGGTGCGCGCATCGAAGATCGGCACGGTGATCTGCGGCACGAAAGCCCAGGTCTCGGAGCCGGACATGAAGAGCCCGGAGAGCTGGCCGCTCGTGGTGCCGATGCTCGTGGTGAGCGTGATGCGGGGGAAGAAGGCTGCCCGGGCAGCGCCGATGTTTGCGTGGGTGGCCTTGAGCTGATGCTCGGCCTGGATGATGTCGGGGCGGCGCTGCAGCACCTCGGAGGGCAGGCCGGGGGTGAAATCCCTGAGCGGCGCGACCTCGCCCAGCTCGACAGGCAGAAGCCCGGGAGGAACCGGGGAGCCCACCAGGAGGGTCAGGGCGTTTTCATCGAGGGCCACCTGGCTCGTGTACCGGGCAATGTCCACTCGCGCCGCGTCCACCCGGGTCTGGGCCTCGCGGAGGTCAAGATCGGAGGAGGTGCCGACTTCGGCGCGCCGCCGGATCATTTCGTAGGTCGAGCGCTGGGTCTCGAGGGTCGATTGGGCGAGCTTGAGATTCTCGCGGTCGGCGGCAAGGGTCAGGTACGTGTTGGCCACTTCGGACACCAGCGAGATCTGCGCGCTTGCGCGGGCCTGCTCCGTGGCGAGGTACTGCTCGAGTGCCGCATCCTTCAGACCGCGGATGCGGCCGAAAAGATCCAGCTCCCAGGAGCTGATGCCCAGGTTGACATTGTACAGCTCAACCGTGGCCGGTTGATTGTTCTGCGAGATGATGCCGGGGACCCGTTCCTTGCTGAAGGTGGCGCCGGCATTTACGGACGGGAGCAGTTCGGCCCGCTGGATGCGGTAGAGGGCCTGCGTTCTCTGGACATTGAGTGCGGCCACGCGCAGGTCGCGGTTGTTGGCCAGCGCCAGGTCGATGACCTGCCGCAGCCGCTCGTCGACGAAGAAATCCCGCCACGGTGTATCGGCGGCAGCCTCTCCCGGCTTGACTGCCTGCGGCCCGGCGGCGGGGCCGCCCGGCCATGCGGCAGGAACGGGGGCCTCCGGGCGCGTGTACGTCGGGGCCAGGGTGCATCCCCCCAGGAACGCAACGATCAAGCCCAGTAAAAGGAAAAAGGTCCTGTTCATATCATCGATCCTCTGAGGGACTTACATCTTCCGTCCGGGTCACTTGTCGATTTCTACGCTTAAAGAGTTTTTCTTTCAGAGCCGTGAAGAATGGGTTGGCGCCGCCTGAAGCAACCGCATCACCCTTCCGGCCTCTGCCGAGGGACGTCTCGATCAGTACGAAAAACAGGGGGGCAAAGATGATGACGAGGACCGTGGCCGTCACCATACCCCCCAGCACGCCCGTGCCGATGGCATTCTGGGCCCCCGCGCCGGCGCCGGTCGCCACGGCCAGGGGCAGGACGCCGAACCCGAAGGCAAGAGACGTCATGACGATCGGTCGGAATCGCAGTCTCGCCCCCTCCAGGGTGGCCTCAACCAGCCCCATCCCCTGTTCCACGCCTGCTTTCGCGAACTGGACGATCAGGATGGCGTTCTTGGTCGTCAGCCCCAGCGTGGTCAAAAGGCCGATTTGGAAGTAGACGTCGTTGGGCAGTCCCCGCAGGCTCGAGGCGATGACGCCGCCGATCACCCCCAGGGGCAAGACCAGCAGGATCGAGATGGGGATGGGCCAGCTCTCGTAGAGCGCCGCGAGGCACAGGAAGATCACGAAGACGGAGAATGTGTACAGCAGCGGAGCCTGGGCGCCCGACATCCGCTCCTGGTAGGAGAGGCCCTGCCAGTCGTACCCGAACCCCTGCGGCAGTTCCCGGACGAACTGTTCCATGGCCTGCATGGCCTCCCCGGAGCTCCTGCCCGGCGCCGATTCGCCCACGATATTGATGGACGGGAACCCGTTGAAGCGCTCGAGCTTCGGGGAGCCGGAGGTCCACCGGCCGGATGCAAAGGCGGAGAAGGGGACCATCTTCCCCGTGTTATTCCGGACGTAGAGCCTGTCGAGATCAGTGGGGAGCATGCGGTAAGGGGCGTCGGCCTGGACGTAGACGCGCTTCACCCTGCCGGCCTGGATGAAGTCGTTGACGTAGGCACTGCCGAAAGCCGCCGAAATGGTGTTGTGGATCGAGGCGATGGGCACTCCCTGCGCCCCCGCCTTGTCCCAGTCGATGTTCGTCCGGTATTCGGGGACGTCCTCGAGGCCGTTGGGCCGGACCTTCGTGAGGGCCGGCTCAGCGTAGGCCATGCCGAGAAGCTGGTTGCGCGCCTCCATAAGCCTTACGTGACCCAGGCCGCCCCGGTCCAGCAGCTGGAAGTCGAACCCCTTGGCCTGCCCCAGTTCGACGACCGCCGGCGGTGCGAAGGCAAAAACCATCGCGTTGCGGATCTTGGAAAATTCCCCCATGGCCCTGCCGGCCACGGCGCCGACCTTCAGGTTCGAGCCTTTACGGAGGTCCCAGTCTTTCATTTTGACGAAGGCGAGCCCCGCATTCTGCCCCCGACCGGCAAAGCCGACGCCGGAAACGGTCATGAGGCCATCGACGGCATCTTTCTCCTGCCCGAGGAAATAATCCCGTACACGGCCCATAACCTCATCGGTCTGTTCCAGCGTCGAGTTGGCCGGCAGCAGCGCCTGCACCAGCAGGATCCCCTGGTCCTCGTCCGGCAGGTACGACGTGGGCATGCGAAGAAACAGAACGCCCATGGCCGCCACGATCACGGCGAAGATGACAAGGTACCGTACCTTGTTCACAACGGATCGGCGGACAAGGCGCATGTAAAGCTCCCGGCTTCTGAAGAAATGGCGGTCGAACCACATGAAGAACGGGCGCAGGAACCAGACGGTGTTCTCCGCAGGCTCATGGCCCTTGGGGACCGGCTTGAGAAGCGACGCGCAGAGCACCGGCGTGAGGATCAGGGCCACCAGCACCGACAGGAGCATGGAGGAGATGACGGTGACGGAGAACTGGCGGTAGATGACGCCCGTCGAGCCGGGGAAGAACGCCATGGGGCCGAAAACGGCCGAGAGCACGAGCCCGATGCCGATGAGGGCGCTCGTGATCTGGTCCATGGACTTGGCCGTGGCTTCCCTCGGCGAGAGGCCTTCCTCGCTCATGATTCTCTCCACGTTCTCGACGACGACAATGGCATCATCGACAAGCAGGCCGATCGCCAGCACCATGGCGAACATGGTCAGCATGTTGATGGAGAAGCCGAAAAGCCCCAGGACCCCGAAGGTCCCCAGGATCACGACGGGCACGGCAATCGTCGGGATCAGGGTGGCCCGCATGTTTCCCATGAACAGGTACATGACCAGGAACACGAGCCCGATCGCCTCGAAGAGCGTCTTGACCACCTCGTTGATGGCCACCCGGACGAAGGGCGTCGTGTCCCAGGGGTAGATCACCTTCATCCCGGGCGGGAAGAACCGGCTCATCTCATCGAGCTTGGCCCGGACATTGTCGGCCGTCTGGAGGGCGTTTGCGCCGGCGGCCTGCCGGATCGCCAGACCGGCGGCCGGCTTGCCGTTGTAATATCCCTGGATGTCGTAGGTCTCGGTGCCCAGCTCGGCGCGCCCCACGTCCCTCACGCGGACGACCGATCCGTCCGGGTTGGTTCGCAGGGGAATCGCCGCGAATTCCTCGGGCGTCTTGAGCAGGCTCTGGACGATGATCGCCGCATTGAGGCGCTGACCCTTGACGGCCGGCGTCCCGCCGAATTGCCCGGCCGATACTTCCACGTTGTAGTTTCGAAGCGTCGCGGTGACGTCCTGGATCGTCATCCCGTAATTGGTGAGCTTGTCCGGGTTGAGCCAGACACGCATGGCATATTGCGAACCGAAGAACTCCACCTCCCCGACCCCGGGCACCCTGGAGAGCACCTTCTCCAGGTTGGACTGGGCGTAGTCCCGAAGGTCGTTGCCGTCCATGCTTCCGTCTTCCGAGATGAGGCCAACGATCATCAGCCAGTTGCGGGTGGATTTGCTGACCTTGACGCCCTGGCTCCCGACAACATCCGGAAGGTTGGCCATGGCAAGCTGAAGCTTGTTCTGAACCTGAGCCCAGGCGAGGTCCGGGTCGGTCCCCGGCGCGAAGGTCAGCTCGATGCGGGACTGCCCCGATGAGTCGCTCACCGCCGACAGGTAGAGCAGCTTGTCGAAGCCGGTCATCTTCTGCTCGATGATCTGCGTGACGCTGTTTTCGACGGTCTCCGCCGAGGCGCCCGGGTAATACGCGCTGATCGCGATGGAGGGCGGGGCGATGGGGGGATACTGCGAGATGGGCAGGTTGTAGATCGCAAGTCCCCCCGCCGCCATCATGATGATGGCGATGACCCACGCGAACACCGGACGATCCAGGAAGAATCTCGAAAGCATTGGGCGCCTCCCTTAGTTCGACTTCGCGGCCGGAGGCGCTGCGGTATTGCCGTCCGCGGCCTTTGCCTCACTGAATGGTACCGCCTTGACGGAACTTCCGGGCCTGACCTTCTGCACGCCCTCGACGATGACCCGGTCTCCCGGCGCAAGTCCTGCCGAAACGAGCCACTTGTCGCCGATGGTGCGGTCCAGCGTGAGCATCCTCTGCTGGACTTTGCCCTCGGCATCCACGATCAGGGAAGTGGGATTCCCTTTGGGGTCACGGCTGACGCCCTGCTGCGGGACGAGCAGCGCCTTCTCGTTGACCCCTTCCTCCAGGACGGCCCGCGCGAACATGCCCGGCAACAGGATACGTTTCGGATTGGGAAATACAATTCGCAGGATGTAAGACCCCGTTGTCGGGTCCACCGTGACGTCCTGGAATTGAAGTGTCCCTTCCAGGGGATAGGGAGTGCCGTCCTCGAGGATCAGCTTGACCTTTGCCCGATTGGCGCTGTCCCGCTTGAGCGTGCCGCTCGCCATGCTTTTTTGCAGCTGCAGCAGGCTGGCGCTCGACTGCGTGACATCGACATAGACGGGATCGATCTGCTGAACGGTTGCAAGAGGTACCGCCTGGTTTGCCATGACGAGCGCCCCCACGGTGACCGACGACTTCCCGATGCGCCCGGTGATCGGCGCGGTGACGCGGGTATAGGCCAGGTTGATCCTCGCGGTTTCCACGGCCGCTTTGCCGGCCTCGATGTCCGCCTCGGCCTGCTTGAGTGCAGCAGCCGCATCGTCATATTCCTGCCGGCTGACCGCCTTGATCTCCACCAGCTCCTTGTATCGCTCGGCCCGGACACGGGTTGTCGAGATGTTGGCTTCCGCCCTTGCGAGCTGCGCCTTTGCGCTGTCGTAGGCCGCCTGGTAGGTTGCCGGGTCGATCTGGTAGAGAACATCGCCTGCCTTCACGTCGGCACCCTCCGTGAAAAGCCGTTTCTGGACGATACCGCCGACCTGCGGCCGAACTTCGGCGATCAGGTAGGCGGAAGTCCTGCCCGGCAGCTCCGTGGTGATTGCAACGCGCTCGGGCTTGACCTCCACAACCGCCACCTCGGGAGAGCCGGCCTGGGTTGCTTTGCCCGCGGAATTCTGGCAGCCTGCCGGGATGCAGACCGCGGCCAGGGCCGCGGCGGCAAGGATCACCCCAATTTGCTTACGGATTTGCATGCAGCACCTCTTCGATTCAGTCAATGACCTCCCTTCCACCACAGTGGAGGCTGCAGGGAAGGGATGTGTTTTCATGCTTCATGATTTGCCGCCCTGTCGGCGATCAGCCGATCTCCGTCAGGGCACATCCTGTCTTCTAACCCCGTCCCAGCATGCCTCGACCACTTTCTGAATCAACGCATCGTCCAGTTTCATGAACCCGAGAATGTAATCCCGCAAAAGGCAAAGAATGGGGCCGAAGGTCATGGCAAAGTGCAGGGGGAGGGGCATGTCCTTCAACGCTTGACGGTCAATCCCCTCCTGCAGAAGATTTCTGAAGAGATCGGTGTCACGCGCTTTTCCCAGAAGTTTTTCCCGGCGCAGGCTCACCCCGTAAGGGGAATTCATGTACTGCTCGATGAAACGGAAATGGACCGCATTTGCCATGAAATATCGAATGATCATTGTGGAGAGATAAATGAACCGGTCTCGAAGGGAGCGGTCAAGAGAATAACTTTGCAGCAGAGATGCCACGATTTTTCTTTCCAGCTCACTGAAGATCTCTGCAATGAGCGCATCCTTGCTTTCAAAATAGCGGTAGATTGTCCCTGCGCCCACACCCGCCCTTTCGGCGATCATGGCCATGGGGGACCCGTGAAAACCCTGCTCCGCAATTAACTCGAGGGCTGCCTGCATGACGTCTTCACGCTTGACCGTATTTTTCATGATTTGACCTCCGCCACTCAACCATTACGGAATGAACGTTCATTCGCTTATACCTTCCTCATTTTCTTCTGTAAAGGATTTTTCTCCGGCCTGTATACTCCACTTCACAGTGTGAACTGAAGTATGCACTTTTCGACGATTACCCTTACCTCCCCACCCTCGTCCAACAACCATTTATATTATTAAATATCAACATCTTACAACGGAAAGACCCCCCTGCCGCCCACGTGGCATACCTGATGCTCATAAAGGGACGGCTCGCCCAAGGGCAGCTCGATTTTCGAAGAGAGATGAGAAGGAACGAAGGAGACGACAAAAATGGCTAGTAAGACCGCCATTGTATTTCCGGGACAGGGTTCCCAACGCCACGGGATGGGCAGGGATTTTTACGAAAACATCCCCGAATGCAGACACATCTATGAGCAGGCCTCCGACACCCTGGGGTGGGATGTTGCCGCTCTTTGCTTCGGTGAAGACGAGAGATTGAACCTGACCGCCTATGCCCAGCCCAGCATCGTGGTGACGGAGATCGCCATGCTGAAGGCTGTCATGGAGAAATACGGCATCACCCCCGAGGTCTTCGGCGGTCACAGCCTGGGCGAATACACGGCGCTGGTGGCAGCTGGCGTCCTGCCGCTCGAGACGGTGATCCGCATCGTCCACATCCGCGGCCGCCTCATGCAGCAAGCCGTGCCCGTGGGGCAGGGCGCCATGACGGCCGTGATCCGGAAGAATCTCGACACCCGCAGGATCCAGGAGATGCTTTCCGACCTGCCCGTCGACGTGGCAAACATCAACTCGCCCAACCAGATTGTCATCAGCGGCCGCTCGAAGTCCATGCCCGTGGCCGAGGAGCGCATCGCGGCGGCCCTGGCCGATGAAAACCCCACGCGGATCGTGGCCCTCAACGTGAGCGCCCCCTTCCACAGCCGATTCATGAGAACCATCGAGGAGCCCTTCGAGGAAGAACTGGCCTGTGTCAGAAGGCAGATGAAGGCCGAGAACGCCGTGAAGGTCACTTCCAACTATACGGGCCGTTTCCATTCCGCCAGCATGGAAGAGGTGATCGAGCGCCTCGTGGCCCAGCTCTCCGGCACCGTCCAGTGGTGCGACAACATGAGAGCCATCGCCTCACAGGCCGACACTGTGTACGAAATCGGCCCCAACCGTCCCCTCCGGGAGTTCTTCAAAACGATCGGCGTGACCTGTGTCTCGCTGACCACGCTTGCCTCCGCCGAACGGGCCTTCACCGACAACTGATCGGCAAGGACCGCCGCCTGCGGGGAACACCGACCCACTGAACACAAGGAGAGTTCCATGGATTTCCGCCTCAATGACGAGCAGCAGATGTATGTCGACACCGTGCGACGTTTCGTGAAAAATGAAATCCTCCCGAATATTCTGCAGATGGACAAGTCTCACCAGTTCCCCTACGGGATCATCCGAAAGTCCTGGGAACTGGGCATTCTCAACCTGAGCATCCCCAAGGAGATCAAGGGTTTCGAAATGGACGCCGTGTCGACGGCCCTGATCATCAAGGAGCTCTCCTACGGCGACACGGGCATCTCCACCTCGGCCATGTGCAACGACCTGGCCAACACCGTCATCGCCCAGCACGGCAGCGCAAAGCAGAAGGAGGAATTCCTGGGCCCTTACGTCCAGGCGCCCCTCCTGGCTTCCTTCTGCCTCACCGAGCCCGGCGCCGGCTCGGACAACTCCTCCATGAGCTCCTTCATCGCCAAGGGCTCCGACGGGAAGTATGTCCTCAACGGCGCAAAGTGTTTCATCACCAATGCCTCCTATGCGAAGCAGTTCACCGTCTTCTGCAAGGTCGGAAAACCCTCGGCCCAGTTGCTGGCCTGCTGCATCGTCCCCGTCGAGGAGATGTACAGGGACGGGCAGCCGCACATCCCCGACAAGCCCCAGACGGAGCTCACGGCACGGGGCGGCGGCAGGATCACCATCGGCAAGCCCGAGGAGAAGCTCGGCCAGCACCTCTCCAACACGGCCACGGTCAATTTCGAGGATGTCGTGATCGACGAGAGCCAGATCATCGGCGATCGGCGCCAGGGCTTCAAGTACCTCATCGACGTGCTCGATTTCGCCAGGCCTATGGTGGCCGCCATCGGCGTGGGGCTGGCGCGGCGCGCGCTGGATCTTACCCTGCAGTACACACGCGAGCGCAAGCAGTTCAACCAGAGGCTCTGCGACATGCCCGTGGTAAGGGATACGCTCGTTGCCATGTGGAAGAAGGTGGAGCTGGCGGAGTTGGCCCTCATGAAGGCCGCCGTGAAGGTACAGGATAAGGATGAAGACCGCGGGATGTACTCGTCGCTCGCGAAGAACACCGCCGCCGAGGCGGCCCTCTTCTGCGCCAACGAGGGGCTGCACCTGCACGGCGGCTACGGCTTCATGCAGGAATACGAGATCTCCAAGCTCGTCCGCGACGCTCACATCATCGACATTTACGAGGGCGTGCGCGAGGTGCAGCACATGATCATCGGGAGGGAACTGGTCTAGTCAGCCCTTAGCGCTTTTGCGATTTCGGGCCATCATGATTATATTTATAAAACTGCCTTTCCGCTGGGAAAGGAGAGGGGCTGGGGGGATCCCCCCTTCCTCGAATATTTCGGCAAGGGTTCCGCCGAAGCCCTCCCGCTTACGGAGGGAATAAAAAGGTGGGAAATTAAAAATGATTTACCTGCACGGACTCGGGCACTTTTACCCGGAAAATGTGATCACCAACCGCTTCCTGAAAGATCTCGACATCGGAAGCTCCGAGGAATGGATCGAGGAGCGAGTGGGGATCCGCGAGCGCCACACGGTGCTGCCCCTGGAATACATCCGGGCAACGAAGAACCGCGACGTCCACGAAGCCCAGGAAGCGAGCCTCTACAGCAACGGCCAAACGGCGGCGAACGCGGCCCGTATGGCCATGAAGCGGGCGGGCATCACGCCTGCGGATATCGGCATGGTGATATCCGGAAGCTCGGCCCCCGATTTCGTATCGCCGGCGGAGGCCTCGGCGGTGGCTGCGGAGGTGGGGATCGATGTGCCTGCTTTCGACATGACCTCGGCCTGCACGACATTCTCGCTGCAGATCCATTTCCTGTCGAACATGAATGCCGGGGCCCTTCCCCCTTTTATTCTCCTTACACAGCCCGAAAATTTGACGCGGTGCATTGATTATTCGGACCGCCGGGCAGCATGCCTGTTCGGCGATGGTAGCACCGCCGCCGTGGTGTCGCTGACGGTCCCCTCGAACAAGATCATCGACGGCACGCACTTCGATGCCAAGCCTTCCTGCTGGGACAAGGTGTCCGTCATCCGGACGGGACACTTCGGCCAGGACGGCAATGCCGTGCAGGGCTTCGCCATCCGCAAGTCGACAGATGCATTGCGCGACATCCAGGCGGCCAACCCTTCGCTCAACGGCAGTCTCAAATTCGTCGGCCACCAGGCCAATCTCGGCATGCTGAAGAGCGTCTGCGAGCGCTGCGGGATCAGCCCGGAGAACCACTGGCACAATGTCGAACAGTATGGAAACACGGCGACGGCCGGCGCCCCGGGGGCGCTGAGCCAGCACTGGGACAGCCTCAAACCCGGGGACCACGTGGCCCTCGTGCAGGTTGGGGCGGGACTCAGCTGGGCTCACATGATGCTGAAGGTGAAGGAGCTGTCATGACGTATCAGGAATTCATGGATCGGGGCCATTTCGACCTGCAGGAGATCCTTGCCGTCGTTTACGGCAACCTCGTGTCGGATGCGCCGAAGGGCATGGACGCAAAGCTGCCGGCGCCGCCGCTCCTCATGGTCGACCGGATCCTCTCCATCACGAAAAACAACCGCCAGGGGGCGATCGTGGCAGAACAGGACATCCGCCTGGATGCCTGGTATTTCCAGTGCCACCTGCCCGGCGACCCGGTGCAGCCCGGCTGCCTCTGCGTGGATGCCGTCTGGCAGCTTCTCGGGTTCTACTGCCTGTGGCGAGGCGCGATCGGGACAGGCCGGGCGCTGGGATGCGGGGAGGTGTTCTTCAGCGGCCAGATCCGTCCGTACAACAAGACCGTGCGCTACGAAGTCAACGTGAAGCGCTTCCAGCACCTGAAAGACTCCGGGGCGAGCATCGTCATCGGCGATGCCAATATTTTCGTCGACGACGAGCTCATCATGACCCTGAAGGATGCCCGGACGGGCGTC
>DASRZY010000204.1:0-4086 GCA_035685905.1 Syntrophales bacterium
AAACAACCGCATCCAGAAATTCTCATCGGCCGGGGCGTTCATCACCGCATGGGGAACCACGGGCACGCTGACCGGGCAGTTTGACGCTCCCTCATCCATCGTTGTGGATACTCTGAACAACGTCTATGTGGCCGACACCGGAAACAACAGGGTCCAGCGGTTCACCGCGAACGGGGGTTTCGTCCTTGCCTGGGGGGCCACCGGTTCCGCCGATGGCCAGTTCCTTGGCCCCCTGGGGATTGCGACAGACACGGCCGGCAACGTATTTGTGGCCGACACGGGCAACAATCGGATCCAGAAATTCACCTCCGTGGGCGCGCTGGTCGTGGCATGGGGAACCGCGGGCACAGGATTCAGTCAATTCGACGCCCCTACGGCTGTCGATACGGACGCCTTCGGCAATGTCTACGTGGCTGATTCCCTCAATCAACGCATCCAGCGGTTTTCCGTCAGCAATGCGACAGTGAGTTTTACGGCCCAGTGGGGGGCCTTCGGCCCGACTGCAGGGCAGTTCAACACACCCCAGGGACTGGCAACGAGCCAGACCGGGCCCCAGCTGGTCTATGTCGCCGACACCGAGAACTGCCGCATCCAGGTGTTCGAAACCTTCGGCCTGTTATCCACCCTGTTTGGCTCCACCCTGACCGGCAACGGCGATTTCGCAAACCCCTCCGGTGTATTCGTGGATTCCGTGGGAAATACATTTGTGGCCGACAGCGGCAATCACCGGATTCAGAAATTCACCTCCTCGGGCGCCTTCCTCCAGCAGTGGGGCTCCATCGGAGCAGGGACCGGGCAGTTTCAGACACCCTCGGCCGTGTCCGGGGATTCCATTGGAAGGATCTTCGTGGCCGATACGGGCAACAACAGGATCCAGAGGTTCACGCCGACAGGTAATTTTCAAATCGCATGGGGCACGCCGGGCTCGGCTGACGGGCAATTTCAAAGTCCCCTGGGGGTCACACTCGACTCCAGCGGAAACGTCTACGTTGCCGACACCGGAAATCACCGCATCCAGAAATTCACATCGGACGGCGTCTTCACACTCAAGTGGGGATCCCAGGGCTCGGGAGACGGCCAGTTCGAGTCGCCTTCTGCCGTGGCGGTTTCCAATGCGGGACAGATTTACGTGGCCGATACCGGCAATCACCGAATCCAGAAATTCTCGTTGGCGGGTACCTTTGTCAGCACCCTGGGCTCACAGGGGACGGGTAATGGGGAGTTTGAAAGCCCATCGGGTGTGACCGTCGACGCCAGCGGAAATCTTTACGTGGCCGACACGGGCAATCACCGTATCCAGAAATTCACATCGGCAGGCGTATTTGTCACGACGTTTGGCTCTTACGGATCGGGCGCCGGACAGTTCGACAGCCCGAAGGGCATGGCGATCGGTCCTTCCGGAGGCATTTTCATCACCGATGTCGCAAATGAGAATGTACAGGTGTTCAGCCCCGGCACCTCGGGTTCGAACGCGTCGGGAAGCTGCTTCATTGCCACGGCGGCCTATGGGTCCTACCTCGACCCGCACGTCCAGGTCCTCAGGGACTTCCGGGACCGGGTGCTCGCAACCTGTGCGCCGGGAAGGTTCGTTCTCGAACTTTACTATGCATGGTCCCCGCCCATTGCCCGGTTCATCGCTTTACACGACAGTCTGCGGACGGCCGTCCGTTGGGCGCTCACACCGCTCGTCTACACGATCCAGTACCCCTTCCTGCTGGGCCTGCTGCTCATCCCGGCCATCGGCGTGGCCATCAGAAGACGACGATAGACAGGAGCGAGGCTCGAGGATCTAGGTTCGAGGATTCTTATTTGTTTCCTCGGTCCTCGTTCCTCGGACCTCGTACCTTTTTTTCACAAGAAAGCCTTTGCCTACCTGCCTCCTCATCTGCTAAACCATCCCTAAATCCCTCCCGAGAGGTACACCATGCATCGCTGCGGCATGTTTGCAACGCGGGTTCAACTGGTCATGGTCCTGACCCTTTCCCTTTTCATTCTCCATTCTCCAGTTCCCGTCCCCGCCCAGGAAGGGAAGAGCGCAGCCGTCATCGAGCACTTCTCGCCCCAGGGCACCGTGAAGGAGGTGCGGCAGGTGACGGCCCGGTTCTCGGAGCCCATGGTTGCCTTCGGGGACCCGAGGCTGGAAGACCCTTTCGACATCCAGTGCCCGCAGAAGGGCCAGGGCCGGTGGATAGACGCGCGGAGCTGGTCCTATGACTTCGACAGGGACCTCCCCGGCGGAGTGGCCTGCCGCTTTACCCTGAAAACCGGGATGAAAACGCTCGCGGGAACCCCGGTGATCGCCGATGCCGGATTTTCTTTTTCCACGGGCGGCCCATCCATACGGCGCTCCAACCCCTACGAGGGTGACGAATCCATCGACGAACGTCAGATCTTCGTCCTTTACGTAGATGCCGAACCCACACAGGAATCAATGCAGAAGAATGTGTGGTTCTCCGTGAGCGGCGTGAGCGAGCGGGTGGGCATGGTGCTCGTCACGGGGAAAGAGAGGGATCAGGTCCTCAAGACGCTGCGTTACAAGAAAGAGGAAGGTCCCATCGTGACTCTCCGGGCCAGGCAGTCCTTCCCCCCTTCTGCAAAGCTGAGACTCATCTGGGGAAAGGGGATCGCCGCAAAAAGCGGGGTCGTGACCGAAGAGGACCAGGTCCTCGAGTTCAAGGCCCGGAGCCCCTTTCGGGCGGAGTTCACCTGCCCGAGGGAGAAAAAAGGCGGCGCCTGTATCCCCGTCCTCCCCATGAAAATCACCTTTTCCGCGCCTGTTTCCTGGAGCCTCGCGAAGGAGATCACGCTCAGGAGCCAGGACGGCAAGGTCTGGAAACCGAAAGCCGGCAAGGACGACGACGAGGACATCTCATACAGACGGATGGTCACCTTTACGGGACCCTTCCCCGACAAAACCGATTTCACTGTAGGAATGCCGAAAGGGATGAAGGATGACGCGGGGCGGCCCCTGGCCAATGCCAACCGGTTCCCGCTCACGGTCAAGACCGAAGCCTACCCGCCGCTGGCAAAGTTTTCAGCCCGCTTCGGGATCCTCGAGGCGGCTAGCCCCATTCTGCCCGTGACGGTGCGGAACATCGAGGCGGAGTTGAAGAACCACATGCTCTCCGTCGAGGGCGAAGGCGAGGAGGTTCTCCCGGAGGCCCCGGACACCGAGGCCGCCAGCGGCGGGCGAACGGAGAGCGCCGGCAAGACGCCTGCCGTCACCCAGCAAATGAAGGGCAGGATCCAGAAAGTGAACCTGGACCAGGATGAGCGGGTCATCCACTGGCTGCGAAACATCGCGGCAGCCACCCGCGAGAAATCCATCTTCGCGGGGCAGGCGGGCGGCAAGGAATTCAAGCTGCCGGTGCCCGAAGGCGGCAAGGCCTTCGAGGTGATCGGCATCCCTCTCGACAGGCCCGGCTTCTACGTCGTGGAGTTGGAAAGCCGCATCCTGGGCACACACCTCCTGGGAAAGCCCGCCCCCCTGTATGTGCCGACGACGGCCCTCGTGACAAACATGGCGGCCCACTTCAAATGGGGCCGAGAGTCCTCGCTCGTCTGGGTCACGGCCCTCGACAAGGCAAGCCCCGTGGCAGGGGCGGACGTTTCCATTCGCGACTGCAACGGAAAGCGCATCTGGCAGGGGAAGACGGACGAGCGCGGGGTGGCCCTGATCCGGGGAACCCTCCCCGGTCAGGACAAGCAGACCCGCTGCAACTGGCCCGTCAACTACTACGAAGCCACGGGCATGCTGGGCGGCATGAGCTCCGGCCTCTTCGTCTTCGCCCGCTCGGGCAATGACGCGACCTTCACCCACTCGAGCTGGGAGGAAGGCATCGAGCCCTGGCGCTTCCAGCTCCCCGCGGCCGACTACCGCGGCCTCGACGATGTCATCGCCCACACGATTTTCGACCGCACACTTCTGCGCGCGGGCGAGACGGTCCACATGAAACACATCCTCAGGATCCCCACGACGGAAGGGTTCTCCCTGCCCGGCGGCAGCGCCCGCTTCGACGAAATCGCGATCCGCCACGGCGGGAGCGGCCAGGAATACAGGATGCCGCTTTCCTGGCACGCGGGCGG
>DASRZY010000205.1:0-3920 GCA_035685905.1 Syntrophales bacterium
CGAAATCGCGCCGGGAGATGTCGTCCCTCTCGATGGCCGTATCGGGGATGTCGTGGTAGCACAGCGTAATGAAGCTCTCCGCCGCGTGAGCCGACGACGCCATCAGCGCAATCGCCATGGCGACTGCCAGGCTCAGCCGCAACAGCCCCATGCCTGCAGCCTGCGGCCTGTGGCCTGTGGCCTTCCTTTTAAAAATACCAGTTGAGTGTAAGATATGCGCCAAGGACATTCGTGTAATCCCCATCGTAGACTTTCAGATCGTATGAGATGCCGCCCGTGACGTTGAAGGTCTTCGAGTGGATATAGCTCTGCTCGAAGGTGATCCCCGCCACGGGATAGGTGCTGTAGTTGTATTCGCCGCTCACGCCGCCACGCACGTAGACGGCCGACGTCGACTTCTTTTCGTAGCGGGCGAAGTTGACCCACTG
Organism: Syntrophales bacterium; assembly: GCA_035685905.1. Lineage (GTDB taxonomy): Bacteria > Desulfobacterota > Syntrophia > Syntrophales > UBA2192 > UBA2192. The sequence continues at coordinate 429 of DASRZY010000205.1, forward strand.
GATGGCCGAGGTCAGCAGGACGGACCAGTCGTACTGCGGGCTGTAGTAGTCCACGTCCTGCTTGCTGTAGCCGCCGAGCGCGGCCTCGATTCCCGCCCGCACCTTCACGTCGGGCGTCAGGTAGACATTCTGGTTGTAGCGGGCCCCGCCGAAGGGATGGACGTTGCCGTCGGAGAACCACTGGCAGGCCACGGCAAAGCCGTAGTCCCGCAGGTCGCTCTCCAGGTAGGAGACATCCCCGGAAGCGCTGCTGGCCGTTACGCCCCGGGCCCTCGGCCGGATCGGCACGGCCAGGCTGAAGGAGTTGTAATCGGCGCTGATCCGCAGGGGATCCGTCGGCCACCACGTGAGCCGCGTGTCGGATCCGAATTCAGAGCCCTTCACGTAATCGACACTCAGGTTCTGCCACCAGACAAGCTCGGGCGTCACGATCCAGTTGAACCCGAGACCCACACGGTTCCAGTCCGCACGCACGTTCTGCCCCTGCGAGTCGTCCCACGCCTCCTGTCTCAGGATCTCCGCGTTGAGGCTGAAAAGAGGGGTGAGGGGCTTTTCCAGGAGCAGCGCGGCCGTGTACTCCGTCGCCCCCGAGAACTCCCTGGTGAAGCGGAAATCCGGCTGCAGGTGCCACATGTCCTCGACCCGGAGGGACTCCCAGAGATCGGTGATGAAGAGGTTCGTGGGAAAGCGCTGGTGCAGATCATCGGCTATCGCCCTTGCTTCCCGCTTGTAGTTGAGCTCGTCGAGGGTCCACGCGAGGCCCGTGAGGCCCCGGTAGTCCTGTGGATCCTGCGCCTTGATGATCTCGAACTGCTCCAGGGCACGCCTGGGCCAGTGGCGCCAGAGATAGGCGTGTGCAAGACCTCCCCTGAGGCTCGTGTCCGAGGCCGCCTCGCCGAGGTAGTACTCGAAATACTCCTGGCCCTCTTTGAGCCTGTCCTGGTAGAGCAGGAACCAGCCCCTGGCGAGGATCAGGCTGTTGGCGTCCGCAATGTATCGCTTTTTCGCCAGGACGGACTCATTCCAGGCGAGGGCTTTCTTCTGTTTTTCTACCTGTTCATTGATTCGGCCCAGCATCTGCGAGGCCTTCTCCCACTGCCTGAGATCCGTGTACACGTAAAAGAGACCCATCATCGCCCCGAAGTTCTCGGAGTCTTTCTCCAGGGTCAGGTTATAGTAAATCTCCGCTTCCTCGGGCTTCCGAAGATACATGTACGCGTCGGCGACGGCCTGGTTCACCCAGGAAGGAACGGGCGCACCCGACCGGTTGTAGATTTCGAACTGCGCCAGGGCTTCCTTCATCCGGTCTTTCTGCTTCAGGGCAACGATGTAGTCCCCCCGGGCCCGGAGATTGCCGGGGTCTTTTTCCAGGATCGCTTCCAGCTCCGCGATCGCCTCGTCGACAAGCCCCCAGCGGAGTTTTGTCACGGCCCTGTCCAGCGCCAGGGATTCGAGCTCGGCCGGCTGACCCACCTTCCCGTCTCTTGCCACCACCAGTGCCTCGAGGCTTGCGCCGTACTGCTCCAGCAGGACGAGTTTGATGGCATCGAGCGTCTTCTCTGTTACGTGCCCCGCTTTCTGCGCCTCGAGCCACGCCGTGTAGGCCCCGGCGCCGTTGCCCATGCGCAGGTACGAGTAGACGATGCCTTTGAAGGCCTCTTCGTCTTTCGGGTCGTAGGTCAGGCCGAGACGGTACAACTCGAGGGCTTTCGGGTATTCCCTGAGTTCGTAGTAGGCTTTGGCCATGTTCCGGGGGATGTATCGGACCTGCCGGAGCTCCTTCTCGCGGGGGCTGTAGAACTCTATGGCCTTCTGCCAGGCCCCCGTCCACACGAGGCACAGGGCGTAGTCGGACTGGAGATGCCGGTCGTCCGGCATCGCCTTCAGGGCCTGCGCCAGCAAAGGAAGGGCTTCATCGTTCCGGCCGGCCTGGATCCTCTCGAGGGCCTCCCGGTAGTCCGCTCTTGCCTGGGCCACGGGGTCGGCTGGAGTTGGCGATTCCGGGGAGGTGGCAAAAACAGAAGAGGATAAGAACAGGAGGGCCAGGACAAGGGCTGTTATTCCAGCTCTTATGGGCATGGGATTCCTAATTTCGGCGGTTCTTTAACTCGGTTAAGGTCTCTGCTTGTCACGCAACCGTCCGGCTCGGTTCCGAGCATAAGTATTTGTCATCATTTGCTTGCAAGATGTCTGCCTTTTCGACCCGGGGACAAAAAAAGACCGGCCGGTAAGGCGCCGACAATCCCGGCGGCCGTAACCAGAAGATATATAACACTTTTTCAGCACGCGGGATTGAAGGAGGCGACAGTCCAACACGGTCCCGGCGATCACCCTCTCGGGAACCCCTCCTGCCGGGAATGGGTTTTGACTGCGAAGCGTCAAAATAGCAAAAAGAGGGCCCCCGTGCAATGTTTTATCGACATGCCCTTCAGGGTTGCTCGGACCCAAACTTCCGCCTGTTCCTGCCTGACTAATTATGATAAAAAAACGGATAAACCATATTCGAGCCGGCGATGGACGACCCAAACCCGGGCATTATCGAATCAGCACGAAAGGAGTTTCAGTGATGCAGGCTATATTCACCCTTACCCCCTCGGAATCGAAGCGGCTCATCGGGAAAGGCATGGCGGCCCTTCCCGAAGTGCAGAACGCGAAGAAGAACGGCTACCTCCTCGTGAGCCGCGGAACGACGGCGGCCTACTGCCTGGAGGAGATCCTGGGAGAGAAAGTCGTCAAGGAACGCTACCTGGCCGGCCAGGTGATCCGTGGCGTACTCTGCGTCCTGGATGCACCGGAGCGTTCCAGGCCCGTCACGTTCCACAAGGGCGAAGTGCTTCCCGTGGAACCCAACACCGTGGCAGACAAACTGGGCCCCGGCGATATCCTCATCAAGGGGGGAAACGCGCTGGATGCCTTCGGCAACGTGGGAGTCATCATGGTCAACCCGACGGGGGGAACGATGGGCGCTTTCTACATGGGCATGAAGGCCCGGGGCCTGGAGATCATCTACCCCGTTGGCCTGGAGAAGCTGATCCCCTCCGTGGAGGAGGCGGCGCAATACGGCGGGACCATGGCCATCAGCAAATCGATCGGCTGCAAGGCCGGCATGGCCTGCGTTGCCGACGGAAGGCCCTTCACGGAAATCGACGCCCTGGAGGCGCTTTTCGACGTGTCGGCCATCCACTTTGCATCGGGCGGCTGGGGTGGAGCAGAGGGCAGCGTCACCCTGATCGTCGATGGCCCCGACGACGAGGTGGGGAAATGCATGGAACTCATCGAGGGGAAGATCAAGGGCGAACCGCCCCTTCCCGGCGTTAAACAGCCCTGCAAGACATGCCCCATGGGCATGTGCAGCTTCCAGGGCAAGGATGACAAGGACCTGCCTGCTTATCTGAAGTAATGTTCGAGGGGCCGGCTGCGGCAGCCGGCCCCGTTCACTTCCAACCCCCGATCTTCCGCAAGCTCACCCATCCAGACGGAGCGCGTCGACCA
>DASRZY010000206.1:0-9086 GCA_035685905.1 Syntrophales bacterium
CAGGCTCGTCCTTGAATTCCTGGCCGTCAAGATGGCCTGGCAGGAACCCCTCATCCCCGTCGACGAGATTCTGTCCCGCATGGAAGGGATCGAGAAGCGCCTCGGGCAGGGCGCCCCCGCCGCACGGATCGCACCGGAGCCAGCTTACGCGCAGCCCCCCGAGCGGACGTTGATTGAGAAGGGGGCGGACGAGTCTGTCGTGAAGGAGCCGATTCCGCAGGGGTCCGATGAAGCCTGGACCGAGTTCAAGCAGTTCGTCAAAAGGAAGAACCAGCCTCTCTGGGCGAAGGTCGAGCCGGGGATACTCCTCGGGTTCGGCGACGGGACACTGAGAATCGGCTTCCCGAAGGGTTACCTCTTTCTCGATTTCTTTGACGAGAAGCCCCAGCGGGAAAGGATCGAGGAGATGGCCCGTGAATTCTTCCGCCAGCCCGTGACCCTGATCGTGGAAACCGTGGAAAACGGCCCGGGCGAGGCGAACGGAACGGTGCGGAACGGGTCGAACCAGAACCGGGCGAATCACGTTCGCAGAGAAGCGCTGAACCACCCTCTGCTGCAGAAGGTCATGGATGTCTTCGAGGGGGCGGAGGTGCAGGAAGTGATCGTCAAGGAGAAGTAGAAAACATGGCAGGGGCAGCGGAGGAAAAGATCGGTCCCCTCACCCCGACCCTCTCCCTCGGCGGGCAGAGGGGGCCTGGAAGGAATAAAGTGTTCAACAGGAGGTTTGTGTTTTGAATTTCCAGAATTTGATGAAGCAGGCGCAGAAACTTCAGGAGAAGATGGCGAAGGTCCAGGAGGAGCTTGCCGCAAAGACCGTGGAGGCTACATCCGGCGGAGGCATGGTGACAGCCATCGTCAACGGCAAGTTCGAACTGGTGGCTATCCGGATCGAGAAGGATGTCGTCAACCCCGAAGACGTCGATATGCTCCAGGACCTCATTGTCGCGGCAGTGAACGAAGGGGTCCGCAAGGCCCAGGAACTGGCATCGTCTGAGATGGCAAAAGTCACCGGCGGGATGAAGATTCCCGGGATGATGTGAGAAGGCGGCACAGGACATGACGGGATACGCAGCACCCATCCAGCGCCTCATCCAGGAGCTGGGCCGCCTTCCGGGAATCGGCGAAAAGACGGCCACGCGCCTGGCCATGTTCATCCTCCGATGGTCTCCCGAAGAGGCGAAACGGCTGGCCGAGAGCATCATCGATGTGAAGGAAAAGATTCGATTTTGCTCGATTTGCTTCAACCTTGCCGAGGGGGAGCTCTGCGCCATCTGCGGTGATCCGGCCCGGGACCGGGAGAAGATCTGCGTTGTCGAGGACCCCGACTCGCTCACCGCCATCGAAGAAAGCGGGTGCTTCCGCGGGACCTACCATGTTCTCCACGGGGCCCTTGCCCCCCTGGACGGGATCGGTCCCGATCAGATCCGGGTTCGAGAGCTTGCCGAACGTCTCGATCGAGGCGGTATCCGCGAGATCATCGTTGCCACCAACCCCAGTGTCCAAGGGGAGGCGACGGCGCTGCTCATCATGAGGATGTTGAAGGACAAGGACATCGAGGTCACCCGGATCGCCCTCGGCGTGCCCGTGGGGGGGGATTTGCGGTATACGGACAAGATGACGCTGGCGAAGGCGATCGAATTCCGCCGCGGCATGTAAACGGGCTGGCGGACGCCCTGCCCGTCAGGGTCGAGACAAACAAATCCCCCTTTGCCGCCCAGTTCCGCTTGCGGGGCGGCCCGGTAGGGAACGAACCAGACATGGTTGCGCCTCCTTACGGGATGCGCCCCCGGTCCTCCCCCTTTTTCAAACAGGAAAGAGGGGGATTTTTCTATCTTCGCTGTGTAGGGACAACGTGTTCATGAGCCTGCTCATCGGGTTTCTTGCGGGGGTCTTCGGGGGCATTGCCGGGGTCGGAGGCGGCGCCGTCATGATCCCCCTGATGGTGGGCATTCTGAAGCTCTCCCAGCACCGGGCAAGCGGCACGAGCCTGGTGACACTCGTTTTCACGGGAATCGCAGGCACCATCGTCTACGCGTCAAACGGCTACGTCGACGTCCTGGCGGCACTCCTGCTTGCCGTGACGGCCATCTTCGGGGCACGGGCCGGGGCGCGTTTTTCCCACAGTCTTCCCGAGGCGAAGCTCCGCCGGTTCTACGGCGCATTCCTCATCTTCATTGCCCTCTCCATGATCCTGAAACCCTGGATGCCCCATGTGTCGAGCCCGCTGACGGGCTGGGCGATGGTGCTTGTTCTGCTCGCGGCAGGGATCTTCACGGGATTTCAATCGGGAATCATGGGGGGAGGCGGCGGCGCCGTGTCGATCCCGGCGATGGTCCTGCTGGCCGGGTTCAGTCAGCATATGGCCCAGGGGACGTCCCTGCTCGTCATGATCCCTGCGGGGGCGACGGCTGCCTGGACATACTGGCGCCGGGGGAACGTCGACATGGATCTCCTCAAGGGAATGATCCCCGGAATCCTCATCGGGGCCTATGTGGGGGCCATGATCGCCGGCTACCTCCCTGATGCGAATCTTCGGTACATCTTTGCGATCATGCTTTTCTGGATAGGGATTCGTTACGTAAAAACGCCACCGCCGCGGCGGGGCAAGGACCCGGAGGGGACCTGACCGACGTGCCAACATTGTCACCTGCGGTGACTGTAGGCCCCGGGGCATCAACCGGAACCAGGCAGATGAGAGAACATCTCAGTGCAACATGCCGGCTCATGCCTCTGACGAGGACCCTTGCGCGGAACCATGGGCCCGCCGGATCACTTGGCAATCAACAACATGATATTACACATGAATTAGCATTACTCGCTGCTCTTGAAGCTTGCAGCCGATGTCTTTTTTTGCCTTCCCGTGAACCCCGCGGTAATGCCACAGCACCATTGAAGATTGCGAAAGTGGTGAAAAACAGTCAGAAAGTACCGACTTTGGTATTGACAGAAAAATCCGATTCGGATAAGGAAAATCGTCTATAATCCTTTTTTCCCAATCCGAGTTCAGTCAACACGCAAATCTTTCCGGGGGAGAATCACCGATGATCGAAATCAGATGGCATGGAAGAGGCGGCCAGGGGGCTGTTACGTCCGTTGAGATGATAGCCCTGGCGGCTATCGAGGTGGGAAAATACGCCCAGGGCTTTCCGGCCTTCGGTCCGGAGCGGCGCGGCGCGCCCGTCATGGCCTTCAACCGCGTGTCCGACAAGCCCATCAAGATCCGTTCGGGCATCTACCAGCCCGATGTGGTCGTCGTCCTCGACCCGAGCCTTGTGAGCCTCGTACCCGTTACTGACGGGCTCAAGCCGGGCGGGATTCTCATTGTCAACACGTCGAAGACGGCCGAAGAGATTCGCAAGAAGTTGAATTACAAAGGGAAATTATACATCGTCGATGCCACGCATATCGCCCGGGAAGAACTCGGCGTGCCCATCGCGAATACGACCATGCTCGGGGCCGTACTCAAGGCGACGGGGGTTCTCAACCTCAACGCCATGAAGTCGCCGCTGGAGCACCGGTTCGGCCGCGTGGCCGCAAAGAACATGTCCGCCATGAAGCGGGCCTTCAACGAACTCAAATCAGCAAAAGCCGCCTGATCGACAAGAGGTTCTGATATGGCAAAGAAAAAGACAGAGCAGAAAAAGTGGCCCGAGAAGTGGCAGGAAGTCAACCCCGGCTGCATGGTCTTCGCTGCGGGCAACGCCGCAAACTACAAGACCGGGAGCTGGAAGTCCCAGAGGCCGGTCCTGGACAAGCAAAAGTGCATCAAGTGCGGGATCTGCTACATCTTCTGCCCCGAGGGGTGCATCCAGGAGGACGAGGAAGGGTACTTCATTGCGAATCTGGATTACTGCAAGGGCTGCGGCATCTGTCCCCACGAGTGCTGGCCCGGAGCGATCGTGATGCGCGAGGAGGAGGAGTAAGATGGGAAAACGCGTTGGAATGGAAGTGGCCATCGCGGCGGTCGAGGCCGTCGCGCTCTGCAATATCGATGTGGCGGCAGTCTACCCGATCACGCCGCAGTCCCACATCGCCGAGCACATGGCGGACGTCATCCACGACGGAAGGATCGACTCCGAATTCATCACCGTCGAGAGCGAGCACTCCGCGATCAGCGCCTGCGCCGGCGCCTCGGCGGCCGGGGCCCGCGCCTACACGGCGACAAGCTCCCAGGGGCTCATGCTGATGCACGAGATCCTGCCCATCGTATCGGCCATGCGGCTTCCGATCTGCATGGCCAACGCCAACCGCGCCGTGTCGGGGCCGCTCAACATCTGGAACGACCACACGGATATCATGCCCCAGCGCGACAGCGGCTGGATTTCCCTCTTTACGGAAAACGGCCAGGAGGTCATCGATCTTTCGATCATGTCCTTCAAGATCGCCGAGGACCCCGAGGTGATGCTGCCCTGTGTCGTCAACATCGACGGCTTCCAGCTCACCCACATGATCGAGCCCCTCGAGCTCCCAAGCAAGGCCGAAGTAGCGAAATTCCTGCCGCCGAGAAAACCCTTTGCCTCGCTGCACCCGGACGACCCGATCTCCATGGGCTGCTTTGCCATGCCTGATACCTACACGGAGACCGTGATGGCGAAAGAGGCGGCCCTGCGCAACTCCAAAAAGGTCATCACGCGGGTCTTCGGAGATTGGGCCAAGCGTTTTGGCCGCAAGTACAGCGTCGTCGAGACGTACAAGGCCAAGGACGCCGACACCCTCATGCTCACCATGGGCTCCATGGGTGAGACGGCCGCCACGGCCGTTGACGAGATGAGAAAAGCAGGCCAGAAGGTGGGCCTCGTGAAGCTTCGCCTCTGGAGGCCCTTCCCCGTCGAGGAGCTGAAGGCCGCCATCCAGGGGTGCAAGACACTCATCGTCATGGACCGTGCGCTCTCTACCGGGGGCGCCGGCGGGCCCGTGGCCACGGACGTCAAGTCGATCCTCTACGGAGATAAGAAAAAGCCCCGGGTCCTCAATGTCATTGCGGGCCTCGGCGGGCGAGACCTGACCGTCAATGATTTTGTGGCCATGTTCGATATGGCGAAGAAGAAAAAAGACGAAACCTTCGAAATATACGGAGTGAGGGAATAATGAACCCGGTACAGAATTTCGAGATCTTTGCACCGAAACTCGTTGACAAGAAGGAATATCTCAGCGCCGGCCACCGGGCCTGCCAGGGATGCGGCGAGGTGCTTGCGCTTCGTCACATCCTCAAGGCGCTGGGTGACGACATCGTCGTGGCCAATGCCACGGGCTGCATGGAGATCATCTCCTCGGGCTACCCCCAGTCGGCCTGGGAGGTTCCCTATGTCCATGTCGCCTTCGAGAACGCCGCTGCCGTGGGATCCGGCGTGGAAGCGGCGCTGAAGGCCCTGCGGCGCAAGGGACGGATCGCCGACCGCGACGTGAAGACCATTGCCGTGGCGGGCGACGGCGGCACCTGCGACATCGGGCTTCAGGCTCTCTCCGGCGCCATGGAGCGCGGCCATGACATGATCTTTTTCTGCCTCGACAACGAGGCCTACATGAACACGGGCATCCAGCGCTCGAGCGCCACCCCCTTCATGGCGGCCACGACGACCTCGCCCGCCGGGCACGCCATCCCGGGCCAGAGGACGCAGAAGAAGAACGTCCCCGAGATCATGGTGGCCCACAAGGTCCCCTACGTGGCCACGGCCTGCCCGAGCTACCCTCTCGACCTGATCAACAAGGTGAAAAAAGCCAAGGCGGTGAAGGGCCCCGCCTACGTACACGTCTTCTCCATGTGCCCCACGGGCTGGCGCTGCGCCTCGGAGATCACCATCAAGATGGGCCGCCTCGCCGTCGAGACGGGCATCTTCCCCCTCTACGAGGTGGAGAACGGCAAGTACAGGCTCACGATGGAAGTGCCCGAGAAGCTTCGCCCCGTGAAGGACTACCTGGCGCCCCAGGGGCGATACCGCCACCTGGGCCCTTCGGACATCGAGAAGATCCAGGAGCACGTCCTGCGCGAGTGGGAGATCCTTCTCAACAAGGTCGAGTGCATGCAACCCTGGTAATGTTTCACGTCATGCGGCGAAAACAGAAAACGGAAAGATAGGTGACAGGGAATGAGCGCAGTATCCTTCAGCAGCTGGAACGGAAAAATCGTAGACAATCGCACCGGCAAAGCGGCGAAATCCGTTGATGCCGGCGTCCCGAAGATGCTGGGCGACAAGTCTTTCGCGGCCCTCATGGGCTGGGACGGCATGGTCGTAGCGGATGCCGGCGCCAATGTCCCGTCGCTGGCCCTCGCCTACCTGAAGGAGGCAAGAAAACTGTCCTGCGGCGAGTGCTCCGTCTGCAGCATCGGCATCGATCGGCTGACGGAAATCCTGGAGGGGCTCATTGCCGGAAGGGGCAAGAAGCCCGATGTCGCCGAAATCGAGCGGATCGTCAAGGGAGTCATGGAACTCTCCAAGTGCAATTTCGGACGCTCCTCGGCCGTCACCCCCTTATTGGATGCGCTTCGGTACTACAAGGACGACTTCCTGGCCCTGACCTCGGGGAAGAAAGGCACGAAGAAGCCCTACAAGGTGGCCGTCACGGCTCCCTGCCTCGAGGCCTGCCCGGCCAAGCTCGACATCCCCGGCTACATCGAACTGATCCGTAACAACAAGTTCGGCGAATCGCTCAATCTCATCCGCAAGCGCTGCATCCTGCCCGGCGTGATCGGCCGCTCCTGCACCCACCCCTGCGAGGATGCCTGTGTGCGCAACGGCATCGACAAGACCCTGGCCATCCGGCTTCTCAAGCGGGCGGCGGCGGACAACGATCTGGCCGCAGGGGCAAGCGCCCTGAAAAAGCCTGCGGCGGAGAGGCCCGAGAAGGTGGCCGTCATCGGTGCGGGGCCCGCAGGGCTTGCCGCGGCATACCATCTGCGGAGGATGGGCTATCAGGTGACGATTTTCGAAGCGTTCCCGAAGGGTGGGGGCATGGCCGCCGTGGGCATACCCGACTACAGGCTTCCCAAGAACATCCTCGAACACGAGGTCAAGCTCATCAGCGAGCTGGGCGCAGACATCCAGTACAATAAAAAGATCACGAAGCTCGACATGGACGATCTCACGGCCCAGGGCTTCAAGGCCATCTTCCTGAGCGTGGGCGCCCACGAGGGGACCAAGATCGGCTGCAAGGGCGAAGATGCCGGCTACGAAGGGTTCGTCGACGGCGCCGTTTTCCTCCGCGAGCTGGCCCTCGGCAGGCCCATTGAGCCGAAGGGAAAAGTCGTCATCGTCGGCGGCGGCAATGTGGCCATGGACTGCGCCCGCAGCTGCCTGCGTCTGGGGTTCAAGGAGGTGGAGATCCTCTACCGGCGTACCCGCAAGGAGATGCCCGCCCGGCCTGAGGAGATCGAGGAGGCGCTCGAGGAAGGGATCAAGATCCGCTACCTTGCCGCTCCCGTGAGTGTTCTTACCGACGGAAACAAGGTGAAGGGCGTGGAATGCATCCGGATGCAGTTGGGAGCGCCCGACTCCAGCGGGCGCCGCCGTCCCGTCCCGGTGAAAGGATCCGAGTTCAAGGTGAAGGCGGACGTGGTCATTCCCGCCACGGGCCAGAAGCCCGAGCTTGCCTTTGTGAAGGACCTTGTCCCGGCTACAGGCTGGGGCACCATCGAGGTGAACCCCGAGACCCTTCGGACCAATCTGGAAAACGTATTTGCAGGCGGTGACTGCGTCTCCGGCCCCGCCACCCTCATCGAGGCTCTCGATGCGGGCAACAAGGTGGCCCGCAGCATCGACGCCTACCTGCAGGGCAGGATCCTCGAGCCCGAGGTGAGCTTCAAGGGAATCGACGTGAAAGCTCAGCGCGCGATAGGCTTCGTTGACGTTTGCGGCCAGGAGAAAGTGAGCCTGCTTGACCCGAAGGCGCGCGTGAAAAGCTTTGCCGAGGTCGAGGCCCCGTACAGCGATGCCGCGGCCATGAAAGAAGCGAATCGCTGCCTGCGCTGCTACCGGCTGGTGGTTTGGGAATAACAAACGGTCTGTTCCGTCTGTCCGGTCTATTCCGTCTATTCGGTCAAACGATCCGGACGGAAAAGACGGGACGGACGGAAAAGACGGAATAGACAAGATTTTTGAGGGGAATTTCGATGCTGAACGTCACGATCGATGGCAAGAAGTTGGAAGCGAAGGATGGGGCGACGATCCTGAAAACATGCCAGGCAAACCACGTCCCGATCCCGACTCTGTGCTTCCACCAGGACCTTATGCCCTTCGGGGCCTGCCGCCTCTGCGTTGTGGAGGTGAAGGCCAACGGCAAGTGGCAGATGACGAGCTCCTGCGACACGCTTGTAAAGAACAAGATGGAGGTTCGGACGAACTCCGACAAGGTGAAGGAGAGCCGCAAGCTCGCGGCGGAGCTTCTCTATTACAAGTACCCCTCGACAAAGGCCGTCCGCGACATGGCGAAAAGTCTGGGCGTGGAGGTGACCGCCGGGGCAGCCGAGGGCAATGACTGCATCCTCTGTGGCCTTTGCACGAGGACCTGCCACGAGATCGTCGGCGTCGATGCCCTCAAGTTCGTCGACCGGGGCCTGGGCCGCGCCGTGTCAGAACCCAAGATCGAGTACATCGCCGATGCGTGCATCGGCTGCGGCTCCTGCGCCTATGTGTGCCCCACCGGGTTTGTGAAGATGGAATCCTCCGGCGACCGCCGAATGATCTGGGACAAGTCCTTCAAGATGGTGGCCTGCGAGAAGTGCGGCCGCTACTTTGCCCCCGAGGATCAGCTCAAGTGGATCAGCAAAAAGACAGGCGTCCCCATGGCCAAGCTGATGGTCTGCACGAGCTGCAAATAGCTGGCGACAAATTTTGCTTCAAAAAGACCGCTCTTGACAAGGGGCGGTCTTTCCATTAATATGCGTCTTTCAATTTTTTGCACCGACAAATTCCTCGGTAGCTCAGTCGGTAGAGCAGCTGGCTGTTAACCAGCGGGTCACATGTTCGAGTCATGTCCGAGGAGCCAGACAGTACTCTCGGCAAAACCCTTATTTTCTGCCGAGTTAGGATCTTGGTGCAGTGGACCTATGGGCAATGCCCATAGGTCCATTTTTATTTTACCGGACTTTC
>DASRZY010000207.1:0-14921 GCA_035685905.1 Syntrophales bacterium
GGCTGCCCCTATGCAAATGAGGATCACGGAGACAACGAACAGAAGTTCGACGAGCACTTTAACGGGAGAGGGAAACCTGTTTTGCATCGCACACCTCCCTGTGTCGTTTTACCTCTTCAAACTCAGAGAGTGCAATAAAGATGCCCGAGTCGAGGTTGATCTTCTTTTTTTGTTTTTATATGCTTTTTTTTATTCCGCTCACCCTTTGAGACCCTGTCACCCCGCCCCTTCAACCGGATCGAGGGTCTCATGAAAAGGTCTTATTCGGGTCGAAACAGGCCTCGCTACTACAAAAAATGTAGTCGTGTCTCCATCCGATGTAACGACCTTGCCGGGGAAATCCCCTCAATAGAATTCTGCGTCGAAGACCGGGAAAGATCGGCGCCATCAGGTGAGGCGCAACTGGAAGAAGAAAGGAGATGGAGCGATCGGGAAGTTGAGTGTGTACTGATTATTTTCTACGTCGAAATGAAGTGCCTGTCAAATGAAAACATGGAGACGCGCCGCGCCCCGCAGCGGCCAACGCGAGAGCTTGTCGTGAGGCTGTCGAACGATGTCGAACGTTGCTTCGCGGAAAGCGGAATTGAAGCAGATCAACCAATGCACAGGGGCGCCGGGAATCTTGAACTCGAAGACTCGCATCGAGTCTCTTGCGGATCTCTCATTCCCCGGATCGATAAAGGATGCGAACCCCACTGATTTCACGGTGATTTCAACTGATTCTTTCATAATTCTTGCATGCATTTTTTGCGGGGATGGTGTCCTCGAACGCCTTGCCTCTTCAAGATTCCGGGTCGTTACTGCAGGAGCTATGAGGATCGGCCGCTACCTTCTTCTGATCATTCTCTTCGTCGGTTTCTTCATCGTTTTCGGAAACCGGGGACTGCTGGACAATCATCGTCTGAAAGAAAAGCTCTCCGAGCTGAGGGCCGAGAATTCCCGATTCGAGGCGGTCAACAACAGCCTGAAGCGCGAAGTCGTCCTTCTTCGCGAGGACCTTCGCTACATCGAGGCGGTGGCCCGTAATGAGCTGGGCATGGTGAAGAAGGGCGACCTGCTCTATCGGATCATGGAATCCCCGGCGAAGAAAGAGATGACGCCCCCGCCTGCCCCGGATACGGATCGTACCACTCCCGACGAGGTGCAGGACAAGTCCCGGGAAAACGATGACAGCCCGCCTCCCAAACGAAATCCCACGTAAATCAGTCTATCCAGTCTGTCCAGTCTGTCCGGTCTGTCCGGTCTGTCCGGTCTATTCAGTCTATTCGGTCTATTCAGTCATGTCACCTTCGTCCGAATCACCCAGCCTACAGCCCACAGTCTACAGCCGACAGTAAAAAGAGCGTAGACAGGGGAAATCTGATGGCTGATGGCTGTTGGCTGTTGGCTGTCGGCTCTTCTTGCCTCGGTCCTCGTTCCTCGAACCTCGCACCTTCTTATGTGGTGCGCAGCGCGTCGACGATCTTCATTCTCGAGGCCTGCAAGGCCGGCAGCACCCCGCCCACAAAACCCATGATCAGCGAGAACAGAAGCGCCTGCCAGACGATCGAAACGGTGAGCGTGAACGTGAAGGCCAGCTCCGAGAAGGTCTGGAAGTTGAGCGTCGAGATCGTCAGAAGCTGAAGGAAGGAGGCAAAGAAGAGCCCTGTTGCGCCCCCGATCAAGCCCAGGAAGAGCGACTCCATCAGGAAGGCCCCCAGAATGCTGCGGCGCTGGAACCCCAGGGCCCGGAGCGTACCGATCTCGGCAGTGCGGTTCGCCACGGCGGCATACATGGTGATCATGGCCCCGATCACGGCCCCGAACGAGAAGATGATCGTCAGCGACGTGCCCAGGATCCGCAGGAACTTTGCCATCACTTCCGACTGGTCGGCGTAGAAGCGGCTCTCCCGCTTCGCCTCCACGGTGAGCCTCGGGTCGCTTTCCACGCGGGCCTTGAAGGCATCGAATTCGGATGGATCGCGCAGCTTGAAAATGACTGAAGAGTACACAGGCCTCCGGAAGGTCTGCATGAGCTGGTCGGCATCCCCCCAGATCTCGGAGCTGAATCCTGTATTTCCGGCGTCGAAGATCCCCACCACGGTCCAGTCCCGCATCCCGAAGCGAAGCGTCTCGCCGATCCCCGCCCCCGTGAATCGCCGGGAGACGCTTTCGCCGGCAATGATCTCCGACGAGCTGGGCTTCGGCAGCCGGCCCTCCCGGAGCCTCACCTGGGGCCTCAGCGGGAGCGATTGCTCGTTGATCCCGCGGATGATGACATTCGAGGGTTTGTCGGTGCCCCGCTTGGGAAGACTGATCAGCACCACGACTTCCTTGGCGAGCATCCTCCTGCCGCCGTCCCCCATGGCCACCTCGGGTTGGGTTTCAATGATCGAGGCCTGGAGCCGGTCGACGCCGCTCTGGACCTCCGACTGGGAGCCCTTGCGGATGAGCACCACGTTGTCCCAGGAGCCCGTGTCAACGAGGGTCTTCTGCAACCCCTCGGCCAGCATGAGGATGGCCGCAAAGACAAAGACGACAAGCGCCATGCCCGAGGCCGTGAGGATCGTCGTGAGGCGCCTCGTCCAGAGATTCCGGAAGCTGTAGGAGAGGGGAACTCGCATTTCGGGTCCAGGGTACAGGGTTCAGGGTACAGGTTCCAAAAAAGGAGCTGCACCTGGATCTTCTTTCACGTTTTTCACTTCGTCCACTCTCTTCACCCGATCCGCCGCAGTCCGTCGGCAATGCGGATATTCACGGCACGCCAGGTGGGGAAAAGGGCGGCCACGAGCCCGACGAGCATCCCCGCGGCGATGTCCATGTACACCGTCTGCCGCTCCACGAAGAAGATGGGGAAGTACGTCCCGAGATAGTCGTGGAAGGCCTCTGCCACAGGAAAGGTGAGCCCGATCCCGAGGGACGTCCCCAGGAGGCTGATGAAGAGGGACTCCCCGAAAATGAGAGTCGCGATGTACCTTCCCCCGAAACCCAGCGTCTTAAAGACGGCGTACTCGCCGATCCGTTCGCGAGCCGTCATGGCCATCGTATTGGCGACAACCGCCATGATGATGACGATGATCACGATGGAGACAAACTGGATGGCGATGAGGATCGCCTCCGTCATGGACACGAAGCTCATCTGAAAGGCCTTCTCCGTCTCCGTGAGGGTCTCGGCCAGCGAATTCTTGAAGGTCCGGTCGATCGTCGTGCTCACGTCTCCCGCGAGGTTCGCGTTCGTGATGCCGATCATGTAGAACCCCACCTGGTCGGCTCTCAGGGGCGCCGTCTTCCTCATCATCTCGTTCAGGTAGTCCCAGTGGAAAAAGAGCTGCGTCTCGTCGACGCTGCGGTCCCTGCCCTTGTAGATGCCGCGGATGGTGAACTCCCAGTTGCCGGGGAAGATGGTCCCCTTGAGGGTGATCGTGTCCCCCACCTTCCAGCCGAACTTCTCGGCGATCTTCCTGCCGGCGACGGCGCCCTTGCGATCGTTGAGAAACGTCGTCCGCTGCAGGTCGGGAATCACGTACTCGGGGTAGAGCGCCAGGTAGGACTTCGGCTCCACGGCGAAATTGGGGAAGAAATTCTTCTCGTCGATGTAGACCCCGCCGAACCAGTTTCCCCAGGAGATGAGGTTCACGCCGCTCACCTGGCGGATCTTGTCCTTGTAGGCCAGGGGCAGCGGGAAGACGAGCGAAATGGCATTCCGGATCACGAGCCGGTTGGCCGAGGAGGCCTCCACGCCGGCGTACCAGGCACTCACCATGGTCCGGAGCATGCCGAAGGCGAGGATGGCGATGGTGATGCCCAGGACGGTGAGCCCCGTTCGCAGCTTGTGGCGGAAGGCATTGCGGATGAGGAGCTTAAGGGTGCGCATTGTTCAGGTAGCCCTTGTCCAGGTGGCGGATCACCTGGGCCGCCTCCGCGGCTTTCGGGTCGTGGGTCACCATGATGATCGTCTTGCCCGACTCGAGGCTGAGCCGGCACATGAGGGACATGATCTCCTTTGCCGAGGCGCGGTCCAGATCCCCCGTGGGCTCGTCGGCCACAACGATCGCGGGGTCCGTGACAACGGCCCGGGCGATGGCCACGCGCTGCTGCTCGCCGCCGGAGAGCTGGGCGGGGTAGTGGTCCATGCGGTGCTCGAGGTTCACCACGCGAAGGGCCATCTCGACGTGATCGCGCCGCTCCGGGCGGGTGAGCCCCGTGAGCTGCAGGGGCAGCTCCACGTTCTCGAAGGCCGTGAGCACCGGGATCAGGTTGTAGAACTGGAAGATGAAACCCACGTTCGTGGCTCTCCAGTGGGCAAGCTCCGTCTCGCCGAGAGCGGTGATGTCGACACCGCCGATGACGATCGTCCCGCTGTCGACCTTGTCGATCCCGGCGATGAGGTTCAGAAGCGTGCTCTTGCCGGAACCCGAGGGGCCCATCAGCGCGAGAAACTCGCCCTGGCGGATGTCGAAATTGATCTCCCGGAGCACGGGAATGATGTGGCTGCCGCGCAGGTAGGCCTTGTTGACGTTCCGGACCTCGACGATGACAGGCCGGTTCTCCAGCTCGGAAGCCATTCCGTGGTCATTACAGGTTGTGGTCTGATCGGACACGATCATGAACCTCGAACGAGTTTCATTCCTCACCTCACATCGTAACAAGAGTAGGACGGGATTCCGACTGCGAAGTAAGGCGTTCTTCGGTAACCGCTCTTCGCGACGTGAAGCGCCCGCGGCGCAAACTGTTTGAGCCCGAAGGGCGAGTTTTTGCGACCGCAGCGTAGCGAGCGTTAGAGCGGTCGAAGAATGACTTTTCGCAGGCGGGATTCCGTACTTCTCTACATCCTTACTTCTCGGCCTGCTTGACGCGGCTTCCGCTCTTGAGGCCCTTGGGGGGGTTCAGAACGACCCGGTCGCCGGCCTTGACGCCGCCTGTCACGACGAGCAGATCGCCCATCTTCTCTCCCGTCGTGATCTCCTGCTCCTCCACCCGGTTGTCCTTGACAACAAAAGCTGCCGACTTGCCGTCCCGGCTCACCACGGCAGCGGGGTGGATGGTCGTTCGCGGCTTCTCTTCGCCGGGTCCCACGGGTTTGGAAAGGAACGCGACCTTTGCACTCATCTCCGGGAGGACCCGGGGGTCGATGTCGAGGAAGCGCACCTTCACCATGACGGTGGCCTTGCTCCGGTCTGCCGTGGGAATGACCATGTGGACTTCTCCGCGGAAACGTTTCTCCGGAAGGGCGTCCAGCTGTATCTCGCAGGGCTGTCCCTTTTTCACCTGCTCGAGGTTCGACTCCGACACGTCGGCCTCGACCTGCAGCGAGTTCATGTCGGCGATGGTGACAACAGCCGCCTTGGCGTTGGCCGCGGCGCCCAGAGGGGTCACGATGTCCCCGATGTCGGCATTCTTGGTGAGTACGACGGCGTCAAAGGGCGCCCGGAGGAGCGTGTACTCCATACTCACCTTCGTCGCCTCGAGGGCCGCATCGGCAGCCCTTACTGCCGACTCGGCGCCGGAAACGCCGGCGATGGCTTTCTTGTAGCGGGCCTCGGCGGCATCGAAGGAAGCCTTTGTCGTGTACTCCTGGGCAAGGAGCTCTCTCTCCCGCTCGAAGGAGGCTTTGGCGTCATCGAGCTCCGCCCGGGCCTGGAGAAGACTGTATCGGGAAACGCTCAGGTTCGCCTGGGCCTGGTCGCGGGCCGCCTGGGTATCCTCGCCTTCCAGCCTCGCGATGATGTCGCCTTTCTTCACGCGGCTTCCCTCTTCGACGGAGAGCTCCACCAATCGTGAGGTGATCTTCGAGGCAACGGCGGACTTTCGCTGGGCCACCACGTAGCCGCTGGCGTTGAGGAGTGTGAAGGACTGGGAGGGATAGGTCTGGCTCACCATGGCCACTTCCACCGACTGTGCGGGAGTGAAGACCCCCATCCAGTACAGGACGGCCGCCAGCACCACGAGCACTGCGGCGCCGATGATCAGCATCGGCCTCTTCTGCACGTTGGTCCGTACGGTCTTTGCTGCCTTGTCGATCTTGAGACGGGAAAGGTCGTCAGCTGCCATGGGATCATTCTTTCGTCGGTGTGATATGAAAAAACCGGTTGAAACCGGTCTGTCTCCTGAATGAGATCGCGGCGGCCATCCCCGCATTACGAATCTATAAAATACCCGCTCAGCCCGATTTGTCAACAGGATTGAGAAGAGTGCAGGGCCCTGCCGGGGAGAGTTTTTCGTTGAAGTTCGGACCTGTCGGGATTATGATGAAATCGACGCGTAGGAAATCCATGAGAGGAGGCGTGGACATGCTCGTAAAAGTGCTCATCAAACGTAAGGTCACGCAGGAAAAGGAAGCGGCTCTTCTGGATCTCATCACGCAACTCAGGACGCTTGCATCGAAGCAGCCGGGCTACATCTCCGGCGAGACGCTGCGAAGCGCCGACAACCCCGAAGAGTATCTCGTGATCAGTACCTGGCAGACGATGGACGACTGGAAGAAGTGGCTCGGGAGCAAGAAGCGCGCCCCGGTCCAGGACAAGATCGACAAAATCCTGGGCAAGAAAACCATCTACGAGGTCTTCCAGTACCCCGAAACATCGGTGTCCCTTCGCAGATTCAAAGGGTACGAGGGGGGCTGATCTCCATACGATGGGACCTCCTTCGCAACCCCCTGAAGGTTCCTACCCCGGACTCCTGGCTGACGGGCTCTGGGTTCTGGGCAATTCCTATTTCAGCCTCTATCTCGTCCGGGGAAAGACAGCGTCGGCCCTCGTCGATACGGGCATATCCGCCATTGCCGACGAAGTCATCCATCAACTGAAGACGATTGGCGTCAGCCCCGACTATATCATTGTCACCCATCCGCACGGAGATCACATCAACGGGCTCGAGGCGCTGCGGGCACACTGCCCCGAAGCCCGCGTCATTATCGGCCCGGGCGCCCGGGAGTTTCTGGCCCACCCGAAAACAGCGGCTGCCCTCGTGGCGGAAGACCGGTTCATGTCGGAATTCCTCGCCTCGCAAGGGTATCGAACGGAACGCCCGCCCATTCAGAGTCCCCCCTCTGTGGACGGGGCCATGGTCGTGAACGAAGGTGAGACACTGGATCTGGGAGGGCTCTCTATCCGCTTTCTCCATGTCGGGGGCCATGCCATCGGCAATATCCTCGTCCATGTCCCGGATTGCCATGCGTTGATGGCTTCAGACAGTTTGGGTTTTCGCATCCCCAGCATCGGGTTCTTCCCTATTTTTTTTACGGGGTATGCGGACTACATGGCCACGATCGACCGCCTGGAAACGCTGGAACCCCGCATCCTTTGCCTGGCCCACCAGGGGCCGCTCGTCGGGGAGGATGCCCGGAGAGCGTTCAAGGAAGCCCGCGAGGCCGCCCGGTCCCTCTACGATCAAATCCGCAACGACCCCCGGGAGGAGAACGCACTGATCGCCGATCTCAATCGGCATTTCTACCGCGAAGAGCTGAGCCTCTACACCCCCGACAACATCATCGGCTGTTGCCGCCTGATCATCCGGCGCAGCCGGGCATGAAAACAGGCTCGAGGACCGAGGCACGAGGATCGAGGATTTCACCGTGTATCCTGGTCCCTACCCCCTCGTCCCTGGTCCCTTCACTGGGCACTGATCACTAGCCACTGGTCACTGAACGTAGGTCCCCCCGGGTGGTGCGGCCCAGGGGGAAGAGGAAGAAAGGAGAAGATAGAAACGCTGTCAGCCGGATCACGGGTTGAATCGGGCCAAGTCCGTCCGGAAGGGGGAACCCCGGTGTCCCGTGACAGCCCGGCTCCGTGTCCAACCAGTGTCCTTGATCTTTCTATCGGCATTCAATAAATTAACTTGAGACAGGATATGCGGCAACCTGCCTGCGGACCATCGAGAAGGAGGGAACGGGTCATGCTCAAGGCGAAGGACATGATGACAAAAGATGTAGTAACCGCAACGCCCGACATGGAGATCGCGCAGGCGGCACGACTGCTTCTGGAAAATCACTTCAATGGGCTGCCGGTGGTCGACGACAAGGGCCGGCTGATCGGAATCATCTGCCAGGACGACCTCATCGTCCAGCAGAAAAAACTTCCCCTGCCCTCCCTGTTCACTTTCTTCGACGGTCTGATCCCGCTGACATCCTACCGGAGCCTGGAAAAGGAAGTGGACAAGATCGTGGCCTCAAAGGTCTCCCAGGCCATGACCTCGGACCCGATCACCATTGACCCCGACACGAGCCTGGAGGATATCGCCACG
Source organism: Syntrophales bacterium (assembly GCA_035685905.1). Classification (GTDB taxonomy): domain Bacteria; phylum Desulfobacterota; class Syntrophia; order Syntrophales; family UBA2192; genus UBA2192. The sequence continues at coordinate 8,221 of DASRZY010000207.1, forward strand.
CTCATGGTCAGCAACAACATTCACACTCTTCCCGTCGTGGACGGCGACCGGCTCGTGGGTATCATCGGCAAGGAGGACGTCCTCCGGACTCTCATGCCTTCGGAAAGCAAGGGCTGACCCGATCCCTTCCGCCCGGATCACCCGCCAGTCGTTAGATTCCTGCAATGCCCCACCCTGCAAATGTGAAAAATATTATCTTGCTTTTTCCAGTTACATTTGTATATTGTATGCAAGTTGTTCCACACAGAGGAACATACTTCCATATTGTAAGACTAAAACGGATGCATTTGTAGGTGTCTCTCTGACAGGAAAATCAGCATTGCTCCGATGTACCAAGCTTTTATCCTCCGGTATAAAGCAGGTGGAAAAGCGATGGAAAGGCAAGGCAGGAATTGAGAGCCGGGCCTTGAAATAGAAATGCCTCCGGGCAATAAGTCTCTCTCTGTCATCTACCTCTCTCCTATTCGTTCATGGAGGGGAGCGATGCTCTCCTCCATGAATGAATACAAAATGATGGCAGACCGGCCCCGCAAGGGCGAAACGCAGGAAAACGACGTTCTTTTGAACGACTCCGTACTCTCTCTGTCATCTACCTCTCTCCTATTCGTTCATGGAGGGGAGCGATGCTCTCCTCCATGAATGAATACAAAACGATGGCAGGACCGGCCCCGCAAGGGCGAAACGCAAGAAAACGACGTTCTTTTGAACGACTCCGTACTCTCTCTGTCATCTACCTCTCTCCTATTCGTTCATGGAGGGGATCCGCAACGGTCTTCTCCACGAATGAAGCCATTATTGTCATCTATGCAGGTAAATCCCTTTCAAGGGCTTATCTCAAACGAGGTAAGCCTTTTATATTTTTCCCTCAAGACAAGCCCGCCCGCGCCGATAGTTGTTGTCATGGGATTTGTTTTTCCATGGATATCAGGCTGTTGAAGAGGATTTGTTTCATGAGTAACAAACTGCTCCGGGTATCGGTCATTGCACTCATCTGCGCGTTCTACGCCATGCCGATCACCTATTACGCCGGCAAGATCCTCCGGTTGGTCGGCATCCTGCCCGGGTAAGGCTTCCGCTGCCATTACCACGTGCTGACTTCCATGCTTTACCCGTTACTCATAATGCCCCTCTCTTTTAACCCCTTGAATAGATTTCAATTCTGCGTTATCTTTCCATCGATGCATCTGCTCGCCCCGGATGTTTTTCATTTCACGACCTGATCGGCGACCCGACAAGCAGTCCTTGTGCGCGGGTACTCCCGAGGGAACGGCAACAGGATCGATCAAGGTGATTGCAATGAAAGGACAGGCAACGGAAGATCTTCGCGAATTTCTTCAGCCGACGTTTTATATCGACTCCGACAATCCGGCAGTGCTCGAATTTTCCCGGGCCCATGCAAAGGGGGAAACGGACACCGACAGGGCGATCAGCCTTTTTCGGGCCGTCCGCGATGAGATCTTCTACGACCCTTACAGCATCGTGCTTTTTCCGAAGGAGTTCAAGGCAAGCGTCATCATTGGAAAACGCAGGGGGTACTGTGTGGCGAAGGCCATCGCCCTGGCCGCCGCGGCCCGGGCAGCGGGAATCCCCTCGCGGATCGGGCTTGCCGATGTGAAAAACCACCTGAGCACGGAACGGCTCCGCAAGCTCATGAAAACGGACGTATTCGTTTTCCACGGCTACTCGGAGCTTTACCTGAACGGCCGCTGGCTCAAGGTCACGCCCACATTCAACATGAGCCTCTGCGAAAAGTTCGGCGTCAGGCCCCTGGAATTCGACGGCATGTCGGATTGCCTCTTCCACGAGTTTGACCGGAAAGGCAACCGGCACATGCAGTACATCCACGACCACGGGGCCTTTGCGGATGTGCCTTTCGAGAGGATCGTCGTCGAGCTCCAGCGTCACTATCCCGAATTCTTCCCCCGGGACGGGGCTGCCGTCGGCGGGGATTTCTCGGATGAGGCCCTGAAAGAAACGGCCGGCAGGGGCGAGAGCTGAGGGAGCAGCGCCTTTTCGGCGGCAGTACGATCGTGTTTAAGGAATAACAGCCGATGTTGCCCGTCATCTTCTATTTTCAGCTGCATCAGCCCTTCCTGCTCCATCCCGAGCGGGACAAGTTCCTGTGGGATGAGAGAAACCGGGAGATCTTTGCCGAAAAGGCGGCGCTTCGTTATCTCCCCGCCATCCGGACACTGGCTTCGCTTGTGGGGAAATATCCCGATGTCAAGTTCACGATCGGCCTGTCGGGCACCTTCCTGGATCAGGCCGAGCTCTACCGGAGCGAGGTCATCAAGGCTCTCCAGGACCTTCTCGATGCCGCCCGGGAGGGCGAGCGCGTCGAATTTCTCGACGAGACACACTATCACTCGCTCACAAGCCTCTTCGAGGATCCCCGCAGGCAGGAATTCCGGGACCAGGTCTCACTCCACCGGGACCGGATGGCCAAGCACTTCGGGACCCGCCCCACGGCCTTCCGCAACACGGACCTGATCTTCAACAACGATATCGCCTCAGTCGTCGCGGACATGGGATACACGGCCATGCTCTGCGAGACATCGGAGCCCGGCGTGTCGAGCGGAAAGGTGTATCGGGCCCGGGGAACCGATCTGCTCGTCATCCCGAGAAATCGCGAGTTGAGCGATGACGTCCACCTGCGTTTCGCCCGGCAGCTGCTCACTCCCCGTGAGTACCTGGAGCGCATCGTGGAGAGGGCCGAGGGGGTCGCGCTCCTGGGTTTCAACCTGGAGAACATGGACGGCATCGATGGCGCAGGAATCCACGATTTCTGGAGAGGGCTTGCCGAGGCGCTGCCGGAATTTCCTGATCTGGAGTGCTTCACGGCCACCCAATTGGCCCTTCGTTTCCAGGATACGGATTGCCCCGTCCTCGACATCCCCGCGCCGGCAACGGCCGACCGGGCCGCAATGACGAGACAGACGGGCGGTTGGCTGGACGACCCGGCCCAGTTCGATCTGTTCCGGGACATCGAGAAAATGGAAGACATCGCCCGCAAGGCCGGCGGCGAGTTGATGACCCACTGGCGGCACCTCACCGCATCGGATCACCTCTACGCCATCCACCAGCGAACCGGCAGGGAATCTGCGCTGTGCACCTACGAAAACCCCTACGGGGAGTCGCTGGCCAGCGCCGTTCACATCCTGACGCGCAAGATCGACATCCTCACCGTCACCATTTTCCGCTTCGAAATCCTTACACGCAAGGAAAAGCCCGCCGTCCTGATCGTCACGCCCGAGACAGGCCGGCTCCCCGAAGACCTGGGGGGGCTTGCCAAGTACATCTCGGGGAAAAGCGGGGGGCAGGGCGAGGTCATCTCGGCATTGTGCGAGGGCCTGACGGAGCGAGGCGTCGACGTTCACCTCGCCGTCCTGAACCTGAAAAAACGCTTCCAGCGGGAATCCCGGCTCAGCGCGCAGCAGTGGCGGGAGGTCCGTTACAAGATCGACCCCGAAAAGATCCACCTGGTCAGCTCGGGCGTCTTTTCCGATCTTTTGAGCGCCTACGGGGGAAACCCGTTGCTCAACGCTGCGGAATTCCAGCGCGAGATCGTCAACAACATCATCAAGGGCGTGAGCGCCCGTCATGGAGGCAGGCTCATCGTCCACACCCACGACTGGATGGCCGGAGGGATCATCAACGCCTACCTGAAGGCCCGGGGGGTCCCTGTCCTTCACACGGTCCACAATGTCTTCACGGGGCACATCCCGCTCGACATGCTCTTCGGCGTCGATATGGAGGACTTCTCCGAGAACATATACTACTCCGAGGAATACGGCAGGCGCTGCATCGACAGTCAGGCCACGGCCATCAAGAACGCCACCATGATCAACTTCGTGGGTGAGCAGTTCTTGAAAGAGGTGGTCTATGACTACTTCATGGACCGGCCCCTCGTGCCGACAGGAGTGAGAACGGAGGTCAAGGCCAAGTACTTTCATGGAACGGCCATCTCCATCATCAATGCGCCGCCGCCCTACATGTACCCGGAGCGCTGCGATTCCTGCGTTGTGAAATTCGGCCCCGACGACAACGTTCTGGAAGCCAAGAGAATCAACCGCGTCGAGTTCCAAAAGCGGATGGGGCTCAATGTCGACCCCGACGCGATCCTTCTTTTCTGGCCCTCGCGCCTCGATCCCACGCAGAAGGGAGTGGACCTGCTGGAGCAGGTGGCCGGGCCCTTCGCGGTCGATCATCCCGATGTCCAGATCGCCATCGTGGGAGACGGGGTGGGCAGCGACAGGAAACACGTGGAAATCCTGGGGCGGATCGCCTATGCCTCGGGCGGGCGCATCGGCTACCAGCCCTTCAACGAGGACCTCTGCATGCTAGGCTATGCAGCGGCAAGCGACGTGTTCGGGGCGTCGCTCTACGAGCCCTGCGGCCAGATCGACCAGGTGGGGAACATCTTCGGCGCAACGGCTACGAACCGCGACACGGGAGGCTATCATGACAAGATCCGCGAGCTTCGCCTGAAGATCGCCGGCGCTCCCCAGGACGTGGGAAACGGGTTTCTCTTCCGGGACTACGATGCCCGGGGGTTGTGGTACGGCCTCGAGAACAGCGTGAGGTTCCACCGGCGGCCGCCCGAGATCCGCGAGCCCCAGATCAGGCGGATCATGCGCGAGACGCGGCAGCGATACCGGCTGGAGAACATGATCGCTGCCTACATCCGGGCCTATGAACGGATCAATGACGGCGAGCCGATCGTCTGAAAGACAGTGACCGGTGACCAGTGGCTAGTGACCAGTGAGGGAAAAGAAAACAGCCTCTTCGCTATCGCACCGGACGAAGTAACGTGTCGAATTCTTCCTGCAAAAGCTGAAATCTCATTCTGACAATCAAGATGGAGGGAAGCCCATGGGCCTTCTGAAAAAGACGTCCTGCACAGCAGCGGTGGCAATGATTCTTTTTTCTGTGTCGATTGCTGCAGCGGCCGAGGGAGCAAAGACCCCTGCGACCCAGTACTGGATGAGCGTTGCAACGCAGAACATGAGCATACCGGGCATGCCCCAGGAAGAGATATCGGGACTGCAGGGAATGATTGTCGGAAAGATGGCGGGAGTGGGGCCAAAGAAAACCCTTCTTCTACAGCTCAATTCTCCGATGGCAGTACCGTCAAACCCGGAAGCAGCCCACGAGATCCCCGCCGGCCTGAACATGGGCAAGACCCTGCAGCTGTTGATCCTCGAGCGCACAAAGCCCGCGCGCAGCAGTGAAGAGCCTGAACGAAAGATGGAGAAGCCGAAGGTGCGGGTGCTGTTTTATTGGGGGTGCGGTGAGACGGTGCGGCCGGGCCAGCCCAGGGTGCTCGATACGGAGAAGATGAGCATGCCGGATTTCGGCAAAGCCATGTCAGGGCGCACCGGCTCCGGACAGGCTCCGCCATCACAGAGGGCAGGATGGGCCTACGCGGACTGGCCAAACCAGAAGGACCACCGGGATGTCCCGAAAAGCAGCTCCCTTCTGGGTGAGCACGTTGTTCACGGCAACTACACTCCCGACATAAAATTCGCCGTCGGCGAGAAGCATGACTTCATGGCCCCCGTCGAATTTACCTCCGTCACAGGAGGGCTGGCAGAAAGCATTACTTTCCAATGGAAAAAGATCCCCACGGCAATCGGCTATTTTTCCATGGCCATCGGCCATAACAGCACGACCGGCGAGACGATCATCTGGTCGTCGAGCAATGCTCAGGATCCTGGCTACGGCCTGATGAGCTATCTCCCCCCCGCAGACGTCACCCGATTCATCCGGGACAAGGTGGTCATGGGGCCCGACGTGACGACATGTTCAATCCCCGCGGGGATCTTCAAGGATTCAAACGGGGCCGCGCTGCAGTTCATCGGTTACGGCGACGAGTTGAACCTCGCTTATCCGCCGAAACCGAAGGAATCGACGAAGCCGCACGAATACATCTGGGCCGTGAAACTGAGGAACAAGTCAACCGGGATGCTCCCGCTGGGGCAGCAAGCAATGAAGGAAGGGCAGAGAACGCAAGAAAACCAGCCCGCGCAGGAGGAGCAGTCCGCGGAGCCGAAGCGCGGAGAGTCCCCCGACACCGTGAAGGACACAATCAACAAGATGAAAGGGATTCTTCGTTGGTGATGCCCTGCGTGCATTTGTACTCTCCTTTTGGACCCGGAGGGATAAACAGAGGAAACACTCGCTGTGCGTGAAGCCGAACCGCAGGAAGCCCGAGACATGAGCAGGATCGTCATCATCACAGGGGCCGGTCGCGGCATTGGTGCCGCCACGGCGGTACTCGCCGCAGAACGAGGCTACGCCGTGTGCGTCAACTACCTGCGCAACCGGGCTGCCGCTGATGCAGTCGTCAATGCCATTGAGCGCACAGGGGGCAAGGCGATTGCCGTTGCCGCCGATGTCTCGGTGGAAACCGATGTGATCCGGCTGTTCGAGACGGTGGACAGGACGTGGGGACCCCTCACGGCGCTGGTCAACAACGCGGGCATACTGGACCGGCAGATGAGAGTGGAAGACATGAGCGTTGACCGCCTGAACCGAATCTTCGCGACAAACATCACCGGGTATTTCCTGTGGGCCCGTGAAGCCGTGCGGCGCATGTCGACGAAAAACCGCGGTGCAGGCGGTGCAATCGTGAATGTGTCATCCGGTGCGGCCCGATTGGGCTCGCCCGGTGAATATGTGGATTACGCCGCCTCCAAGGG
>DASRZY010000208.1:0-23247 GCA_035685905.1 Syntrophales bacterium
AGTGGAAAAACGGGGCGGAGACGCGCATGGCACGACTGGGAAGACGAATCGTTGCCGATCTTTCCCTCTTTGTAGCCGTCTCGGCTGCCTGTACACTGGGCACCCTTCCCTTCATCGTGTACTACTTCAACCGCATCTCCAACATCACCCTTGCGGCCAACCTTGTTCTCGTGCCGATTCTCGGTTTTGTCGTCCTGCCCTTCGCCATGTTGCTCATCGTCGTCGCACCGCTGTTTCCTGTCCTCTCGGCACTGCTGATCGACATCACCACGGTGCTGACCCGTCTGTGCCTGGATATCAATGACTGGTTCGCCGCTCTTCCTGGCTCGTCCTCGATCGTCACAACACCCACGATCCCCGAACTGGCAGCCTACTATGTCATCCTGATCAGCGCTGCCCTGCTGATGGGACTGCCGGGCCGCACGACGTGGGATGTTCACGTCTTCTGGACCCGGAGGAAATTGTCAGTGGCGATGGCACTGGCCGTCCTGTTCCTCGTCGGCGATATGGCATGGCTCCACCAGAAACTGCAGAACCGAGAGACACTGCGAGTAACCTTCCTCAACGTGGGTCACGCCAGCGCCACACTCGTCGAATTCCCCGGCGGGCATCGGATGCTTGTCGACGGGGGAGGTTCCTATGACGACCGATTTGATGTGGGCCGCTATGTCGTCGCCCCTTTTTTGTGGCACGAGCGCATTGGAAAGATTGACACCGTCGCGCTGACCCACCCCCACCCCGACCATGTGAACGGCCTGCCTTACATCCTGGACAACTTCGACGTGAAGGAGGTCTGGTCGAACGGCGACGAGGCCATCGTCCATTGGGGTGCGGCGTTTGCAGACAAGATCAGGCAGAAAGGCATTGCGCATCGTCTTCTCACCTCGAAATCAGCCCCGATCGACATAGGCGGTGTGCGCATCAGCATTCTCAATCCCGGGAAGGGACCCCCTGCCGACACGGAACTCGACGACCGCGAGATCAACGAACGTGCCCTCGTGATGCAGCTCAGATGGCACGAAGCCGTCTTCCTGCTCCCTGGCGACATCGGCGAGCCAACCGAGCGGGTGCTGACAGACCGATACAGGACCCTGGCAAGCGGGGTCCTGCTTGCACCGCACCACGGCTCGGCGTATTCCAGCTCGCAGCCCTTCCTGAGGGCCGTGCGCCCCGAAACGATCGTCATCAGCACGGGAAGGCCCGTCCGGGAGGATGCCCTCGAGCGATTCCGAAAGACGGGGGCCGCCCTCTACCGCACAGATGTGCACGGGGCCATCCGTATCACCACGGACGGCCGGCGTTACGAGGTTGTACCCCTCAAAAGCCCATGAAATCTATTGCCTTTCGGGGGCTAATGTGTTAGCAATTCAGCTTCAAATTCTTCGGTCAGGTATCGCAGCATCATGAAAATCATCACCGCCGTCAGGGGTTTCAAGGACATCCTGCCGGGCGAAACGGAAAAGTGGCGATTCGTGGAAGGGAAAGCACGCGAGATTTTTACGGCTTTCGGCTTCCGGGAGATCGTTCTGCCCATCCTGGAGAAAACGGAGCTTTTCAAGCGTTCAATCGGCGAGACGACAGACATCGTCGAAAAAGAGATGTATACCTTCACGGACCGCGGAGACGAATCCCTCACCATGCGGCCCGAGGCAACGGCCTCGATCATGCGGGCCTACCTGGAACACACCCTTTACGCATCGGATACCCTGGTCAAGCTCTACACCATCGGGCCCATGTTCCGGCGTGAGCGCCCGCAGAAAGGGCGGTTCCGCCAGTTCAACCAGCTCAACGCCGAGTTGCTCGGCTCGAAGGACCCGCGCGTGGACGCCGAGGTGATCCTGATGCTCATCCACTTCCTGCGGGGTGTCGGCGTCACGGATGCACAGCTCGAAATCAACTCCCTGGGTTGCCCGGCCTGCCGGCCGGCCTTCCGCGAGGTGATCCACACGTTCCTGGCGGGGAAGAACAAGGGCCTGTGCGAGGATTGCCAGAGACGCCTTTCGTCGAACCCGCTCCGGGTCTTTGACTGCAAGATCGAGGGCTGCCGGGAGATCGTCGCGTCGGCCCCCTTGCTGATCGACTTTCTCTGCGAGGAGTGCCGCGATCATTTCAACGAAGTACAGTCGAGCCTGCGGAACTTCGGTGTTCCCTTTGCGGTCAATGCCCGGATGGTGCGCGGCCTTGACTACTACACCAAGACCGCCTTCGAGGTCACGACGGGCGCCCTGGGCGCGCAGAACGCCATCGCTGGCGGAGGTCGATATGACGGGCTCGTCCAGGATCTGGGCGGCCCCGAAAGCCCGGGCATCGGTTTTGCCGTGGGACTGGAGCGGCTCATCGCCGTGGCCCCCATCCCCGACGAGGACGTCATCCGGAGGCCCGATCTCTTCATTGCGGCCCTTGGGCCGGAGGCGCAGGACTATGCCTTTGTTCTCTGCAACCGCCTGCGGATGGCAGGCGCGCTGGTCGAGACAGACTACGGCGCCCGGAGCCTCAAGAGCCAGATGAAGCGCTCGGACAAGCTGCGATGCCGCTACACGCTCATCCTGGGCGAACGGGAGCTGCAGGAGAAGAATGCCCTGCTGCGCGACATGAAGGACAGCTCCCAGCAGCCTGTCGGGCTCGATGACGCAGAAAACATACTACTGAACATACTGGGGAGGTAATACCCTTGTCTGACTTTATATCGAAAATCAAAAGAACTCATTACTGCGGGCACCTCAAAGCGGACGACGCAGGAAAAGAAGTGGTCCTGATGGGCTGGGTGCACCGCCGACGCGATCATGGCGGGGTCATCTTCGTCGATCTTCGCGACCGCGAGGGCATCGTGCAGGTCGTCTTCAACCCCGAGGCGCATGCCGAATCCCACAGGGAGGCACACCGCATCCGCAGCGAGTTCGTCCTCGCCCTGAAAGGAACGGTTCGTAAACGGCCCGAGGGAATGGAAAACCCGGACCTGCCCACCGGCGGGATCGAGGTGATGGTCAACACGCTCGACATCCTGAGCGAGGCGAAAACACCCCCGTTCGTGCTCGATGCCGACGTGGAGATCTCGGAAAACATCCGCCTGAAGTACCGCTACCTCGACCTGCGGCGGCCGGAGCTTCAGCGCAACATCATCCTGCGGAGCCGAGTGGCTGCTGCGACACGGGAGTACTTCATCTCCAAGGGGTTCATCGAGGTGGAGACGCCCATGCTGGCGAAGAGCACGCCCGAAGGCGCACGCGACTACCTGGTTCCCAGCCGCATTAACCAGGGCACGTTCTATGCCCTGCCGCAGTCGCCGCAGACCTTCAAGCAGCTCCTGATGATCTCCGGCTTCGACCGCTATTTCCAGATCGTCAAGTGCTTCCGCGATGAGGATCTCCGTGCCGACCGCCAGCCGGAGTTCACCCAGATCGACGTGGAGATGTCCTTCATCAACGAGGAAGACATCATCAACACCATGGAAGGCCTCATGGCCCACATCTTCAAGGCCGGCACGGGCCGGGAGCTCCAGATCCCCTTCCCGCGAATCACCTACCAGGACGCCATGGAGCGCTACGGCCGGGACAACCCCGACACCCGCTTCGCCATGGAACTGCGGGACCTGACGGAGATCGTGAAGGACTGCGGGTTCAAGGTATTCAACGAAGTGGCCGCCAGCGGCGGGATCGTCAAGGCGATCCGGATCGAGGACAATCGCCAGCTCTCCCGCAAGGACATCGACGGCCTGACGAACTTCGTCTCCGACTACGGCGCCAAGGGACTCGCCTGGGCCCGCGTGAATGCCGACGGCTGGACCTCGCCCATCGTGAAGTTCCTCAAGCCCGAGGAGGTGGATGCCATCAACGGCCGGATGGGCGCCCGCGAGGGCGACCTGATCGTCTTTGTTGCGGACAACCCCGGGATCGTCAACGACGCGCTGGCGAACCTGCGCATCCACGTGGCCCGCAAACTCAATCTCGTCAAACCCGACCAGCTTTCCTTCACGTGGGTCGTCGAGTTTCCGCTCCTGGAGTACAGCGACTCGGAAAAGCGCTTCGTCGCCAAGCACCACCCCTTCACGTCGCCCGTGGCCGAGGACCTTGCGCTTCTCGACACGGATCCCGCGAAGGCGCGCGCCCGGGCCTACGACCTGGTCCTGAATGGAACCGAAATCGGCGGCGGCAGCATCCGGATCCACCGCACCGAGGTTCAGAAGAAGCTCTTCGAGACGCTGGGACTGAGCGCAGAAGACTCCCGGAGCAAGTTCGGGTTCCTGCTCGACGCCCTCGAGTTCGGGACACCGCCGCACGGCGGCATTGCCTTCGGTTTCGACCGATTGATCATGATCATGACGGGCGCCCCGTCGATCCGGGACGTCATCGCCTTCCCGAAGACACAGAAGGCAACCGATGCGATGACCGACGCGCCCTCGAAGGTGAGCATCGAGCAACTGATGGAACTGTCGCTGAAGATTGTCCAGTAGGCGGCGCGTGTCAACCCCGGCCGCGCATTTTTCATATTGACAAAGGCGGGGTGATTCTTTAATGCTTTAATCATCCTGCCCGCCGGTGACCCAGGAGAGGCTCAGGGGAGCAGGTAAGACGCGAGGTTCAACAGGTCATGCAGAACGGAAACATCCATCGCGGGTTGGAGACGAGGCCGGTTGCGGCATGCCTCGCGGCGGCCGCCGAACCGAAGCCTATGATCGCTCCGGCCCTGGGTGGTCCCTCCATGACAGGTTGAATCCAATTTCCAAATAGGAAGAGACAAGGGAGGGAACATCAGAGAGTTTCCTCCTTTTTTATTTCCGGCCGGAAGGCGACAGTCCTCCGGAGGTGCTTCATCAGCCAAACGGTTGCAGGGAGAACGAACATGGCAAAGTGGAACAAGGAAAAAAAAGTCCTCGATCACGAGCACACCCCATTCTGGCGGTATGAACTGAAGGATGTCGATGTGCCGAACCTCCAGAAGGACGTCTTCCCGTACGAGGAAGTGTGCCGAATCGTATTCGACCACAAGCTCGTCTCGATGAGCCCGGCCGAAGACATCTTCATCACAGACACGACGTTCCGTGACGGCCAGCAGGCGCGCCCCCCCTACACCGTCAAGCAGATCAGCGACCTGTTCAAGATGATGGGCAGGCTCGGAGGCGAAAAAGGCGTGATCCGCCAGACGGAGTTCTTTCTCTACAGTCAGCGCGACCGCGAGGCGCTCGAGGCCTGCCGCAGCCTGAACCTTCGATACCCGGAGATCACCGGCTGGATCCGCGCCGTGAGGGAGGATGTCCCCCTGGTAAAGGATATGGGGCTCAAGGAGACAGGCATCCTTACCTCGGTGTCGGATTATCACATCTTCCTCAAGCTGGGCGTGACCCGCAAGCAGGCCATGGAGATGTACCTCGACGTGGTGCGGTCCATCCTCGAGGCAGGGATCGTTGCCCGGTGCCATTTCGAGGATCTCACCCGGGCCGACATCTACGGCTTCGTCATCCCCTTTGCCATCGAGTTGATGAAACTTCGCGAGCAGAGCGGCATCGACGTCAAGATCCGCCTCTGCGACACCATGGGCTACGGGGTCACCTACCCCGGTGCGGCCCTGCCCCGGAGCGTTGACAAGATCGTCAGGGCCTTCATCGAGGATGCAAACGTGCCCGGCCACCTGCTCGAGTGGCATGGCCACAACGATTTCCACAAGGCCCTGATCAATGCCACGACGGCGTGGCTGTACGGCTGCAGCGGCGCCAACGGCACTCTGATGGGCATCGGCGAGCGCACGGGAAACCCGCCCGTCGAAGGGCTCATCTTCGAGTACATCCAGATCCACGGGGACAATCACGGGATCGACACCACGGTGATCACGGAGATCGCCGACTATGTCAGGCGGGAGATGAACTTCAAGATCGCCCCCAACTACCCCTTTGTCGGATCCGAGTTCAACGTCACCCGGGCAGGGGTGCATCTCGACGGGCTCGTGAAGAACGAGGAGATCTACAATATCTTCGACACGACGAAAATCCTGAAGCGCCCCATCATGCTCGAGATCACCGACAAATCCGGCAAGTCGGGAATCGTCCACTGGATCAACTCCCGTCTCGACCTCAGGAACGGCGAGCTGATTGACAAGCGCCACCCGGGCATCTCGGCGATCCATAAGTGGGTCATGAAGCAGTACGAGGGAGGTCGCATGACGAGCATCTCCAACGACGAGATGGAGAAGGTCGTCCGGAAATTCCTCCCCGAGCTCTTCATGTCCGACCTCGAAAAGATCAAGTATCGCGCCGCCCAGGCCGCCGTGGCCGTGGTGCAGCAGGTGATCGAGCATCCCGTGATGAAGGCGTTGAACCCCGAGATGCAGGAGCCGATCATGCAGCAGTTCATCGACGAGAACCCCTCGATCCAGTTCGCTTACGTCGTCGATACGCACGGCAAGAAGATCACCCGGAACGTCACCCACATCGCGGACCGCGCAAAATACGAGAACTACGGCGTCGGGACGGACTACTCGAACCGAGAGTGGTTCATCCGCCCCATGGAAACCGGCAAGATTCACGTGACGGATTTCTACATTTCCAAGATGACGGGCGCCCTCTGCATCACCGTCTCTGCACCGATCGTCGACGAGGGCGATGAAATCAAGGGCGTTTTCGGCGTCGACATCCGGTTCGAGGAGTGGACCAAGAGCGTGGACCTCATCTCCGAGGCCACCGAGCGCGCCCTGAAGGCCGAGTACGAGGCCAAGAAAAAGTCGGACCACTGGTTTTAGCGGGCAGGTGCAAGCCTGCCGGCCTCGGGATTTAGGAATCGGCCGTCGGGCCGATGAAGACAATCTTCACAACAGATTCCGGAACTGTGTAAGACTTCAGAAATTAACGCTAAATGGGGGAAGAACGGCAATTCCGGTTGCCGCCCTTTTCTTGTTCTACGGTTCATGATCGCTTCATATATCTCTTATTGTACATATATGTTCCTATAATTCAATATATACACATTTATGTATTGTATATTGGCCCTTCGACTGCACCCTGCCCGTTCGCATGTCTTTATATTACCCTTTCGTTCCGAAGTGTTACATCTATTTATTGCTTCTTCCCCTCTATGGCACAAGCCTTGATTAAGTAAGTCACCGAAGACCGCAAAGAGATGCGCTCGTGCAGCAGGCTCCATCTCTCTCCTCGCAGACGGGTCTGCCGCTTCTCCTCTGAGAGCGCTTCAGGCGGCTTCTGTTACGGGCCATTAAATCAGGAAGGGAGACATTGATATGACGACGGCTTTATTGGATCGGATTCTGAGACTGCTCATCGCATCGATCATCATTTTGTTCTTCGGCGTCAGCCTCATCACCGAGGCGATGGCCCAGGAGGCCAAACCAGCCGCCCCAGCCACCCCGGCTGCTCCGGCCACTCCGGCCGTGGAGGAGGAAAAGCCCACGGTGGACTTCACCGTTGCGGCGCTGAGCGCTTACATCTGGCGCGGCCAGCAGCAGACAAAAGACAGCCTGGTCCTCCAGCCCTCTGCAACAGTGGGCTACATGGGATTCACGGCCAATCTCTGGGGGAACCTGGACACGAAGCCCTACTCCACGACAAGTGCGAGCTATGCCAGCACCTGGACGGAAACGGATCTCACCCTTGCGTACAGCAAGGCGTTCGGAACCGTCACGGCAGGGGCCGGCTACATCTACTATGGCCTGAACGCCCCCTACCCGGGCGCACCCGACCCGCTCGACACCTCTGAACTTTTCGCAACACTGGCCGGCAATGTGCTCCTGACCCCGACACTCACGATCTACAAGGACATCGATCACTACCACGAGTGGTACTTCCTGCTCGGCGTTTCGCACACGATCGAGTTCAACAAGATGGTCAGTCTGAAACTTGCCGCCTCGGGCAGCTACCTCCTGAGTGATGACGCATCGACGTATCCCAAGTATAACGGCAACGCACAGCCCACGACCGACAAGTACAGCAATTTCCACGATGGGGTGCTGTCGGCCACCTTGCCCATCACCCCGATGAAGTATCTGACCATTGCACCGACCGTCTCCTGGGTGTTCCCGCTGTGCGACGACGCCTCGAACGAAATGAAGGGCCGCAGCAAGAACGGCCAGCAGGACAACTTCCTCTACGGAGGCATCAATGTGAGCTTTGCCTTCTAGAAAGGGTCCAGGGTCTAAAAAGCAAAAAAAGGATCGGGGGTGTTTAATCCTCGATCCTTTTTTTGATTTCTTTTAGGGCTGTTCTTCCCTTTACCCTTTACCCTTCGCCCTAGTCCTCATCAATAAGCCACTGCTCGTAGGGCAGCTCCGTCGGGTGGGAGGTGTCCTGCTCGAGTTCCTCGATGAACCGCGACGGCCTCAGGGGCACCATGCCCATCCCCCGGGAATAGTCGATCAGCGGGTGGCAGAGGTAGAGCTGGTCCTTGGCGCGCGTCGTGGCCACGTAAAACAGTCTCCTTTCCTCCTCCTCGCCGCCTGCCTCGTTGAGGGCACGGGCCAGCGGGATCATCCCCTCGGCACACCAGATGATGAAAACTATCGACCACTCCAGCCCCTTGGCCTGGTGGATGGAGCTGAGGATCACCCTGTCCTTCTCCTCGACGGCGTAGGAATCCTCTCCCTCCGTGGTGTTCGTGAGAAGCGACAGCTCCGAGATAAAGTCCGTCAGGCTCGTAAAGCGGCTCGAAAAATTGGCCAGCTGCACGAGGTCCTCTTCGCGGGAGAAACTGTCGGTGAAACGCTCCCGCAGGTCTTCGCGGTATCCCCGGTTGAGAAGCAGGTGGATGAGATCGGCAGGCGCCTGCTCCTTTATGGTCTCGCAGAGCAGCGCCATCGTCTCGCCGAGCCTCAGCAGTCCCGGCGCAGCGGCCTTGCCCACCCTCTTCACCCAGGAGGGGTCACGGATCGCAGCCAGGGGGTCTTTCTCGGCCGCAAGGGCCTTCCACACCCTGTCTGCCGTGACCTTTCCGACTTTCTCGTAGAGCCCCAGGACCCTCTTCCAGGCTGCTTCGTCGAGGGGGTTCACAAGGACCCTCAGGTAGGACGTGATGTCCTTCACGTGGGACATCTCGAAGAAACGGATTCCGGAGCGGATCTCGAAGGGGATTCCGCGCCGGGTCAGCTCCAGCTGAAGCTCCATGGCATGATAGTGGGCCCGGTACAGTACGGCGATCTCCCGGATGGGGATCCCTTCCATAATGAGATCCGTGATCCGCCTCGCGACAAAGGCCGCCTGCAGGGCGACATTGCGCACCGGGATGTAGACGGGCTTGAATCCGCTCTTGCGCACGGCCCGAAGCTCTTTCTGGAACTGGTCGCGGTTCCGGACGATGCTGCGGTTGGCCAGATCCAGGATCTGGGGGGTGCTTCGATAGTTCGTCTCGAGCTTGAACAGTTTGACGTCCGGGTAGCGATCGGGGAATCGCAGGATGTTCTCGAAGTTGGCCCCCCGGAAGGAATAGATGCTCTGGTGGTCGTCACCCACGACCATCAGGTTGCGGTGCCTGGAGCCGAGAAGGTCGAGAATGGCTGCCTGCAGGCTGTTGGTATCCTGGTACTCGTCGACGAGCACATGGAGGAAACGCTCCGCGTATTCGCGCAGGACCTCCGGCTCGTTGCGCAGCAGGTCGAGCCAGTTTGCAAGCAGATCGTCGAAATCCATCAGGTTGAGAGACTGCTTGCGCTTGCGATAGGCGGCGGCGATGGCCACGATGTCCTCGGCAAGGGCGCTGAAATAGGGATATTTCCTGCCGATGGTTTCCTCGAGAGGAGCCACGGTGTTGACGGAATAGCCGATGATATCTCCGATCACGTCCCCCCTGGGAAACCGGCTTGCCTTCGTGTCGATCCCCGCATCGCCGATGCAGGCGTTCAGGAGCGACTTCGTGTCGTCGGTGTCCATGATGGAGTAATTCCGGCCGTATCCCAGCAGGTGACCGTGCCGCCGGAGCACTCGATTTGCGATGGCGTGAAACGTGCCGCCCCAGAGCCTGCGCACATCGACGCCGGACAGGAGCTCCACACGCCCCAGCATCTCCCGGGCGGCCTTGTTGGTGAACGTCGCCAGGAGAATCCTCTCCGGTGGCGTACCCGTGTCGATCAGGCGGGTGACCCTGTAGGTCAGCGTCCGCGTCTTGCCGCTCCCCGCCCCGGCGATGACGAGGATCGGGCCTCCCTCGGCCGTGACGACACGGTACTGCTCGGCATTCAGATCTTTTTCGTAATCGATCGACAACGTTTTTCTCCCGCAACGCTGATTATTCTATTTCTTCTTTGCCCCATCCGCCAATAAAAATCCCCCTGTCATTCCCCTTTTTAACGGAGGATTGAGGGGGATTTCTGTCTGCTGTCTGCTGTCTGCTTCTTCCCTATACCCTTTACCCTTTACCCTCTACCCTTTCTTCAACGCCTTCTTCACCGCCTCGACGGTGTCGGCGCTGGAGAGAGACGAGAAGTTCTTCAGAAGCCCCTCCTTCCCGTAGAAGCCGATGAGGGGGGCCGTCTTCTGGTTGTAGGTCTCGAGGCGGAACAGGATCGCCTGCTCCGTCTCGTCGTCGCGCTGAATGACCTTGCTTCCGCACTTCGTGCAGGTCCCGTCGGGTGCCGGGGGCATGCTTTTCACGTTGTAGATCGCCTGGCAGGCGGGATTGGAACAGGTCCGACGCGTTGTCAGGCGGTCGAGGATCACGTCCCGCGGCACTTCCAGGTTCACCACCATGTCGAGCTTGACGTTGAGCCGCTTGAGCAGATCCCTCAGGGCCTCGGCCTGGGCAATCGTCCTCGGGAAACCGTCGAGGATGAAGCCCTTCGCGCAATCGGGATCCTGGAGGCGTTTCTCCATGATCCTCATGATGAGCGAATCGGGAACCAGGTCCCCCTTGTCCATGTAGGCCTTGGCCTCTTTCCCGAGTTCCGTCCCTTCCCGGACGGCAGCCCGCAGGATATCCCCCGTGGAAATCTGGACGGAGCCGTCGAAATCGGTGAGCAGCTTGGCAACGGTGCCCTTGCCCGCGCCGGGCGCTCCCAAAAGGATGATTTTCATATCGTTCTCCCTGCTGAGTCGTTGATGTTTGTTTCAAGGAATCTGGAATCTTAAGGGAAAGCGCAAAGTCGGTCAAGGAAAACTTCATCCCTGCTCCGTTCATTGCATGCCGATCACTTCGGAAGCGGCACCGCAAGTTCAAAAAGCAGTGCCTGTTTAGATGGTACGTCCCTTGCACCACGCAATGTTGAAAAGTCATCAAGGAATAAAGGTTCATGCCGATAAAGAGAAGACGGATCAACTCTCAAGGAGCAATACCACATGTTTAAATCAATGAAATTGAGCACAAAACTCATCGGCGGGTTCGTCGCCGTGGCCGTGATCACACTGATCGTCGGGTTCTTTGGCTGGAAGGGCATCACCGATGTCAGTGAGGATCTCAAGGATATCACGGGAACACGGGTGCCCGGCCTGATAGCGCTGGCTGACATCCAGGAAGGGCAGATGTCCATCCACAAGGTGGAGAGGACGCTGCTCATCCCGGAATATCTGGATAACGATAAGGAAAAGGCCAAGCAGCTGCAGGAACTGGAAAAATTCTGGGTGGATGCCGACAAGGCCGTAAAGAGCTTTGATGCCCTCTCCCACACCAAGGAAGAAGCGGCTCTCTGGGCCAGTTTCAAGACATCCTGGGACACCTGGAGAGGAAGCCACACCAAGCTGATTGACATGCTGAAGTCGGGTAAGAGGGAAGAAGCCCTGGCCTTCGTTCCGGGAAAGCTGAGGGACGATTTCTACGCAGCCCGGAAGAATCTCAATGACTTGGCGGATCTCAACGAGAAGATCTCCAAGGAAACGCAGACCCACTCCGACAGTGAAGCGAAAATGGCAAAGATTATCGCTCTTGCCTGCATGATCGGCGGCACGATCTTTGCCGTTTCGCTGGGTTTCTTTCTGAGTCTTTCCATCACGAGACCCGTCACCCGAGTGGTGAGCAGTCTCTCCGAGGCCGCCGAACAGGTATCGTCCGCTTCGAGCCAGGTCTCCTCGGCAAGCCAGTCGCTGGCCGAAGGGTCCTCGGAGCAGGCCGCATCGATCGAAGAGACCTCCTCCTCGCTCGAGGAGATGTCCTCCATGACCAAGCAGAACGCTGACAATGCATCGGCCGCGGACAAGCTCATGAAGGAATCCCGCCAGATGGTGGACAAGGCCAACAACTCCATGATCGAGCTGACACAGTCCATGGAAGACATTTCGAAGGCCAGTGACGAGACCTCCAAGATCATCAAGACGATCGACGAGATCGCATTCCAGACCAACCTCCTTGCGCTCAACGCCGCTGTTGAAGCTGCGAGAGCCGGCGAGGCAGGTGCGGGCTTTGCCGTCGTGGCCAACGAGGTGCGCAACCTCGCCATGCGGGCCGCCGAGGCAGCCAAGAACACGGCCGGCCTCATCGAGGGTACGGTGAAGAAGGTCAAAGAGGGCTCGGAACTCGTCGAGCGCACCAACGGGGCCTTCTCCGAGGTCTCGAGGAGCGCCGCCAAGGTGGCCGACCTCGTGTCCGAGATCGCCGCAGCCTCGAGCGAGCAGGCACAGGGCATCGACCAGGTCAACAAGGCCGTCTCCGAGATGGACAAGGTGACCCAGCAGAACGCGGCCAACGCCGAGGAGTCGGCATCCGCCTCCGAGGAGATGAACGCCCAGGCCGAGCAGATGAAGGTCATCGCCGCGGAGCTTCAGGGCATTGTCGGCGGCACCATCGCCCGTGCCGCCGGGTCGCCCTCCGCTCCCGCTGCATCGGGGATGATGCAGAAAGCCCTGTCCTTCAGGAGCATGGTCAGGAAAAGCCCGGCGCAGGGCGGCGCCCCCGGCAGCGGGAAAAACATCCGCCCCGAGTCCGTCATCCCCCTTGATGACAAGGACTTCAAGAATTTCTGACAAGACACATAGACAGGGGGACCGTCGTCTTCGGTACCCCCTTTTTTTTACCGGCGCTCACGAGGATGCAAAGGAAACCCAACCGATTGCGATGGCCGATCATAGAGGAATATAGACATGAAACTGAGCTTGAAGAAAAGACTTCTGTTGCCGACCACGGCGCTGATCGTCCTGGTGATGGGTATTTCCAGCGGCGCCACGTACTACTTGTCCAGCAACGCTTTCAGCGAGAAAGCCGTCGAGGAATTTTCCACCCTTGCCAAGGCAAAGGCGGAGATGATCGACGTCTGGGTTGAAGACACCAAGGCCATGATCAAGGTCTCGTCAGGCCGCATCGAATACGAAGAAGTCCTGAAAAAAGACACGGAAACAAACCGGAACGCGGCCAATACGGAACTGATCGAACAGGTGAAGAACCTGCAGGGAATCTCCTACATCAACATCGCCAATGCCCAGGGGGAGGTCCGCGCCTCGTCGATTCCCGACTCCGTTGGGAAGATCAAGGTAGGGGATCGCGAGTATTTCCAGAAAGCCATGAAAGGCGAGGTCAACGTATCCAACGTCTACGTCGCCCGCACGACAGGGAAGCCGGCTTTTGCAATCGCTGCGCCGATCAAGGACGGTCAGACCGTCATCGGGGTGATCTTCGGGGTGCCGGACATCATGCAGTTCAACGAACGATTCGTCGATCCCGTCAAGGTCATCAATACCGGGTACATTTATCTCTTCGATAAGTCGGGAATGGTCTTTGCCCACAAGGACAAGGCGCAGATCATGAAGCTCAATCTCAACGAGCATGACTTCGGCCGGGAGCTCCTCAAGCGCAGGCAGGGAGACATCGCCTACGAATTCCTGGGGATCAAACGCCTGGCTTATATCGAGCCCTGTAAGAGCAACGGCTGGACCGTCGGCGTTGTGGCTCCCATAAAAGAGGTTTTTGCGGAAACAAACCGGATGACATGGATCAACATCGGTCTGTCCGCCTTCGGATTGGCGGCTATCCTGTCAGTTCTGTTTTTGATCGTCCGATCCGTCGTCGCCCCGATCGACAGGATCGCCGAGGGACTGAATGCAGGGGCCGACCAGGTGGCTTCGGCATCGGCGCAGGTGTCCTCGTCCAGCCAGTCGCTGGCCGAGGGGGCCTCGGAGCAGGCCGCCTCGATCGAAGAGACGTCCTCCTCCCTCGAGGAGATGTCCTCCATGACCAAGCAGAATGCCGACAATGCCAACTGCGCAGACAAGCTCATGAAGGAATCAAACCAGATGGTAGAACGGGCCAACGGATCCATGACCGAACTGACCCAATCCATGAACGAGATCGCGAGGGCAAGCGAAGAGACCTCCAAGATCATCAAGACGATCGACGAGATCGCTTTCCAGACAAACCTGCTGGCCCTGAATGCTGCCGTTGAAGCTGCCCGGGCAGGAGAGGCCGGGGCGGGCTTTGCCGTGGTGGCCAACGAAGTGCGCAACCTCGCCATGCGGGCTGCCGATGCGGCGAAAAACACCTCGGGGCTCATCGAGGGCACAGTGAAGAAGGTCAAGCAGGGCTCGGAGCTTCTGGAGCGAACCAACGAAGCCTTTGCCGGGGTCTCGACGAGCGCCGCAAAGGTTGCAGACCTCGTCTCCGAGATTGCCGCGGCCTCGACGGAGCAGGCCCAGGGGATCGACCAGATCAACAAGGCCGTCACCGAGATGGACAAGGTGACCCAGCAGAACGCCGCCAATGCCGAGGAGTCGGCCTCCGCCTCGGAGCAGATGAATGCCCAGGCTGCCCAGATGAAGCAAATTGTCGAAGAGCTTCATGTCATTGTGCAGGGAGCCGCTTCATAAGCTGGAGCATCCGCTCCTTCCGTACGCGACCTTTCCATTCCGATTCATAAAGAAAACCCCGCCGTCCGGCGGGGTTCTTTCTTTTCTGCCTCGAGTTTTACATCAATGTCTTGTCAGTGGAATCGATCGATAGCCCCTTCCCCCTTTGACCCTTAGCCTTTAAGCTTTAGCCTCGACCCTACACCCATGCTTTACCTCTTATGCCCTGCCCGCCGCTCCTGCCGTTGTTGCAATCTGGAGGGCCTTGGCCTTGTAGATCCCGCAGCCGAGGATCATGTCGCCGTATTTCATCACGTACGTTGTCTTCAGATCGATCTTCCCCGTCTTGGGGTTTTTGTGAGCATAGTCGACCCAGCCGGATCCGTCCGTGTTGGCAACCCGCAGGATATCCCGCCGGAACAGCTTGCCTTCTGCATCGGGTATGTCGAGAAGGTTCTTTCCCACGAGCTTGGGATTTGCCGGCATGGCCAGACCGATCCCCCTGTCGCTGTATGCGAAAACGTACATCTCCCCTTTGTTGAACCGCCCGAATTCCTTGTTCAGCTCCCTGAGCGCCGACTCCTTGCCGTGCCGCTTTGCATACTCGGCGGCATCTTCCACCATCTTGACGGCCTCGACCCCCGTGTCTGCCATCCTCTGCTGGAGCAGGCTGTGCAGACTCCCGAGGGAGGTCCGGATCATCTCGACACCGCGAGCCTGCTCCGCCGAGCCCGAGGCAATCCCGTTCACCAGGACCGCCGCCTTGTTCACCGACTCGGAGAAATTGTGAAATGCATCGTTTGTCGCCTCCACCAGGGTGGTACTCTGACGGATTTTCGACACCGTGTCGCCGATCATACGCTCGGTTTCCTTGGCCGACTCTGCGGCCCGTACGGCAAGGTTGCGCACCTCGCTGGCCACCACGGCAAACCCCGCTCCGGCCTCGCCGGCCCGGGCCGCTTCAACGGCAGCATTGAGCGCCAGGAGATTGGTCTGAAAGGCAATCTCGTCGATGTTCCTGATGATCTTCGACACTTCGTCGCTGGAGCGTGCAATTTCGTTAATGGAGGCCGTCAGGGATTTCATGGATGTATCCGCCCTCTCCATGATGGACCGTGACCCCTCCATCAGTTTATCCACCTCTGTGGCGGCATTGGCGTTGCTCTTCGTCATGGCGGAGATTTCCTCCGTCGTCTCGGCAAGCTTCTCGGTGTTCTGCTCCACCTGTTTGAAGACACCGCTCATATTCTGTGTCATGTCCCGGATATTCTTCTGCGTGTCTTCCTGCGACTTCAGGAACTTTTCCTGCTCCCGATTCGCTCTCTCGCTGATCTTTACGTACGCCCGGGAGTTCCTGTAATTGAAAAATGCGGCCAGTACGATGCCGACAAACGGGCCCAGGGCGTTTGCAATATTCACCCCGCGGATCTGTTCGGCTGTCAGGGCAAGCCTGGGCAGTTCGAATCCCATGGGCCCCATCAGGACAAAAACAAGGACTTCAACAAGGACAAGCCCGGACCACGTCATGGCCGACGAAAAATTGACGAAGGTGATTGCGAACACGGGCAGCAGCAAATTCCACGCGAGGGACGTGGAACCGATCCCGCCTGTCCAGTAGGTCAGGTAGAAAAAATGCCAGGCCAGGGCGGTCATCGCGGCGTTGCCGAGCAAAACAGGCGAGCCGGTGACCTTGAAGACCAGGGGCAATGCAATCCCGGTGAACAGGGTCACCAGGAGCAGGCTCAGGGCCAGTTCGCTGCATCCCAGGCTGTACCACTTGAAAATGTTCGGGATGAAGAAGAAGGGCAGAAGGAAAATGCTGATGAGCAGCTGCCTCGATTTTCGACAGGCCGACTCATTCTGCCGGACGGTCTCGGAGATAAACCAGTTGAGTAGATTCATACCAGCCTCTCGCGGAAATTTGCACAGGATGGGGAAGCGACTCCACCTGGCGATGGAATACTTCAAGATGACTTATAACAAGTATCATGCCAAAGGGAGGGTCTGAATCCGGGGCGAAATATAAAAACCCCGCCGAAAAGCGGGGTTTTTATATTTCTTTGTTCTTTCACTGGCCACTGGTCACTGGCCACTGGTCACTTTCTATTTGATGACTTCTTTCGCGGAAAAGTCCTGCCAGTCGCGCGAGTTGTACGCCGCGATAATGATCGACGCCGCCTCGTCGAGATTGAAATACTGGGTGTTGATGACGATGTCGTAGTGATTCGGGTCGAGGACGTCGATGTTGAAATACTTCCGCATGAAGGCGATCCGCTCCGACTCGACAGAGAGAATCCGCTGCTTGGCCTCTTCTTTCGGCACCTTGAAGAAACCCGCCACGTTGTTCACCCTCACTTCCAGGGGGGCGGTGATGCCCACCCTGAGACAGACTTCCGGCGGCAGGATATAGCTTGCCCCGCGTCCCACGATGACTGCATTGCCGTGCGCGCCGATCGCTCCGATCACCTTGGTGAGATGCTCCATGAACTCATAGGGCCAGACATGGCGCTCACCCAGGGATTCGATCCAGTCGTCGAGCATGCTCTTGTCCTGCTCGTCGAGGGATTTGAGCATTCGCTTGCTGACCTTGGCGCTCTTTGCCACTTCGTCGATGATCTGCCGGTCCCAGTAATCCATCTTCAGATCCCTGGCCACCCGCTGCGCGAGAAACCACCCGCCGCTGCCTGGAAGGCGCGAGATGGCGATGACGGGCTTTATCGTCTGCTTGAATTTTTTTGTCTGGCTTATCTCCCACTTCTTGACCTGTGCATCGATGATGCCGGTAAGGGACTTCTTGGGGCGGGGCGTGAATTCCATGAATCCTCCTTTCAATTTGTGCTTGAATGACTCGAATTCCCTGTCGTCGTACAGGAAATCGATCCTCCCTCATTGAATTTTATACAGGTTGTTCCCCTGCGGACGCAAGCAAAAATGGAAACGAGGGCAAAGAGCCATTTCATGTCTTGACAGTCCCCTTTCACCGGCCTAATCTGTCTTCTTGATAATTCCATTCCGGAAAGAGATCCCGCACCATGAAACAGGATGTCAGCATTCTCGATACGTGGAAGATTCGCTACCCGGCAAAGTTCGCGTCTGAAAAAGCCATCTTCAGCAACATCAACCGGGGGGACACGATCTTCATCGCCTCCGCCTGCGCCGAGCCCCAGCATTTGGTGCATTCGATGATCCGCTACATCAAGAGCAACCCCAAGGCGTTTTTTGACGCCGAGGTTCTCAGCGTGAGGACCCTGGGTGTGGCCCCCTACGCCGACGAGAAGTTCAAGTCCAATTTCCGCCTCAACTCCTTCTTCATCGGCGACAGCACCCGCGGTGCCGTGAATACGGGCCTGGCCGACTACACGCCCATCTTTCTCTCCCAGGTGCCGGGCCTATTCTACCGGGGCCTTGACCGGGTTGATGTGGCGCTCATTCAGACCTCGTTTCCCGACGAGCACGGTTACATGAGTCTCGGGGTGAGCGTGGATATCGTGAAGGCCGCCGCCGAGGTTGCCCGCGTGGTCGTGGCCCAGGCCAACACGTACATGCCCCGTGTGCATGGCGACACGTTCATCCACATCAATGACGTGGACTTTCTCATGCACTACGACGAACCGCTGCTGGAGTACACCCCCGAATCGGACACGGAAATCGCCCAGCGCATCGGCCAGTACGTCGCCAGGCTCGTCGAGGACGGCGACACGATCCAGGTGGGTTACGGCAGCATCCCCAACGCCATTATCGCCAACCTCTCCGTCAAGAAGAATCTGGGCGTTCACACGGAACTCTTCACTGACGGGATCGCCCAGCTCATGAGGCTGGGAGTGATTGACAATTCCCGCAAGACCGTCAACCGGGGAAAAACCGTGGCCACCTTCTGCATGGGGAAGCAGGAGACGTACGAGTTCCTCCACGACAACCCGGCCATCGACTTCCGGACGATCGACTACACCAACAATCCCCTCCTCATCGCCCGGCAGGACAACATGGTGGCTATCAACAGCGCCCTGGAGATCGATCTCACCGGACAGGCCACGGCCGAGTCGATCGGCAAGACCTTCTACAGCGGCATCGGCGGCCAGGCCGATTTCATGCGGGGGGCTGCCATGGCGAAAAACGGCAAGACGATCCTCACGATCCAGTCCACAGCGGCCTGCGACGTCGTCTCCCGGATCGTGCCCTTCCTCAAGGAGGGGGCGGGGGCCACGGTGCTGCGGGGCGACATCCAGTATGTGGTCACGGAGTGGGGAATAGCCTACCTGCAAGGCAAGAACGTCCGTGAGCGGGCCATGGAATTGATTTCAATTGCACACCCGAAATTCAAGCCCTGGCTCATCGACGAGGCACGAAAAGCGGGGCTCATCTACAGGGACCAGGCCTTCATCCCGGGCGAGCGCGGCATCTACCCGGAACATCTCGAAGGCTACCGCACAACCCCAAAAGGGCTCAACCTGTTCTTCCGGCCCGTGAAGATCAGCGACGAACCGTTGCTCAAAGATTTCTTCTATTCCCTGTCGGACAACAGCATGTACCGCCGGTTCATCTCCTATCGGCAGGACATGCCGCACGAGCGGCTCCAGGATTTCGTCATCATCGATTACCTGAAAAAGATGGAGATCCTGGCCGTCGTCGGAGAGGAAGACAAGGAGGAGCTCGTCGGTCTCGGGCAGTATGAAGTCGAGGCGGACTCCCACATGGCGGAGGTCGCCTTCGCCGTTAGCGACAACCACCAGAACCAGGGCATCGGCCAGGAGCTGCTCGGCTATCTGACCTACCTGGCCAGGAGGCAGGGCCTGTTGGGATTCACTGCCGAGGTCCTGCTGGAAAACAGACCCATGCTGCACGTTTTCGAGAAGATGGGGTTTGACATGGAAAAGAGTATCGCGGCGGGCGTCTACGAGCTCAAGATGACATTCAAGGGAAGCATCGCACCCGGTGCAGAGCGCAATGCCCCTCCGGGATGATGCGTCCGGAGGCATAAAAAACCGCTTCATGTCGAAGCGGTTTTTCTTTGACCCGTCAGCCTCCCGGGGAATGCGGAACATGGCGAACCGAGACGGGGGGTTTTTCTTCCTGTTTCAATGACGGCAGGGGATTTTCCGCCTTCAGATGCTGCCCCGTCTCTTTCACTCTGACCCCACTGATGAAACGGCTGTTGAAATAAGGGGACTCGAGATTGTCCACCTTCCCAGCCCGGTTGCGGGATGAGAGGTGAAAAAATTCGTTTCCGCCCAGAAAGATCCCCACGTGGATGCGGCTGCGCCTCGTCTGGAAGAAGACGAGGTCTCCCACGTCGAGATCGTCACGCCCGACCCGCTTTCCGCACTGGAGCTGTTCCCGCGCCGTCCGGGGCAGATCGACGCTGAAGATGCCGTAGACCTTCCTCGTGAAGGCTGAGCAGTCGATTCCCCGTATGGAGTTCCCGCCCATTTTGTAGGGCACGCCCTCATACGATTTCACGATCTTCACGAAAAGATCGCGTTCACCCGGTCCCTTCCATCTTGACAACTCGAGGGGTACGATCCCGTTTGACCGATCAGGGCTCTCGCCGGCTGCAGCCAGTTCGCCCGCCTCGATGGACCCTGCCTCCTCGAGATCATCTTCGTCCTCGCCCGCTCCTGCAGGGGCCGTTTGCAGGATCAGCTTCTGACCGGATTTCAATTTCGAAGAGCGCAGCTCATTCATTTGCCTGATTTCGGAGGCGGGCACACCGGTGCGCTCCGACACTACGGCAAGCGTTTCGCCTTTCTTCACGACATAGACGGATGCATCGGGGGAGCTCTTTTTCTTCCCGACGTTTTTCGCAGCGGCTTTATCCGACGGCCTGCCGGGGATGACGAGGACCTGGTTTGGCTTCAGGGCAGCGCTCTCGAGATGGTTGGCTTTCTTGAGAGCATCGACGCTGACGTTGCATTTTTTTGCGATCTTGTGAAGGCTGTCGCCGGACTTCACCCTGTATTGCTCCGCAGCATGCAAGGGTGAGGCAATGAGAACAGGCAGGCAAAAGAAGATCAGGCTCGCCCACAGGCAAATCTGTCGTTTCCTCATTCGAGTCCCTCTCCTTTTGTTGCTCAAGGGATTTTAAATGAGGCGTCCCCGCAGACAAGCAGGTCAGCCCGGAACTTCCCCTCCCCCGGACCGGGGCAAGGAAGCTTTATTTACGTCACAGGAACCGATGGAATCCGGCGGTTTCCCTCCCCCGAAGGATCGGACTGTGCAAGCGTTCCGAGGCTACACGACTGTGGAGGGACTGTCAATCCTTTATTGCAGGGCGCCGGGGCACAAAAAAGGGACCGGGGACCAAGGGACCAGGCAGACCGAACGATATGATAGAAATTCTTCTCTAGACAGAATAGACCGGATAGACTGAATAGACCAGGATTCTCATGGGGACCGATGGCTCCATGAAGATCGGCTTGATAACACGCTCGCTTTCGTTTAAATATAAATCTTACAAATGAATTCGAACGATCTTGGCCGCACCCGACGCTCGTGTTTACACTCAACCACTGCATGTTTATGAAGGAGGCTTTCAATGCTGAATTTCTCTCTCACACCGGAACAGATTGCGCTGAGAGACAAGGCGCGGCGTTTTGCCATCGATGAAGTTCTCCCCATCGCCTGGTATTACGACGAACAGGACGAACTGCCCCTCTACATTCTCAAAAAGGCATGGGACGAGGGGATCATGAACCTGACCATCCCTCAAAAGTACGGCGGTCAGGGCCGGGGGTTGCTGGAGTGCGCCCTGGTGGTCGAGGAAATTTCCGCGGCATGCGCCGGGATCGCAACATCGATCTTCGACAACTCGCTGGGCACCGAACCGCTCCTGTTGTCGCGAAACGCGAAGGTAAAAGAAAAATACCTCCCCGTCCTGATAAAGGACTTCAAGCTCATCTGCTTTGCCACGTCGGAGCCCCTGGCGGGGTCGGACGTCGCGGGCCTTCGCTGCAAGGCTGAGAAATCCGGAGACGATTACATCCTGAACGGGACCAAATACTGGGTCACCAACTCGGGCGTGGCCGACTACTACGCCATCTTCGCCACCATCGATCCATCGCTGGGTCACAAGGGAATCGCTGCCTTCCTCGTCGAGAAGGGTTGGGCGGGCGTCAAGGTGGGGGAAACGATCCCGAAGATGGGCCAGCGCGGCTCCAACACGGCAGGCATCCACTTCACGAATTGCCGCGTCCCGGCCGAGAACGTGCTGGCGCAGCCCGGCGAAGGGTTCATCATGGCCATGACGGCCTTTTCAAGGACAAGGCCCATCATCGGATCCTTCGGCGTGGGGGCTGCCCGATCGGCCATGGAAATGGCCGTGGACTACGCGAAAAAAAGAAAGGCCTTCGGGGCGAGGCTGGCCGATTTCCAGGCCATCGATTTCAAGATTGCCGAAATGTACCAGAAGGTGGAGACGGCAAGGCTGCTCACATGGAAGGCCGCCTGGGAGAATGACTCGGGGATGGACCCGACGATCTCGGCCTCCATCGCGAAGTTCTACTGCACCGAGGCAGCCTTCGAGGTGGTGAGCGATGCTCTCCAGATATTCGGCGGCTACGGCTACACGCGGCTCTTCCCCATCGAAAAGCTCCTGCGCGACATGCGTCTTCCCATGATCTATGAAGGAACGAGCGAGATCCAGCGCGTCGTGGTGTCGCGCTACGTTCTCGACGGCTACAAGCCCGTGATGCCCCCGATCGAAGACTTCCCGTTGCTGGCGAAGCACGATGTGCATCTCGAGGCGGCCGAGGGAAAGAAAGACACGATCGCCT
The DNA here is from genome assembly GCA_035685905.1 of Syntrophales bacterium. Lineage (GTDB taxonomy): Bacteria > Desulfobacterota > Syntrophia > Syntrophales > UBA2192 > UBA2192. The sequence goes on from DASRZY010000208.1 coordinate 22,462, forward strand.
GGCGTTGCCGGATTTGCGGTCACATGCATTACGGACCGGAGCCCCCCGAGGAATGCCCGCACTGCTTCTTCCCGAAAACGGCCTTCAAAAAGGTCTGGCCCCGGGGCTAGCAATGAAAGGATCGAGGCGCGAGGATCTAGGACCGAGGATTTGAGATGTACCTCGCTCCTCGTTCCTCGGACCTCGTGCCTTTTTTATTGTTCCTTGATATCGTTTATACGCGAGTACCGAATGACGGGTGGATCTTTAGTGAAATCGCTGTTGACCCTCACGGCATCGACAACCCGGATTTTCCCCTTCACGACTTCGTAGAGAATGACGCTGTGGTAACCGGGCCCTCGGTCACGCACCTCAACAAAGGTCCCCTTGTCAAGGACGACCATGCCCTCCCCACCCGGGTCCGTCAGTTTCATTTCCTGCGCTTTTGCGGCTCCGTGAACGACGCACAGCATCAACACCGACAATAAAATACCTGAAAGAATCCTCTTCATTTCCAACCCTCCTTTTCCAAATACGTCATAATCATTTATAACACATGCCACCTGGAGCCAATAGCCCACAGTCTACAGTAAAGATTCATTGTTGGCTTTTCGTATTTGGCTGTCGGCTGTGAGCTGCCAACTGTCGGCTATCTGTTTTTCCCTGTACCCTCGTCCCTATCCCCTGGTCCCTTGTCCCTTCTTTCCATGTTTCGTTCATCCCCGGTTGAACGTTTCTTTCAAAAACAGGGCTTTTTGAGGGCCTCGGAGCCAGTCCCGGGTGCCGACCGAGCATGCATTTTCACCT